>CAYSGN010000106.1:0-8675 GCA_964430615.1 uncultured Janibacter sp. | reverse complement strand
CGAGGAGATCTTCGCCTGAGGTCAGTCCTGCGCGGGACGCAGCGTCATCGAGATCGAGTTGATGCAGTAGCGCTGGTCGGTGGGGGTCTCGTATCCCTCGCCCTCGAAGACGTGGCCCATGTGGCTGCCGCAGCTCGCGCAGCGGACCTCGATGCGTGGGCGGCCCGGGAGCGAGTCGTCCTGGATGTACTCCACGCGGTCCTCGGCGAGGGGGGAGTAGAAGGACGGCCAGCCGCAGTGGCTGGTGAACTTCGTCTCGGACGTGAAGAGCTCGGCGCCGCAGGCGCGACAGGCGTAGACGCCCTCGGTGGTGGTCTCGTTGTACTCACCGGTGAAGGGACGCTCGGTGCCGGCCTGGCGCAGGACTGCGTACTCGTCGGGTGCCAGCTCCTCCCGCCACTGCTCGTCGGTCTTGTCGACCTCGTAGGTGCGACCGCTCGGCTCCATCATCGACTGCTCCTTCGTCTGGGGTCTCCATGGTGCAACGCCGCGGCCCCCGGGTCTCATCCCGGGGGCCGCGGCGGAGCGAGGGGAGATCCTCACGAGGCCGTGCGGTGGGCCAGGTGGTCGGGGCGAGGCCGGGAGGCGGCGAAGGGAGCGCCCAGCGCGTTGGACCGTGCGTTGAAGACGACGAAGAGGTTGCTGCGCGGGTCCGGCGAGATGTTGCCGGCGGAGGCGTGCATGCAGTTGCTGTCGAAGTAGAGCGCCGATCCGGCCGGGCCGGTGATCAGGTCGATCCCGTGCTCGTCGGCGAGGGTGGCCACGTCCTCCTCGTCCGGGGTCCCGAAGGGCGGCCGGTAGGAGGAGAGCGACTCCTCGTGGTAGCCGTCGGGCGTCTCCCCGACACAGCTGACGAACTGGCGGTGCGAGCCGGGGATGATCATCAGCGAGCCGTTGGTCTCGAAGTTGGGCGTGAGCGCGAGCGAGACGCTCAGGGCACGCGGCTTCGGCATGCCGTCCTCGGCGTGCCAGGTCTCGAAGTCGCTGTGCCAGTAGAACGGGCCGCCGCCGAAGCCGGGCTTGAGATTGATCCGGCTCTGATGGATGTCGACCTCGTCGCCGAGGATCTGCTCGGCGACACCGACGATCTCCGGACGCGAGCAGATCTCGGCGATGGCCTCGCTCAGCCGGTGCACGGCGAAGAGCGAGCGCACCTCACCGTTCGAGGACTCCCGGACGACGCGCTCGTCCTCTCCCAGACGATCCGTGACGGCCTCGACCTCGGCGAGGCAGGTGGCGATGTCCTGGTCGCTGAGGACGCCCTCGGCCGTGTGGTACCCACGGGCCTCGTAGTCCCGGACCTGCTGCTGCGAGAGCGGCCCGTGAGCGGCCTCTCCCCAGACGACCGGGTGCGGCCGCGGCTCGATCTGGCTGCGGGAGGCCAGGCGGGTGCGGTAGACGTCGACGGGTCGAGTTGCGGTTTGAGTTTCCGTGATCTCCATGAAGACCTCTTTCCCTCAATCGGCGCTTCGAAGCCGAGAATTCGTAGACGATGTGGAGTTGGTCGCAGGTGGCACCGGATCGGCGCCGCCCGTGGTCCACCCATAACCCACCAGCGCCCGAAGGTAAAGCCGCGTGTGGTTCGTCCGCGCCCGCCCGTGGTGCCCGGGAGCTTCTTCGCCGCTTCGTTACAGTGACGGCATGTCCCGCGCTCGTGCCAGCACCGACCAGGTCCACGCACGTCTGCGCGCCGACATCCTCGGGGGTGTCTTCGAGCCGGGCCAGAAGCTGAAGTTCGCGGCGCTCGGCGAGCGCTACGGAGCGAGTGTGAGCGTCATCCGCGAGAGCCTGACGCGTCTGGCCGAGCAGCGGCTCGTCCTGTCCGAGCCGATGATCGGGTTCCGCGTGGTCCCCCTCTCGGTGCCCGACCTGCACGACCTGACCGAGACCCGGATCGACCTGGAGCTGCTCGCCCTGCGCGGTGCGATCGCGAAGGGGGACATGGAGTGGGAGAGCGACCTCGTCGCGGCGCACCACCGGCTCGAGCGGACCCCACTGCTCAGCGAGTCCGGGCCCTCCCGGGTCTCGGACGAGTGGGAGCAGGAGCACGCCGCCTTCCACGCGGCGCTCATCGCCGGGTGCGGCCGGCCACGACTCCTCGCGATGGCCGTGAGCCTGCGCGACGCATCCGAGCTGTACCGGCGCTGGTCCCAGCCGCGGCAGCCTGGCCGCGACGTCGCCGCCGAGCACCGCGCCATCTGCGAGGCCGCGCTCGAGCGCGACCCGGAGGCCGCGGCCACCGCCCTGCGCGAGCACTACCAGCGCACGGCCGACATCCTCGAGGAGAGCCTCGCGCAGGTCTCCTAGCCGATGGGTGCGGCTGCCTCGTCCTCGGCCAGGGCGCGCCGCGACCTGCGCACGACGGCCGCAGCGGGGACGACGTGGAGCGCGAGCGCACCCGGGCCCGGGCCGGCGGCGGCGCCGACGACGAGGACGTCGGTCTTCTCGGTACGCACGTCGTGGCCCCTCAGATGATGTGCATGCCGGCGTCGACCACGAGGTTCGCCGCGTTGATGCCGGGGTTGTCGAGGAGGGCGAAGGCGGCGTCGACGATGTCGTCGGGTCCGGGCAGCCGCATGCCGGGAGTGCGCTGCCGGGCGGCCTCGTAGGCCACCGCGCGCTCGGGGTCGGCCCGGTCCACGGCTGCCGTGCCACCGACGACGCCCGGGGTGATGACGTTGACCCGGGTCGGGGCGATCTGCACCGCCAGGGAGTTGGCCAGGCCGACCACGCCGGCATTGGCCATCGAGATCGTCGTCGACCCCGGGAAGGGCAGCCACATCGAGAGCCCGCTGAACATCAGGACCGACCCGTCGTCGGCCAGCTTCGGCAGGGCGTAGTGCACGCTCGCGGCGTACCCGACGTTCTTCATCAGCGACGTCCTCGCGCTGTCCTCCGGGCGGAACTCCCGGATGTCGTTGTTGTCCCGGTCGAGAGCGACGAGGACGAGGTGGTCGATGGGCTCGACCTGCTCGAAGAATGCCTCGAGGGAGGCCCAGTCGGTGAGGTCGCAGATGCCATGCACCGCGCCCCCGCCGAGCGTCTCGGCCTCGCTCCGGGCGATGTCCGGGTCGCGGCCGGCGATGGTGACCCGATCGCCCCGGGCGACGCTCGCCCGGGCGATCTCCAACCCCAGACCCTTGGTGCCCCCGACGATGACGATGTGCTGCTCGCTGCGTGCCCGTCCTGACATCACGCCTCCTTGAGTGACCGGTGCCACAGGTCTACCAGCGCAAATGCGAAGATTCAATAGGAATTCGAAAATCAAGGCGGCTAGGCTCACCACCGTGGCCACGGCAGAGCAGCTGGAGATCCCCGGACCGGACGGGCAGGTGCGCCGCGTGCGCCTGTCCAGCCCCGACAAGGTCATGTGGCCCGAGACGGAGGCGGGGGCGGCGCTGACCAAGCGCGACGTCGTCGACTACGTCCTCGCCGTCGGCGACCGGCTCCTCGGTGCGCTCGGTGATCGCCCGGTGACCCTCCAACGCTTCCGAGACGGGATCACCGGCGAGGAGTTCTACTCCAAGAACCCACCGAAGGGCGTGCCCGACTGGGCGCGGACGACCATGTGCACCTACCCCAGCGGGCGGCGTCACCCCCAGCTCGTCGTCGACGAGGTCGCGACGGCGGTGTGGTGCGTGCAGATGTCGACCGTCACCTGGCACCCGTGGCCGGTCCGGACCGGGGACAACGACCACCCTGACGAGGTGCGCATCGACCTCGACCCGCAGCCGGGCCGGGACTTCGTGGACGTCGTGGAGGCCGCCCGCGGCCTCAAGGAGGTCATGGAGGAGATCGGGCTGACCCCCTTCGTCAAGACCTCGGGCAGCCGCGGGCTGCACGTCTACTCGCGCATCGCGCCGACCCGGGAGTTCTTCGACGTGCGTCACGGGGTCATCGGCATCGCCCGCGAGCTCGAGCGGCGCCTGCCCGATCTCGTCACGACCGCCTGGTGGAAGGAGGAGCGCGGCGAGCGGATCTTCGTCGACTACAACCAGGCCAACCGTGACCGCACCATCGCCTCGGCGTGGAGCCCCCGGGGCCTGCCGGGCGCGCCGGTCTCGATGCCGGTCGCCTGGACCGAGCTCGACGGTCTCGACCCGCGGACGTGGACGATCCACTCGGCGCCGGAGCGGGCGAAGGGGGAGGACCCCTGGGCCGGCATGGACGCGGCCGTCGGCGACGTGGACGCGGCGATCGCGTTGTGGGACACCGACGTGCGCGAGCGGGGCCTCGGCGAGCTGAACTTCCCGCCCGACCACCCGAAGATGCCCGGCGAGCCGCCTCGCGTGCAGCCGAGCAAGAAGGTCGCCGAGCACTGGGACGAGGAGGGCAACCGGGTCGAGTCCTAGCCCCTCCCGGGCGCTTGTCCGACGTCACGTCGGGGCGCCGCCTCCGTGGCCCGCTCGTGGTGATAGATAGATCCTGCGCCACACACACCACAGGAGGATTCACATGAGCACGTCCGGATGGTTCCCGCAGCCCGATGGCCGCGAGCGGTACTACGACGGGGAGCGGTGGACCGATGAGTACCGGACGGCCCAGGGCGGCGGGGCAGCGCAGCCGGCGTACCGGGCGACACCGCCTCCTCCGCCCCAGAGGAAGAGCTCGGTGTGGAAGTGGGTGCTCATCATCCTCGTCGTCGCGCTCATCGCGTGCTGCGGCGGGTTCGCCGCCTGCACCGCCGGGATCGTGGGTACGGCGGACGAGGTGAACAAGGCGATCGAGGCCGAGGAGTCCGAGGAGGGCGGCACGGGCAACCCGAAGACCATCACCGAGGGGGAGGCCTTCGAGGTGCGCGGCTTCGAGTACGCATCCGGGTGGGAGCTCACCGAGTCCCTCGGGTCCATGGACATCACGGGCCTGAAGGTGACGAACAACCGAGAGAAGCGGGACAGCGCCCTCGTCGACATCAAGCTCATGAAGGGCTCGGAGGTCCTCGCGTCCGCGGACTGCACCACCGACCCGATCCAGCCCGGCGAGACCGTGACGCTCAGCTGCTTCTCCGCGGACGACCTGCCGAGCGACTACGACGAGATCACCATCAACGACAGCTTCTGACCGTCCGGGTGGGGTGCCCGCGTCAGTCCGCGAGCACCCCACCCAGGTCGTAGGCGGGGGCGCGCTCGATCTGCTCGAGCGTGCACGACTCGGCGTCGCGGTCCGGACGCCAGCGCAGGAACTGCACCGTGTGCCGGAAGCGGTACCCCTCGAGCTGGTCGAAGGCGACCTCGACGACCCGCTCGGGGCGCAGCGGCACGTAGCTGACGTCCTTCCCGCTGGAGAAGCGGGACCGGTCGGTCTCGGCGTGCTCGATGTCGCCCTCGGCGTCGCGGAGCACGAGGGGCTCGAGCTCCTCGACGAGCTCGCGGCGACGCGCGGTCGTGAAGGCCGCGATGCCGCCGACGTTGAAGAGCCGGCCGTCGCGGTAGAGGCCGAGCAGCAGCGAGCCCACACCCTCACCGGACTTGTGCACCCGGTAGCCGGTCACCACCGCCTCGGCGGTCCGCTTGTGCTTGACCTTGAGCATGGTGCGCCTGCCCGGCGTGTACGGCGAGGACAGGGCCTTGGCGACGACACCGTCGAGACCCGCCCCCTCGAAACGGGTGAACCAGTCCTGGGCCTCGGTCGCGTCGCGGGTCACCCGCGTCAGGTGCAGCGGAGCCCCCTTCGCGATGTCGCCGAAGACCGTCTCCAACCGCTCCCGGCGGGTGGCGAAGGGGGCCTCCAGCAGCCCCACGTCGCCCACCGAGAGCAGGTCGAAGGCGATGACCTCCGCCGGGGTCTCCTCGGAGAGCCTGCGCACTCGGGAGTCGGCCGGGTGGATGCGCTGCCCGAGCAGCTCCCACTCGAGGCGTTGCGCACCGGGCTCCCCGCCGCGCACGACGATCTCCCCGTCGAGGATGATCCGCTCGGGCAGGTGCTCCTGGCAGGCCCGGACCACCTCGGGGAAGTAGCGCGTCAACGGCTTCTTGCCCCGGCTGGCCAGCTCGACGTCCTCGCCGTCCTTGACGACGAGGCATCGGAAACCGTCCCACTTGGGCTCGTACGCGTAGCCACCCTCCACCGCGTCCGCGGCGGGGACCGAGGGGACGGACTTCGCGAGCATCGGGGTGATGGGCAGGTCGGGTACGGGTGTCACGTGTCACATTCTGCCCGTGCCGCAACGGATTTGAGATCATTGGCCGGTGACCATCCCGAAGGGCGCCAGGCGCCTGGCGACGTACGCGGCGGTGACCCTGGGCTCCGCGCTGGTGGGTGCCGGGTCGGTGTGGGTCGGCTCGGCCACCTACTTCGCCCGCCGCGTGCTCACCCCGGACCCGGCCCGACCCGACGACACGACGGTGCACGTCGTGCACACCGACAGCGTGACCCTCGCGGCGACCCAGGACACCGTCGTGCCCGGTCACTACGGCCTGTGGCTGGACGGGGGCAGGGGGCACGCCCGGATGGGTGGCGTGCTGGCGGTCGACCACCACCGGGGCCGGGTGCGCCGTGAGCTCGTCGCCGTCGACGAGGGGGTGCTCCTGCCCGGGTCGGCACGCTTCAACGGCTACTACTGGAGCCGGGATCCCTTCACCGACCTCGGTCTGGAGACCGAGGAGGTCACGGTGCCGGCGTCGCTCGGCCCGATGCCGGCCTGGATCGTGCCGAGCGAGCACGGCGACGGCACCCGCTGGGCGGTCCTGGTCCACGGTCGCGGTGCGCGGCGGATCGAGACCCTGCGTGCCCTGCCGGCGCTGCACGCCGCGGGGCTGACCTCCCTCGTGCCGAGCTACCGCAACGACGGCGAGGCACCGCTCGGCCCGGACGGCCGCTACAACCTCGGTCTCTCGGAGTGGCGGGACATCGAGGACGCCGTGCGCATGGCCCTGGCCAGGGGGGCGAAGGAGATCGTCCTCGTCGGCTGGTCGATGGGTGGCGCGATCGTGCTGCAGTTCCTCGACCGCTCGCCGCTCTCGTCCGTGGTCTCCCGGGCCGTGCTCGACGGACCGGTCGTGGACTGGGGCGACGTGCTCACCCACCACGCGCAGCTGCACCGGGTGCCCGCGCCCGTCTCGCTCCTGGCCACCTCGCTCATGGGCCGGCACTGGGCCCGCTACCTCGTCGGTGTCTCCGAGAGCGTCGACGTGGCGCGCACGAACTGGGTCGAGCGCGCCGAGGAGCTCACCCACCCGCTGCTGCTCATCCACTCCCGCGACGACGAGTTCGTGCCGGTCGGACCGAGCGAGGCGCTGGCTGCCGCCCGCCCCGACCTCGTGACCTTCGAGCCGTGGTCGCTGGCCCGGCACTGCAAGGAGTGGAACGTCGACCCGCGCCGCTGGGACCGGGTCGTCACCGACTTCGTCCGCTGACCCGCCACAGACCGAGCAGCGTGCCGTCCTCCTCGAGGAGGTGCCGGCAGGAGAGCTCCACGTCGATGTCGGCCCCGTCGAGGATGCGCGGGTGGGCGCCGCGGCCGCCGCCCACGAGCTGGGGGGTCCACGAGAGGGCCAGCTCGTCGACCAGGCTCTCGGCGACGAGCTGGGCCGCCAGCGTCGGTCCCCCTTCGCTGAGCACGTGCGGCCCGAAGGTCTCCTGGGCACGGGCGAGGACGGCACCGAGGTCCACTCCGTCCCGACCGCAGACCCACACGCGCTCGCCCGCACGCGCGCCGGAGGTCTCGCACGTCGCGAGCACGGCACCATCACGACGCAGGGTCTCGGGCAGCTCGGGGCGTCGGGAGACGACGACCATCGGCCTCTTCGTGGGCCCGTACTCCTCGACGCGGGCGGTGCCCGCCCCGATGAGCAGCACGTCCGCGGCCCGCCGCATCGCGGCGAAGCCGCGGTGGTCCGCCTCGGAGTTGATCGTCCCCGAGCGGCCGTCGGAGCCGGTGGCCGCCCCGTCGAGGGTGGCGACGAAGTTCAGCCGCAGCACCCGCTCGGCGGCGTAGACGGTGTCCAGGTCGGCGTCGGTGAGCTCTCCGTCGGCGCCGAGGTCGGTGAGGTCGGTGATGAGTGCGCGCACGGGGCAGAGTCTGCCGGACGTCTCCTGCTGCATGGTGTCGCCGCGGCCCGGAGCCGCTCGAGGAGCTCGACCCGACCTGTCCGGGGCCGACGCCCGAGCTCGACATGGCGACCGGGGGTCAGCCCCCTCGGAGGCCACCGCCGTCGGTCGACCTCAGGCGACGCCGGCGCGCTCGATCGCGATCGACCCCGCAGCGGTGACCGCCGCGGGGTCCAACGTGCCGAAGGCCGCTCCGTGGGCCTGCCCGAGCCGCGAGGAGACGAAGGCCTCTGCCATCGGCGCGGGGGAGTGCAGGGTCATGAGGCTCGCCTGCAGCGTGACCGCGAGCCGCTCCACGAGCCGCCGGGAGCTGGCGGCGAGGTCGGCGGGGTCGGTGCCGCCGAGCCCGGAGACGTCCCGCTCGAGCTCGTCGAGGGCCGAGTCCAGGGTGGCCAGGCGCCCACGGGCCTCGCCGGCCACCTTGAGCAGGGCCATGAGCGAGCCGGGCTCCTTGGAGATCGCCCGGAGGACGTCGAGCGCGTTGACGTTGCCCGACCCCTCCCAGATCGAGTTCAGCGGCGCCTGGCGGTACAGCAGCGCCATCCCGTGCTCCTCGATGAAGCCGTTGCCGCCGAGGCACTCCAGCGCCTCCGCGACGAAGGGGGCGGTGCGCTTGCACACCCAGT
>CAYSGN010000105.1:0-8702 GCA_964430615.1 uncultured Janibacter sp. | reverse complement strand
CTACCTCCCGACGGCCGCGACGAGCGCGCCGGTCACCTCGGCGAGGTCGCTCGGCGCGAGCTCGACGTCCAGGCCCCGACGACCACCGCTGACGAGGACGCTCTCGTGGGCGAGCGCCGACTCGTCGAGCACGGTGCGCAGGGCCCGCTTCTGCCCGACCGGGCTGATCCCGCCGACGACGTAGCCCGTCGTGCGCTCCGCGAGCGCGGGGTCGGCCATCGTGGCCTTCTTCGCGCCGACCGCCGCGGCGAGCGCCTTGAGGTCCAGCTGCCGCGTGACCGGCACGATGCCGACGACGAGGCCGTGGTCGCGGGGGAGGTCCGTCGTGGCCAGCAGCGTCTTGAAGACCCGCTCCGGGTCCACCCCGAGCGCCTCGGCGGCCTCCAGCCCGAAGGACTCCGCAGCCGGGTCGTGCTCGTAGGGCCGTTCGACGTGCTGGACCCCCGCCGCCGCCAGCGCACGGATCGCCGGTGTCGCGCCACCCTTCGCCCTCTTGCCCATGGGGCTACTGTGCCGCGCTCTTCACCTGCTGGACACCTTGGGGTGGTAGTCACTGCGCATGCAGCAGAACCTGCGGGAGTACATCGACCGGCTCATCGACGAGGGCTACACGGTCCGCGACGACCAGGGCGACGACCCGATCCTCATCGCTCCGGACGGCAGCGCGGTGGAGACCTGGCGCGAGGGCTACCCGTACGACGAGCTGATGACCCGCTTCGACTACGACGTGGAGAAGTACCTCCTGCAGATCGAGCTGCTGAAGTTCCAGTACTGGGCCCAGGACACCGGCCGCAAGTTCGTCGTGCTCTTCGAGGGGCGGGACGCCGCCGGCAAGGGTGGCACGATCAAGCGCTTCACGGAGCACCTCAACCCGCGGGGCGCGCGTGTGGTCGCGCTGACCAGGCCGTCGGACCGTGAGCAGGGGCAGTGGTACTTCCAGAGGTACGTGCAGCACCTGCCGACGAGCGGTGAGATCGTCCTCTTCGACCGCTCCTGGTACAACCGCGCCGGTGTGGAGCGGGTCATGGGCTTCTGCACGGACGAGGAGTACGAGTCCTTCATGGACCAGGCTCCACGGCTCGAGCGGATGCTCTCCGAGGCCGGGGTGCACGTGACCAAGCTGTGGTTCTCCGTGACCCAGCAGGAGCAGCGCACCCGCTTCGCGATCCGGCAGATCGACCCGGTCCGCCGGTGGAAGCTCTCCCCGATGGACCTGGAGAGCCTCGACCGGTGGGAGGCCTACACCCACGCGAAGGAGGCGATGTTCGAGCGCACCGACACCAAGCACGCCCCGTGGACGGTCATCAAGTCCAACGACAAGAAGCGCGGCCGGATCAACGCCATCCGCTTCTTCCTCAACCAGTTCGACTACGAGGACAAGGACACCTCGATCGTCTTCGCACCCGACAAGAAGGTCGTCGCGCGGGCGAAGAAGATCGTCGGCGACTGACCGCCCGGCCGGAACGCGAGGGGGAGCGCCGCTCCCGTCGCCGGTGGTCACCGCGAGCGGCAGGTCGACAGGCCGAGCCCCCGCGGTGCAGGCTGGCCGCGTGACCCGCAAGACCAGGCAGGCGCCCGCCGCCCGCACCCCCCGCTCCCGCGAGCTCGCGGACATCGGCCCCCTCGCCCAGCTGCGCGCAGGCCGTCTCGCCGTGCGCCTGCCGCTGCTGCTCGTCGGGCTCTTCCTCTACGGCGCCTCGATGGCGATGGTCCTGCGCAGCACGCTGGGGCAGATCCCGTGGGACGTCCTCCACGTCGGCGTCTCGCACCACGTGCCGCTGACCTTCGGCACGATCGTCGTCGGGGTCTCGCTGCTCGTGCTGCTCCCGTGGATCCCGCTGCGCCAGAAGCCCGGCCTGGGCACGATCTGCAACGCCCTGCTCATCGGCCCTTCCGCCGACCTCGTGCTGGCCGTGCTCGACGCGCCGGAGGCCCTCGGCTGGCGGGCGCTGCTCCTCGTCGGAGGTGTCGTCCTCAACGGCATCGCGACGGGGATGTACATCGGGTCCCAGTTCGGCCCCGGGCCGCGTGACGGTCTGATGACCGGGCTCTCCCGGGTCACCGGAGGCTCGATCCGGCTCGTGCGCACGGGGATCGAGGTCGCCGTCGTCGTCGTGGGGTGGCTGCTCGGGGGCGTCGTGGGCGTCGGCACGGCGCTCTACGCGCTCGCCATCGGCCCGCTGGCCCAGCTCTTCCTGCCGATCTTCACCGTCGCGCTGCCCGGTGGTGGGGTGCCCGAGACGGGACCCGAGGAGAGCGCCGGGCACGCCTCCTGAAACATAACTGGACATTATGCATGACAGTGTGCGAAGTTATGTCCGGGTCATGAGTCCCAGCGTCAAGCCCCGGCTGGCTGGGCGGCAACCCTCCACCCTCGGTGGGGTGCCCCGGGTGAGGACCTGGTCGCGGCCGACCGGTCGCGGCAAGCGCGGGTTCCCCGAGGTGGACCCTGGACCAGAGAGGGATATCCCTATGAGTCGGACGATCGAGCAGGCGCAGGGCGTGGACCCCGCCGCGCCGCAGCGCCTGACGAGCGCGGTGTCGGCCACCCTGCGTGGCGGCACGGAGGTGGCCGTCTCGGCCCGTCAGCACGACTTCACCATCGACGAGCCCCCGGCGCTCGGGGGCGCCGACCGCGGGGCCAACCCGGTCGAGCACCTCCTGGCGGCGCTCGCCTCGTGCACGGTGATCAGCTACCAGGTCTGGGCGGCGCAGCTCGGCCTGACGCTCGACGGCGTCGAGGTCGACGTCGACGGTGACATCGACCTGCGCGGCTTCTTCGGCACCGGCGAAGGGGTGCGTCCCGGCTTCGAGGGCATCGACCTGCGGGTGCGGCTCACCGGGCCGGAGAGCGAGGCCTCCTACCGTCGCCTCGAGGAGGCGGTGGCCGTCCACTGCCCGGTCGCGGACAATCTCACCAACGGGGTGCCGGTGAGCACCCGGGTGCAGGTGGAGGCGGCCGCCGCCTGAGTCGTCGCACGTCGGGGCCGCGCGCCCAGGCCCCGGCGTGCGCCCGGGGGGTGCGTGGAGGTGACCGACGCCACGGGTGACGTGTATCCTGACCTTCTACATACGTAGAGGACGCTAGGAGGACACCCGTGTCGACACCCCTCGCCAGTGGCGGACCGCTGGAGCTCGATGAGGAGCGGATGCTCCCCCTTCGCCCGTGGCGGGCCGCTGCGGAGGACCCGCAGCGCCCCTCCTTCGCCCGCTTCGTCGACGACGCCTGGCAGGACGTCACGGCGAGCGACCACCTCGCCACGGTCCTCGCCACCGCCCGGGGCCTCGTCGCGAGCGGGGTGCAGGCCGGTGACCGCGTCGCCGTCATGAGCGAGACGCGCTACGAGTGGCTCGTCCTCGACGAGGCGATCTGGGCCTCGGGCGCCGCGACGGTGCCGATCTACCCCTCGTCCTCGACCGGGCAGGCCGAGTGGATCATCAGCAACTCCGGCTCCCGGCTCGTCGTCGTCGAGCACGAGGAGCAGGCCGCGGAGATCGCCGGCCTCGATCTGGGCGTCGAGCTCCTCGTCCTCGACTCCGGCGCCGTGGCCGAGCTCGCCCGGCGTGGTGGCGAGGTCGCGGAGAGCGAGATCGAGCGGCGCCGGGACGCGCTGACCCTCGACGACATCGCCTCGCTCGTCTACACCTCGGGCACGACCGGTCGGCCCAAGGGCGTCATCATCACCCATCGGCAGCTGCTCGCCGAGGTCGCCGGGGTGCTCCAGCACCCGGTCGGCGTCGTCGGGCAGCCGGGGCGGCGGGTGCTGATGTTCCTGCCGATGGCGCACGTCCTCGCCCGTGCCGTCACGCACGCCGCGGCGCAGGGTGGCGCGACGGTCGGCTTCTGGGCCGACTTCGGCACGATCAGCGAGAAGTTCGTCTCCTTCCGGCCGCACATGGTCCTCGGTGTGCCGCGGGTCTTCGAGAAGGTCCACGCGGGCATCCGCTCCTCGGCGGCGAAGGGCGGACGCGTGCCCTCCGAGATCTTCCGTCGGGGCGAGCGGGTGGCCATCGAGTGGAGCCGGGCGAAGGGGGAGGACGGCCGGGGCGAGACCTCGGGGCCGGGGCCGCGGCTGCGGCTCGAGCACGCGGTCTTCGACCGACTGCTCTTCCGTCGGGTGCGCGCCGCGCTGGGCGGCGAGTGCGGCTACGCCATCAGCGGCGGTGGCGCGCTCGGCGAGCAGCTGGGCCACTTCTTCCGCGGCGTCGGCGTGCCGATCCAGGAGGGGTACGGGCTCACCGAGACCTGCGCGGCCATCACGGTCAACGGCCCCGGCTGCCAGCGCATCGGGACGGTCGGGCGACCGCTCGCGGGCAACCGGGTGCGCATCGCCGACTCCGGCGAGATCGAGGTCGCGGGCGCCGTCGTCGCGCAGCGGTACTGGAACGACCCGGAGGCGACCGAGAAGTCCTTCGGCGGCGGGTGGTTCGCCACCGGTGACCTCGGCGGACTCGACGAGGACGGGTACCTGACGATCTCCGGGCGTGCCAAGGAGATCATCGTGACGGCCGGTGGGAAGAACGTCATCCCCGGCCCGCTCGAGGACAACCTGCGCGGCGACCCGCTCGTGGCCAACGCGATGGTCGTCGGTGAGGGCCGCCCCTTCGTCGCGGCCCTCGTGGCGCTCGACGAGGACGCCCTCACCCGGTGGGCGCAGGAGCAGGGGCTCACCGGCCCGCCCGAGGAGCTGCTCGGCTCCGACGCGCTGCACGAGCGGATCCAGCAGCGGGTCGACGAGGGCAACACGCTGGTCTCCCGGGCGGAGGGCGTGCGCAGCTTCGAGCTGGTGCTCGAGGACTTCACCGAGGAGCGCGAGGAGCTCACCGCGACGATGAAGCTGCGTCGGCACGTCATCGAGAAGACCCGCTCCGAGCAGATCGAGCGGATCTACTCGCGGCGACGCTGAGGAGCGGCTGCGCTCCCCTTCGCTCCGGCTCGGCACGAGTCCGGCCGGGTCCGCTCCCGCGCCGGGCGAGGGATCACCGGACCCGCCGACGGCAGAAGACGCCCAGGGCGTCGGCTCACCGCACCACCTCGCGGAGCCGCCCGTCGAGACGGCGGGTCCAGCCGCGCGCGTCCAGGTGCTCCAGGAGGGGGACGGCGACGCGGCGGGTGGTGCCGAGGGCCTGACGCGCCTGGCTGAGGGTGAAGGGCTGCTCCAGGGCCGCCAGCACCCGCATCGCCCGGGCCGGGCCGTCGGGCAGGAGCAGCACGCCGTCCTCCAGACGCAGCAACCGTCCGAGGCGGACCGCCGCGGCGACCTCGGAGGATCCCAGCCGCAGCTCGTCGAGATCGCCTCGCTCCGGGGCGGCGAAGGGGGCGGACCGGAGCCGCTCCTCGAGGGTCGCCACCGCCGCCTCCGCCGCGCCGAGACCACCGGCGTCCGGGTCGCGGACGCGGCCGTCGGTCACGCCGAGCCGGGCAGATCCGACGAGGTGATGGACGAGCTCGTTCCCGAGGGCCGACGGCAGATGGTCGGGCAGGTCGAGCGCGCGGGCCGCCTCCGCGACCGGCATCCCGGCGCTCAGCGGGTGGTCCCGGTGGTGCGCCGCGACCGCCTCGGCGAGACGTGTGCGCCACCGCGGCACCATGGCGGGGTCCACCCACCAGTCGCCGACCCGGACCCCGTCGGTAGGAGCGGGCAGCCCGAGCCGCTCGAGGACCTCAGCCCGGTCGGCCGATCGGGAGCGGAGCCTGATCGCCGCCGCGACGGCGCCGGCCTCCGTGGGCGGAGAGCCGGTGCCTCCTGCGGGCGGCGAGTCACCGCCGGCCGATGCAGGGCCCCGGGCCACACCCGCACCGAGCGCCTCGGCCCGGCGGCGGGCGTCTCCGCGACGGCGCAGGGGCAGCGGGTCGACGTCGACGACGCGCAGCGCCCACAGCCGGCGGCTGCCCGGGTCGCGCAGGATCGCGCGGTCGCCGACCCGCCACGGCAGCTCGACCGGCGTCGAGAGCCGTACCCACCCGGAGCCGCCGTCGAGCGGTCCGAGGGGCCGCACGTGCACCGCGACGTCGCTCGAGCCGACGTGGAGCCGGGCCTGCTCGGGCGGGCGGCCCCCCGCGACGGGGGCGGTGGCGTGATCGGGCACGCTGCCGGTGCCGGGGGCGCGGCCCTGTGCCCATCCTTCGCCCCCACGCGAGGGAGCGGGGCCGTGGTCGCTCGGGCGGCCCTCCGGCGAGTGGCCGAGCTCGCCCACCTCGTCCCCACCCACGGGGGCGAGACGCACGTCGACGGTCGAGGACCGCTCGAAGGCCCCCGGGGTCAGCAGCACGACTGAGCGCCCGACGTCCTCGGTCCGGCGCAGGTTGACCGCCACCCGGGCGACCGGCCCGATCTCCTCGTGCGGCTCGTCCTGGCTCTGCAGGCCGCGCACGACGACCTCGCTCGCGGCGCCGTGGTCGAGCAGGGTGAGGCGGTCGCCGACGTGCAGCGTGCCCGCGCCGAGGGTGCCGGTGACCACCGTGCCCGCGCCCTTGATGACGAAGGACCGGTCGCTCCAGAGGCGCACCGGCGTGCTCGGGTCCGGCACGGGCAGACGCTCGACGAGGTCGTCGAGGGCCGTGCGCAGGGCATCCATCCCGTCGCCGGTCGTCGCCGAGATCGTGACGGCCGGGAGGTCCAGGCCCGCCCGCGTCAGCCGCGCGGTGGCCTCGGCGGAGACGGCGGCGCGTCGCCCGTCGTCGGCGAGGTCCGCCCGGGTGACCACGAGCAGCCCGTCGCGGATGCCGAGCGCCTGCACAGCAGCGAGGTGCTCGCTGCTCTGCGGCTGCCAGCCCTGGTCCGCGGCGACGACGAAGAGCACCGCGGGTGAGGGACCGAGCCCGGCGAGCATCGTCCCGATGAAGCGCTCGTGGCCCGGCACGTCGACGACCGCGATGTCCGCGCCGCCGGGCAGGCGGGTCCACACGAAGCCCAGCTCGATGGTCAGGCCACGGGTGCGCTCCTCGGAGAGGCGGTCGGGGTCACGGCCGGTGAGTGCCCGCACGAGGGTCGACTTGCCGTGGTCGACGTGGCCGGCGGTCGCCAGCACCCGCCGCACGGTCCGCTCCGTCATCGCAGGGTGCCGCCCGGCTCCCGGACGCCGGACTCGGCGAAGGCGGCCCGCAGGGCGGTGAGGACCTCGTCGTCCTCCTCCGGGGGCACGCAGCGCAGGTCGACCAGCCCGCGACCGCCCTCGGCGCGGGCGAGCACGACCGGCATCCCGTCGCGCGGGTCGCGCAGCACGGGGACGAGGGACTCGGGGACCTCGATCGCCCAGCCGGGCAGCGGCACGCCCGGGGCACCCCCGCCGCCGACCCGGCCCTCCACCGGGACGACCTCCCGGTCCAGCGCGGCGGCCAGCCGCTCGACGCGAGGGCGCAGCTCGTCCGCGGTGGTGTGCAGCGCCTCGGACACCGGCGTGGTCCCCCCGCGCACGCTCGCCTCGAGGGCGGCGAGGGTGAGCTTGTCCACGCGCACGGCACGGGCGAGCGGGTGGCGGCGCAGGCGCTCGACGACCTCGGCGTCCCCGAGGACGATCCCCGCCTGGGGGCCGCCGAGGAGCTTGTCGCCGCTCGCCGTGACGATGCCGGCCCCCCGGCGCAGGGAGCCGGCGACGTCCGGCTCGTCCGGCAGCGCCGGGTCGTGGGCGAGGAGGCCGGAGCCGATGTCGGCGACGACCGGCACGGGCGAGCCGTCCGGGCGGGCGAGGCCGCGCAGCTCGTCCAGGCCGACCCCGGAGACGAAGCCGTCCACCCGGAAGTTGCTGGGGTGCACCTTGAGGATGCAGCCGGTCTCCGGTCCGACCGCGTCGGTGTAGTCCCGCAGGTGGGTGCGGTTCGTCGTGCCGACCTCGCGCAGGCGCGCACCCGTCGAGGCGATGAGGTCGGGCAGACGGAAGCCGTCGCCGATCTCGACCATCTCGCCCCGGGAGACGACCACCTCTCGTCCCGCGGCGAGCGCGGTCGTCGCGAGGACGAGTGCCGCGGCGCCGTTGTTGACGACGAGGGCGTCGCCGGCGGTGGGCACCGCGGTCAGGAGCGCGTCGATCGCTCCGGCACCACGTCGGCTGCGCCGTCCGGTCACGAGGTCCATCTCGACGTCGACGTGGCCGGCCGCGTCGACGAGGGCGTCGACGGCGTTGGGGGAGAGAGGCGCCCGACCGATGTTCGTGTGCACGACGATGCCGGTCGCGTTGATGACCGGGGTGAGGGAGGAGGACCGGACCGGCAGTGTGACCAGCGCCGTCTCGGCGACCTCCTCGGGGGCGATCTCCCCGCGGCGGGCCCGCTCCTGGGCGACGACGATCGCCGCGCGGACGGTGGCCCGGCCGAGGCGCCGGGTGGCGTCGACGAAGGGGTCCAGCGCGAGGACGGAGTCGGTGCCCGGGATGGCCCGTCGTGGGTCGGACTGGCTCACCGGCGGCTCCCTTCCTCGGGGCGAAGGGGGCGCCACCGCCCCCTTCGTCGGGTGGCGGAGGCGGACGGGAATCGAACCCGCCAGACCGAGATGCTCGGCCTCACCGGTGTTGAAGACCGGGGGGCCCACCAGGAACCCAGACGCCTCCGGGGCCAACCATACGGGCACGCCCCTGACCGGGTCCGCGGGAAGGGACTTCCCACGGCCCCTGACCGGGTCCGCGGGAAGGGACTTCCCACGGAGAAGCGGCCAGAGGGGGCTTCACCTAGGGGGATGCGGCCTGGAGGGGACTTCCCCTAGGGG
>CAYSGN010000104.1:0-8718 GCA_964430615.1 uncultured Janibacter sp. | reverse complement strand
GCCCCCGAGGCCGACGCCCCGCAGGCCGAGGACGAGACCGAGACCGTCAGCGGTTCCGGCATCGTCCAGCTCGGTGACACCGGCGACGCCGTCGAGGACATCCAGGACGCCCTGGGCGTCGCCTCCGACGGCATCTACGGCCCGGACACCGAGGCGGCCGTCAAGGCCTTCCAGGGCGCCAACGGCCTGGCCGTCGACGGCATCGTCGGCCCGGACACCCGCGCCGCGCTGGCCGACGGTGGTTCGCAGGAGTCCGCCCCCGCGGCCTCCACCGAGAGCTCGTCCACCGAGTCCGCCCCCGCGGCCTCCACCGAGAGCTCGTCCACCGAGTCCGCCCCCGCGGCCTCCACCGAGAGCTCGTCCACCGAGTCCGCCTCCCAGGCGGGCTCCTCGGCTCCCACGTCCTCCGACGCGGGTGCGACCGAGACCCGGACGGCCGAGACCGCCTCCCGCAGCACCGAGCGCACCGCTGTCTCCTCGAGCTCCTCCTCGAGCGCGAGCGGCGTCCTCGGCACCGCGGCGAGCCTGGTCGGGACCCCGTACGTCATGGGCGGCGAGAGCCCCTCCGGCTTCGACTGCTCGGGCTTCACCCAGTACGTCTTCGCCCAGCACGGCATCGACCTGCCGCGGATGACGGGCGACCAGCAGAACGCCGTCACCCCGGTGAGCAACCCGCAGCCGGGCGACCTGGTGTTCTTCGGCTCCCCCGCCTACCACGTGGGCATCTACGCCGGCGACGGCATGATGTACGACGCCGGCAACGAGCGCGTCGACACGACCAAGCGGGCCATCTGGACGGACAACGTCTCCTACGGGCGCCCCTGAGCGGACGCTCGAGCAACCCCCTGCACGAAGGGCCCCGACCACTGCGGTCGGGGCCCTTCGTCGTGCCGGTCGGCTCAGTCCTCGTGCCACGGGCCGGTGGTGCCGGCCGGGTACTCCTCCAGCGGCACCTCACCGGCGTCGAAGGCCGTGAGGACCGGCGTGCAGATCCGCCAGCACTCCTCCGACATGTCGCCGCGCACGGACAGCAGCGGGTCCGCGTCGAGGACCTTCGCGAGGACCTCACCGTAGGGGCGCACCCGACTGGGCCCGACCGTGGCCCGCAGCTGGGTGCTCTCCAGCTCGAAGGTGTCCGCGGCGGAGTTGGTCGTCACCCAGACATCGATCTGCCCCGTGAGCAGGTTGATCGACAGCCGGTTCGGCGTGGCGTGCCCGCCCAGACCACCGGGCAGGTGGGCCACCGGCCGCAGCCAGAGGTCGATGCGCCAGTCGTCGGCGGCCATCGCCTTCCCGCTGCGCAGGCGGAAGGGCACACCGGCCCACCTGGCCGTGTCCACCCGCACGTCCATCTCGGCGAGCGTTTCGGTGCCCCGATCGGGGTCCACCCCGGGCTCGTCGACGTAGGAGGGCACCTGCCCCCCTGCGACGGTGCCGGCGGTGTACCGGGCACGCCGAGACGCCTGGGCCGGCTCACCGGCGAGGCGGGTGGCGCGAAGGGCGTGCGCCATGAGGTCGCGCATCTCCAGTGCGTCGATGCGGGCCGGCGCCTCCATGGCGACCAGCGCGAGGACGAGGAGCAGATGGCTCTGGAGCATGTCCCGCAACGCACCGGCCGAGTCGTAGTAGCCCGCGCGGCCGACGAGGGAGATGGTCTCGTCCGCCCGGATCTCGACCCGCTCCACGTGCTCCCCCCGCCACAGCGGCTCGAGGAGCCGGTTGGCGAAGCGCAGCCCGAGCAAACCCAGGACCTGCGCCTCACCGAGGAAGTGGTCCACCCGGAAGACCTGGTCCTCGGTGCGGAAGGAGGTGAGCAGGTCGTTGAGGTCCCGCGCCGACTCCAGGTCGGTCCCGAAGGGCTTCTCCAGCGCCAGGCGAAGGCCACCGAGGTCACGCTCGGCGAGCAGGGCACAGGTCTTCTCGGAGATCGCCGGCGGCAGGGCGAAGTAGAGCACGGCGTCGTCGAGGTCGGGGATCGCCTCGAGGAGTCGGTCGACGTCCTCGCCGTCGGTGACGTCCAGCCGGAGGTACCGGGTGTCCGAGGCGACCCGGTCCACGGCCTCCGGCGGGGCGCCACCGTCGGTGAGGGCCTTCCTCAACCGGTCCGACCAGTCGGGCAGGTCGTCCATCGCGCTGCCCCACACCCGTACCCGTCGCTCCGGCTGGGCGGCCAGGAGGGTCCCCAGGCCGGGAAGGAGCAGCCGCTTGGTCAGGTCGCCGGAGGCACCGAGGATGACGAGGGTGGTCGTGGCTGCGGTCTCGGACATGGGATCTCCTGGTCGAGGACGGGTCAGGCCGATCCTCCCACCACGGCGCGTGCGGCGAGCCTCTCCGCGTGCAGCCATCGCAGCAGGGGGGCGACGTCCTCCGGCAGCGCCGCCTCGGGGTCGAGCCAGCGCACCTCGGCGATCTCCGCATCGGGCGTGACCTCCGGCGCGGTCGCACCACGCAGGTGCGGGTGCGCGAAGACCGTGGCGACGAGAGCCCGGCCGGCCTCGTTCGCGGCCGCGGTGCGGTGGACCGCCACGAGCTCCAGCGCCTCCGGGGCCAGCGCCAGCCCCAGCTCCTCGAAGACCTCGCGCACGGCGCACGCGGCGGGGGACTCCTCCCCTTCGGGCTTGCCGCCGGGGTGCATGAAGAGGTCGGTGCCGCGCTTGCGGACGGTGAGCACCCGGCCCTCGGCATCGTCGAGCACGACCGCGCTGACGACGATCGCCTCGCCGACCCCCCGCGGCCGGTCGGTGGAGAGCGCGCCGTAGACCGCCGTGTCGACCCACTCCCCCGCGCTCCACCGGTCACGGCGAAGGGTGGCCTCGCGGACCATGCCGAGGCGCTCGCACACCTGGGTCGACGCGGTGTCGCGGGCATCCACCTCGACCACGACCCGGTGCACCCCGTAGTGCCCGAAGGCCAGGTCCAGCGCCGCACCCACCGCCTCACCCGTGAGATGGGCCCCGTCGGCGTCCGGACCCACGGTCCACGCGAGGTGCACGACCGCACCGGTCTCGTCGTGTGCCCGCAGCGCGATCTCCCCGACGTCGCGGCCGGCGTGCTCGACGACGAGCTCCAGCGCCCGAGCCGGTGCGTCGAGGCCGGTCCTGCCGAGGAGATCCCCCGGGTCCTCGCCCCCGTGCGGGCGCAGGGTCAGCTGGGGCGTACGCAGAGGAAAGAGAGAATCCACCGGATCAGGATGCACGCAGCCCCGCCGAAGGGAACGTTCAGGGGCTACGGTGGATTTTCTCGGCGGAGCGGCGCTCTCGGACGCGTTTCGGTAGAAATCTGAGTTTTCCCGGCGTGTCTTCCCAGAAAGCTCACACCTAAGCGTTACCTTTTCGCGATCTATGCCCTATTCTCCTAGCGGGTCCTGCAACCCCAGGGCCCGCCGACGGAGTCGCCGAATCCTGCCAGCTCCCGAGGCCCCCTGCGAGACACCAGTGGCAGGAGCGGGGGACCCATCCTCGGCCCTACGGCCTCGGGGTGAAGTCCTTCGGATCGCGTGCAGCGGACCGTGGGCGGGGTGGTCTCCATCCCAACCCGACAGCTAACCCCGAAGGCGGCAGGAGACACTCAATGAGCGAGTTCTACGCGGGGCGCCACAAAACTGCCTGCCCCAAGGCCAGATCCAACCGGATGGGCAGCGTCCTGGCCATCGCCGCCCTCGGTGTCGGCACCACCGCCGTCACCGCCACCAGCGCCTCGGCCGCCCCGGCCGTCCCGACGGTCCCGGCCGCGCCCACCGTCAAGACCACCCCGAGCGTCCCCGCCGTCCCGGCGACCTTCACCGGGTACATCCGCTACGGCGACCGGGGCAGCGACGTCCGCGAGGTCCAGCGCGTCGTCGGCGTCACCGCCGATGGCATCTTCGGCCCGAAGACGCTCTCCGCGGTCAAGAGCTGGCAGCGCAGCCACGGCCTCGTCGCCGACGGGGTCGTCGGCCCGAAGACCGGCACGAAGATGCGCCTCGACGGCTCGTCCTCGGGCGGGTCCTCGGGTGGCTCGTCGGGCGGGACCTCCGCCCCGTCGAGCCCGACCAACTTCACGGGGACCATCCGCTACGGCGACCGGGGAAGCGACGTGCGGCAGGTGCAGCGCGTCGTGGGCGTCACGGCGGACGGTGTCTTCGGGTCGAACACGCTGGCAGCGGTCAAGAGCTGGCAGCGCAGCCACGGCCTCGTCGCCGACGGGATCGTGGGGCCCAAGACGGGAAGCGCGATGGGCATCTCCTCCTCGAGCGGCGGCTCGAGCGGCGGAGGCTCCTCCGCCACCCCGACGCCGCCCACGTCGAACTCCTCGGTGCTGAGCACGGCTGCGAGCTACCTCTACGTCCCCTACGTCTACGGCGGGTCCTCCCCGTCGACCGGGTGGGACTGCTCGGGCTACACCCAGTACGTCTTCGCGAAGCACGGGATCAGCCTGCCGCGCACCACGTCCCAGCAGCAGGCGGCCACCACGCGGGTCTCCAACCCGCAGCCGGGAGACCTGGTCTTCTTCGGCTCCCCCGCCTACCACGTGGGCATCTACGCCGGGAACGGCATGATGTACGACGCCGGCAACTCGCGCGTCGACACGAGCAAGCGGGCCATCTGGACCTCGAACGTCACCTACGGTCGCGTCTGAGCACCAGCACCCCTGCTGCGAAGGGGGCCTCGCCCAGGACGGTGGGCGGGGCCCCCTTCGTCGTCCCCTCGGGAGGTCGGGCCCGCAGCGCCCGCCCGGGAGCGGGCCGCGGCAGGACGTCGGTGCCGGCGATGCCTGCGGATCCGCCCCCAGGGGGTGAAGACGGAGAGCACGGTCGCTGCGGAGAGCGCGGCCAGCGAGACCACCGGCGGGAAGACGAGGTCGCCCACGTCACCGGTGAGCGGCTCCCCGGCGGCCAGCCGCTCGCCGTGGGTCACGACGTCCGGCATCATCGGCGCGAGCGCCACGACGACGAGGACCGTGAGCACGACGGTGATGACGAGCTTGACCAGCACCCACCAGTAGCGGACCAGCCCCCAGCGCGTCCCCCAGCCCAGGAGCAGCCCGGTCGCGGACGTGCAGAGGGCCGCGGTGAGCATCGGCCCGACGACGAAGCTGCCGAGTGCCTGGTAGGCCAGCCCGGCGGTCTGCGGGCCGGCGGTCATCCCGATGACGACGAGGACGGCGACGAGGACGTCGACGCCGACCCACGCGGCCGCGGACAGGATGTGGGCGACGAGCGCGGCCTTGCGCCACCGCGGTGCGAGCCGCGGGCGGCGCGACGACGGGCGTGCGGTGCGGGGGGCGGCTGTGGTCGTCATGCACCCGAGGGTGCTGCGGCGTGCCCCCGGGCACGTCCCCTGCGCGGCGCAACCTCGGGTACGTCACGTGACGTATCCGGGCTACGCAGCGCGTCGGGTGACGGCGGCCCGGGCCTGCGCGAGAGTGGTGCCGAGCGCACGCGGCCCGCGGTGGACGGGCCGCGTCACCGAGCGAAGGGAGGGCCCGTGGCCCCACGTAGCCTCCGCGGGCCGGTGTGCCTCGTCGCCCTGCCGCTCGGGCTGGCGCTGCTCGGCCTGGCCACCCTGCCGGTCTTGGGCCACGGTCCCGACGGTGGCGGTCCGCCGTGGGCCGAGGAGGGGTGGGGGCCGTCCACCGCTCCGGCGGTCACGGACCCCGGCCCGCCGGCGGTCGCCCTCGTCCTCGTCGCCGCCGCCGGCCTGCTCCTGCGACGCCGTCGGCCGGAGGCCGCCCTGGTCGTGACGGCCGGCGCGACCGGCGCCTACCTCGCGCTCGGCCACCCGTACGGGCCGATCCTGCTCACGCTCGCCGTCGCGGTCTACGCCATCGCCCGTCGACTGCCGCTGCTGCCTGCGCTCCTCTGGGCCGGCGGGGCTCTCGTCCTCCTCGTCCTGCTGCTGCTCACCCGGTCCGGCGCCCTCGCCTCCCTGCTGCCGGCGGCGCCGTGGTTCGCCCTCCCCTTCACGATCGGACTGGTGGCCCGGCAGAACCATGAGGCACGCGCCCGGGCCCGCGCCGAGGCCGATCGTCGCCTCGTCGAGGCGGAGCGGCTGCGCGTCGCCCAGGAGGTCCACGACGTCGTCGGGCACGGCCTCGCCGCGATCCAGATGCAGGCGGACATCGCCCTCCACGTCCGCGAGAGCAACCCCGACCAACCGGTCCAGGCGCTCCGGGCGATCAGCGCGGCGAGCGAGGAGGCCCTCGTCGAGCTGCGCACGACGCTGACGGGGGTACGCGCGCAGACCACCCCCACGCCCGGGCTGGCGCGCGTCGCGGAGCTCTGCCGGCGGGTCCGGGACACCGGGGTGGAGGTCGAGCTCCGTGTGGAGGGCCGGGCCGACCTCCCCGGGCCGGTCGACCTGGCGGCCTACCGGATCGTCCAGGAGTCCCTGACCAATGTCGTGCGCCACTCCCGGCACCCGAGGGCCCAGGTGCTCGTGCGGCACCGGCCCGACCGGCTCGAGCTGTCCATCACCAACCCGGTCGACCGAGCAGTCTCTCCGGTCCCGGGCCTGGGCATCGACGGCATGCGCCGTCGGGCCGAGCAGCTCGGCGGGTCCCTCACCGCGGGGCCACGGGACGCCGACGACGCACCGGGCGTCTTCACCGTGCACGCGCAGCTGCCGACGAAGGAGGAGCGATGACGTCCGTGCTGATCGCCGACGACCAGGAGCTGGTCCGGATGGGTCTACGCACCCTCATCGAGGCCAGCGAGGGCATCACGCTCGCCGGCGAGGCCTCCGACGGCATCGCCGCCGTGCGGCTGGCCGCCGAGACCCGCCCCGACGTCGTGCTCATGGACATCCGCATGCCCGGCATCGACGGGCTGGAGGCCACCCGGCGGATCGTGGCCCGGCCCGAGCTGGCGGAGACCAAGGTCGTCGTGCTGACGACCTTCGAGCTCGACGAGTACGTCTTCGAGGCGCTGCGGGCGGGCGCCAGCGGCTTCCTCGTGAAGAACACGCCGCCGGCCGCGCTCGTCGACGCCATCCGCACGGTCGACGAGGGAGGCGCGCTGCTCTCCCCGTCGGTGACCCGCACGCTCATCCGTGAGTTCACCGAGCGCCCCGCGCGACGGGCGGCCGACCCGCACCCACGGCTGGGGGAGCTCACCGACCGCGAACGGGAGGTCGTCGCCCTCGTCGGAGAGGGCCTGAGCAACCAGGAGATCGCGCAGCGCCTCGTCGTGAGCCCGGCCACCGCCAGGACCCACGTGAGCCGGTCGATGGTCAAGCTCGGCGCCCGCGACCGCGCCCAGCTGGTGGTCTTCGCCCACCAGTCGGGCCTGGCCTGACTCACTTCTCCCGCAGCACCGCCCGGCGAGCGCGGAACTCCTCCTCGGTGATCGCGCCGTCGGCGTAGCGCTCGGCGAGCACCCGCTCACCGGCCCGACGCCCGGAGCTCGCCTCCCGGCGCCGACGCCCGAGGACCGCGACGGTCACGAAGGTGGCGATGACGAGGAGCCAGAAGAGGGGGACGAGGAAGAAGGGGAACGGGGACCCGCCCCCGTCCCAGGGCCCGCCGTGGGCGGCGGTCGCGAGCGTGGACGTCGTTGCGGCGATGGCAGTCATGGTGACCTCCGGGTGTGGTTTCGCTGGCCCCCTGAGACTCCTCGGATCCACCGACCGGGTCGTCCGCCCGCGAGCGGCTCCTCGGCTACGCCGCCGGACGTAGCCGAGGTCGCCTACTGGCGACCCTCCGTGCTCAGCAGGACGACGCTCGCGTCGCCGGGCAGGTCGAGCGCGGTCCACAGGTCCACCTCGCGTCGGGCGGCCCGGGCTCCTGCGTACGTCGAGGACCCGCTCGGCCCGGAGCTGACGCCCTGGGCGAGGAGGTCGTCGGAGGCGCGCAGGGCCTCCTCGTCGCTGACCGAGATCGCCGCATCGCACCCCTCCCGCAGGACCGGCCAGGCGAGCGAGGAGAGGGTCCCGCAGTTGAGCCCGGCCATGACGGTGGTGCCGGTCTCCACGGTCACCGGCTCTCCCTTCGTCAGGCTCGCGACGACGCAGTCGGCGGTGTCCGGCTCCACGCACAGGAGCCGGGTGCCAGCCGTGGCGCCCTGCCGGTAATGGGTCACGACCGCCTGGGCGAGGGCTCCGACGCCGGCCGGGACGACGACGAGGTCGGGGGCACCGTCGAGCTGCTCGTCCAGCTCCTGGAGCAGCGTGTCGTACCCCTCGACGATCCACCCCGGCACGTCCTCGTAGCCCTCCCAGGCCGTGTCCTGGACCAGCTCGCGCGTCTCGTCGGCCGCTGTGCAGCTCGCAGCGGCGCGCACGGCGGCGTCGTAGTCGCCGTCGACCCGGTGGACCTCGGCGCCCTCGGCCTCGATCCGGGCCGCCGCGGCCTCGCGCACACCCGCGGGGATGAAGACGATGGCGCTCGTGCCGAGGTGGGCGGCCATCCGGGCGACCGCCCGACCGTGGTTGCCGTCGGTGGCGGTGACGAGGACCGCGCCCGGGTGACGCTCGTGCACGCGCTGGCAGGCCCACGACGCCCCGAGCATCTTGAAGGCGGCCAGCCCCATCCGCGCCGACTCGTCCTTGACCAGGGCCCGGCCGACGCCCAGCTCCGTGGCGACCTCGGGGAGGTCGACGAGCGGGGTCGGGGTGTAGTCGGGCAGGCCCTCGTGGAAGTCCCGGGCGCTGCGCGGTGGCGCCCCACAGGTCCGGTCGCGGGCGGCGGGGTTGCTGTACCAGGTCGTCATACCGTCAGTCTCGAGCCCACGACTCATCAGGT
>CAYSGN010000103.1:0-8794 GCA_964430615.1 uncultured Janibacter sp. | reverse complement strand
AGCCGGTACATGGTCGACGTCCCCGACCTGCTGACCGTGCGGGACGACGAGGAGGTCCGCCGGGAGGAGCACCCGCCGTCCTTCGGTCTCGTGCTGGCCATCCTGCTGCTGCCGATGGTGCTGATCTTCCTCGACACGGGGCTGAACACCCTGGCCACCGCCGGGGTCGTCGACGGGGACGCCACCTGGGTCGCCGTGCTCCGTCTCATCGGCAAGACGCCGATCGCGCTGCTCATCACCACGCTCGTCGCCACGGTCGTCCTCGGGTGGACCCGCCGGTCGAAGGGCGAGGTCGAGAAGCTCCTCGACGGCGCCCTCGGCCCGGTCTGCGCGATCATCCTCATCACCGGGGCGGGCGGCATGTTCGGCGGTGTGCTCCAGGCCAGCGGCATCGGCAAGGCACTGGCCGGCACGCTCGAGTCCACGGGGCTCCCGGTGATCGTCGCGGCCTTCGTCGTCTCCGCCGTGCTCCGCGTGGCCCAGGGCAGTGCGACCGTCGCGCTGACGACGGCCGCGGGGCTCATGGCGCCGACGATCGAGGCCAGCTCGGGTCTGAGCGCCCTCGACCTGACCTGTATCGTCATCGCGATCGCGGGCGGCGCGACGGTCCTCTCCCACGTCAACGACTCCGGCTTCTGGCTCGTCGGCCGATTCCTCGGCATGGACGAGAAGACCACCCTGAGGACCTGGACCGTCATGGAGACGCTCATCGGTACCGTGGGCTTCGTGATCGCCTTCCTCGTGAGCCTGGTGGTGTGAGATGAGTACGCACGTCGTCGTCATGGGCGTCTCCGGCAGTGGCAAGTCGACCGTCGCGGAGGGCATCGCCGAGCGTCTGGGCTGGTCCTTCGCGGAGGCCGACGAGTTCCACCCGCAGTCGAACATCGACAAGATGGAGAGCGGTGTCCCGCTCACCGACGAGGACCGGGCCCCCTGGCTCGAGGCGCTCGCGGCCTGGATGGCCGACCGGGCGACGAAGGGGGAGGACACCGTCATCACCTGCTCCGCCCTCAAGCGGGCCTACCGCGACGTGCTGCGCGGTGACGTCGACGCCCTGGGTGGCGGGCACCGGGTGACCTTCGTCCACGTGCACGGCCCGGCGGAGATCATCGCCGAGCGCATGCAGCACCGGAAGGGGCACTTCATGCCCACTTCGCTCCTCGAGTCCCAGTTCGAGGACCTCCAGCTCGTCGACGAGGACGAGGACGAGGACGCGGTCGTGCTCGACCTGCGCAAGTCCCCCGAGGAGCTCATCGAGGAGTCGATCGCGTGGGTCAGCCGCGCAGGGAGCATCTCGGCGGAACGCTGACCTCGGGCCACCCCACCGACGTGGGTGCCCCGGCGCCGACCGACGTCAGGGCGTCCCGGACACCCGCACGATGAGGGCCTGACGGTCGACGGTGGCGCGCAGCCGGGAGGCCTCGCCGATGACGTCGCCGTCGACCTGGACCTGACGACGGTCGTCGACCGCGGCGGTGTAGACCGCGCCGGTGGTGCGGGTCAGCTCGTTGCTCTCCCGGGTGGACTTGCCGAGGACGCGCACCGCGACCGAGCCCCAGCCGATGAGTGACCTGGGGGCCACGACGACACCGTCGAGCAGGCCGTCGTCGACGCGGGCGGTCGGGATGAGCTGGATGCCGCCGGTGAGGGTGCCGCAGTTGCCGAAGAGGATCGTGCGGGCGTGCACCGGGTCCTGCTCGATGCCGTCGATGGTCCAGGCGACGCGGAAGCGCTTGATGAAGAGCTTGCGGGTCCCCGTGACGAAGTAGGAGATCCACCCGACCTTGGCCTTGAACTCCTCGCTCGTGTTGCCCATGATCTCCGCGTCGAAGCCCATCCCGGCCATGACGAGGAAGGGGTGCCGCTCCACCGCCGGCCCCTCGACCGGGCGCTCGGCCTGACCCGCGTCCTCGGTCTCCGGCTCCTCGGCCGGGTCGAGCTCCAGCCACGCCACGTCGATCGCCTTGTTCCGCCCGCTGTAGGCGACCTTGAGAGCCCCGACGAGGTCGGCTCCGAAGGGGATGTCGAGGTTGCGTGCCAGCAGGTTCCCGGTCCCGCGGGGCAGCAGACCCATCGGGGTGTTCGTGTGGGCGAGCGCGACCGCGACCGCGCGGATCGTGCCGTCCCCGCCGAGGGGGCAGACGACGTCGACGCCCTCGTCGAGCGCCTGCCGGGCCTGACCGGTGCCGGGGTCGTCGATGGTCGTCTCGATGAAGAGCGGCTCCGCCCAGCCCAGCTCCCGGCTGGCCTCGGCCAGCTCCGCGCGGGTGGCGGCGACGTCGGTGAACTTCGTCGGGTTGATGATGATCGCCGCACGCCGGGTGCGCCGTTCGCCGCGTCGGCGACGGAAGTGGTCGCGGTCGGGCCGGCCCGTCCCCTGCGCTCGGCGAGAGCGTCCGGGGCCGGCCAGGACGAGCGCGACGACGACGCCGATGAGGACGATGCCGAGCGCGATCACGAGGGCCATGAGGGTCCAGTCAGACACTCCGTGAACCTACCTCAGAGCCGCCGGAGGCTCCTGTCGCCGCACCGGGCGTGCGCCCGCCGGCCCGGCCCGCGGATATCCTGCGAGCGTGATCGACCTGAAGATGCTGCGTGACCAGCCCGACGTGGTGCGAGCCAGCCAGCGCGCCCGCGGGGAGGACGAGGGACTCGTCGATGCGGTCCTGGGAGCCGACGAGCGGCGCCGCTCCGCCATCGGCGAGTTCGAGGCCGCCCGCGCGGAGCAGAAGGCCGCGAGCAAGCAGCTCGGTCCGGTGATGGGCCGGTTGAAGAAGGCGCAGAAGGCGGGCGAGGACGTCACCGGGCTCGAGGCCGAGGCCACCGCCCTGCGTGAGCAGGGCGCGGCGATGTCCGCACGGGTCAAGGAGCTCGAGGCGGCCGCGGAGGAGGCGAAGGGGGAGCTGGACACCTCCCTTCGTGCCCTCGGCAATGTCATCCAGGAGGGGGTGCCCGCAGGCGGGGAGGAGGACTTCGTCGTCCTCGACGAGGTCGGCGCCCCGCGCGACTTCGCCGCCGAGGGCTTCGAGCCCAAGGACCACCTCGAGCTCGGCGAGGCTCTGGGCGCCATCGACATGGAGCGCGGGGCGAAGGTGAGCGGCAGCCGCTTCTACTACCTCACCGGCATCGGGGCGCAGCTGGAATGGGCGCTCATGGGCCTCGCCCAGCGGATCGCCCTCGAGGAGGGCTTCCGGCCCCTCGTCGTGCCGAACCTCGTGCGCGCCGAGACCATGGCCGGCACCGGGTACCTCGACGCCCACGACGACGTCTACGACCTGCCGAAGGACGACCTGTACCTCACCGGCACCTCCGAGGTGGCCCTCGCCGGCTTCCACGCCGACGAGATCCTCGACCTCTCGGACGGGCCGCTGCGCTACACCGCGACGTCGACCTGCTACCGCCGCGAGGCGGGCAGCTACGGCAAGGACACCCGCGGGATCTTCCGGGTGCACCAGTTCCAGAAGACCGAGATGTTCGTCTTCTGCCGGCCGGAGGACGCCGTGGCCGAGCACGAGAACCTGCTGCGCATCGAGCGCCGCGTCCTCGACGCGCTCGAGCTGCCCTACCGGGTGATCGACGTCGCCGCGGGCGACCTCGGCGGGCCCGCCTCCCGCAAGTTCGACTGCGAGGCCTGGGTACCGACCCAGGGCAGCTACCGCGAGCTGACCTCGACGAGCAACTGCACGACCTTCCAGGCCCGACGGCTGGCCATCCGCGAGCGCGACCCGCAGGGCTCGGGCACGCGGGCCCTGGCGACGCTCAACGGGACCGCCCTGACGAGCACCCGGCCGATCGTCGCCCTCCTGGAGAACCACCAGCAGGCCGACGGGTCCGTGCGCGTGCCCGCTGCCCTGCGCCCCCACCTCGGTGTCGAGGTCATCCGAGCGCGCTGAGGTGTGCCTCGAGTTGGCCGCGACGTCACCGCACGTGCGCGCCGCACCCAGCCGACGGCGTTACCTTGGGGACACCATGCCTCAGGAGGACGCGTGAATCTGGCGGCCCACCACGCCGGCGGCGGGGTCCCCGCCCTGATCGGTCGTGCCCGCCTGGTGGGGGCGGTGCTCACCCGCGTCAACGAGGGGCAGGCCGTCGTGGTCCGCGGCCCGCGAGGCATGGGGCGCACGAGCGTCCTCGAGGCGGTCGCCGCCGCGCTGCCGCGACCGATCACCGTCCGGCTCACCGGCCGCGCCGGCCGCGGGCACGCGGTGCGCTCGCTCGTCGGGCAGTTCTCGCGCGCCACGCTCGAGCAGCTGCCGACCCGGATGCGGGAGGTCCTGCTCGACCCGGCACGCCTCCCGGAGGGGGCCGACGGTACGGAGCGGCTCGCCGATGCGCTCACCGAGCTGCTCACGATCGAGGCGGGTCACTCCCCCTTCGCCCTCGTCGTCGACGACGCGCAGCTCCTCGACGAGCTCAGCCTCGCCGCCCTGCGGACGGCGGCCTCCCGGGCCATCGGGCCGGGAACCCTGGGCGTCCTCCTCGCCGTCGGCCCCCGGCCGGTGGACGAAGGGGGCCGCATCCCCTCCCCGACGAACAGCCCCGACCTGCCCCTGCTGTACCTCGACCTGCCACCGCTCAACGGCGCGGACACCGTCGAGATGCTCACGACGACGGGCATCCCGATGGACACCGCGCTGTGGGCGCACCGGGAGTCCGGCGGCAACCCCGGGCTGGCCCTCGAGCTCGCGGCCGCCGTGGACGCGGCCCCGGGCGGTCGTGGCCAGCAGGAGGTGCGTGACGTCGGGCGGGCCCGGATCCAGGGCCTGGACGAGGACGTGCGGGAGACCCTGCGACACGTGGCCGCGATGCATCAGCCGAGCCCCGAGGCGCTGGTGCGTCTGCGCGGCCGGTCCGCCACCGACGCCGTCCGCGCCGCGAAGGCCCTCGCGCTGCTCGTGACCGAGGACAGCTACCTGCGCCTGACGCCCGATGCCCTCGGTGACGTGCTGCTCGAGCCGCTGGACAGCGACGAGCTCATCGCCCTGCACCGGGACCTCGCGGCGCACGCCCCGTCCGAGGCCCTGGCCACCTACCACCTCGCCATGGCCGGTGACGTGGAGACCGGGCCGGAGCAGCTCGCCGCCGCAGCCGCCGACTGCGCCGCCCGGGGGGAGCACGACCTCGCGGCGCAGCTGTACCTCCTCGCGGCCGACGGAGGGACCCCCGCACGGGCCGAGTGGCTGACCCGCTCGCTCGAGAACGCGGTCATCGGCAAGGAGACCCGGGTCCTGCACCGGGCGGCCCGGGCGACGACCGAGCTGTCCGACCCCGGCATGCTCGTGCGCGCTCGGCTCGCCCTCTCCGAGCTCGCGGACAGCGCCCGGGGGGAGGTGCTCGTCGCCGCGCTCCGGGAGGCCAAGGACGACCCGGCGCTCCAGGCCAAGGTGCTCCTGCAGCGGGCCCGGCTCCTCCTCGTCGAGAACGACGTCCGTACCGCCCAGGACCTCTCGCACAGCGCCATCGCCCTCGCCGAGAAGGCCGGTCGCACCGACATCGAGGTCGAGGCGCTGACGATGGCCGCGGCCGTGAGCAGCATGACCGGGGTCGGCGACCACCGCGCGCTCATCACGACGGCGGTGCGGCTGGCCGGGGAGCCCCGCCCGGGTCAGGTGCACACCTCACCGCGCTACATCGCGGCCCGCTTCGCGCTCGAGGCCGACGACCTGGACACCGCTCGCGCCGAGTTCACCGACATGCTGGCCGGGGTCGGGGCGGACGCCGGCCTGGACACCGTGCACGTCCTGCGCGGGCTGGTCGAGATCGCCGCCCGCCAGGGGCGTGGTCGTGAGGCGCTCGAGCTCGCCTCGCGGGCGACCCGGGCGGCCAGCCACTTCGACACCCCGGTGGCGACGACGTGGTTCGTCGAGGCCGTCGCCGAGGGCGTGGGAGGCTCCTTCGAGCGGGCCCGGGCGATCTCCGCCCGCGGGGTGCAGCTGGCCCGCTCGCAGCACGACGAGCGCTACCTGCGTCGCCACCTGGTCCATCTCGGGCTGGCGCAGCTCCACCTCGACGAGCTCGAGGACGCGATGGCCTGCTTCCGCGAGCTGCGCCGGATGGAGGACGAGAGCGGGATCCACGACCTGCTGACCCACCGCTGGCACGGTGACGCGGTGATGGCCCTCGCCCTCACCGGTGCCCTCGACGAGGCCGCCGGGCTGCTCGCGGAGATCCGGCGCGGGATCGACGCGGGCCAGGGCTCACCCGGCGTCGGCGTCGCCGCCGACCGTGCCGAGGCCGAGATCGAGGCCGCGCGCGGACACGTCGACCAGGCCCGGGAGCTGGCCGAGCGGTCGGTGAGGTCCGCCCGCGAGCACCGGCTGCCGATCGAGGAGGCCCGCTCCCTCGTCACCCTCGCGCACGTGGAGCGGCGGGCCCGGCGCACCGGACGCAGCCTGGAGACGGCCGCCCGGGCCCGGGAGGTGCTCCGTCCGCTGCACGCCGAGCCGTGGTCGGCGTGGGTCCGGGGGCGCTTCCCCGACGGGGCCGCGCTGCACACGCTCGAGCCGGAGTCCGCGGAGGACCCGCTCGCCGAGCTGACCGCCACCGAGCGGCAGGTAGCGACGCTCGTCGCCGAGGGCGCGAGCAACCGGGAGATCGCGCAGCGCCTGCACCTGAGCGTCAAGACCGTCGAGGGCACCCTGACGCGGATCTACCGCAAGGTCGATGTCCGCTCCCGCACCCAGCTCGCCACGCTCGTGCTCGGGCACGGGCGCTGAACCACGCGGCGCCGGCCGTCTGCGGCGCCGCAGAGCGCTCACGCGCCGGGACCGCGGTCCCTCACTCGCTGTCGAGGTCCAGCCGCTCGTCCGGGTCGTGCCTGCGGCGCATCGCGCGGCGGGCCATCCAGGCGACGACGCCGAGCGCGGCGAGGGCGATGAGCGCGTACACGGCCTTGCTGATCGGGTCCATGTACTGCTCGACGACGTGGTAGTGCGAGCCGAGACGGTAGCCCAGCCACACGAAGAGGCTGTTCCACAGCAGCGACCCGGCGGTCGTCAGACCGAGGAAGAACGGCAGCGGCATCCGGTCGATCCCCGCCGGGATCGAGATCAGGCTGCGGATGCCGGGGATGAAGCGCCCGAAGAAGACCGCCTTGCCGCCGTGCTTGGTGAACCAGGCGTCCGACTTGTCGATGTCGGACACGTCGACGAGGGGCATCTTCTGGGCGATGAGCCGCAGGCGGTGCAGGCCGAGGGCCGCGCCGAGGGCGTACAGGGCGAAGGCGCCGACGACCGACCCGAGCGTGGCCCACAGGACCGCCTCGACGGGGGAGTAGCGCCCCTGCGAGGCGGTGAAGCCGGCCAGCGGCAGGATGATCTCGCTGGGGATCGGGGGGAAGAGGTTCTCCAGGGCGATGCCGAGGGCGATGCCGGGACCACCGATGCGGTCCATGAGGTCGAGGACCCACTCGACGATGCTGTTCATGAAGCCCTTCCGCCGCGGCGACGTCTACGGTGGGGCCTCGTGAGCGCCCCGGATGATCAGGACCAGGCTAAAGGTGCTCCCTCCGCACCCCCTGTGAGGCACGGGGTCGGGCCGTGGGAGGGCACCTGGCCGCAGGACCCGCGACTGGACCCGGACCTGCTCCGTGAGGGCGATCGGCGCAACGTCGAGGACCGCTACCGCTACTGGACCCACGAGGCGATCGTCGCCGACCTGGCGACCCGCCGGCACGGCTTCCACGTCGCGATCGAGAACTGGGAGCACGACTTCAACATCGGCTCGGTCGTGCGCACGGCGAACGCGCTCGGCGCGGCCGCCTTCCACGTCGTCGGGCGCCGCCGGTGGAACCGACGGGGTGCCATGGTCACCGACCGCTACCAGGAGGAGCGTCACCATCCCGACGTCGCGGCCCTCGTGGACTGGGCCGCGACCGCCGGCGAAGGGGGGAGCCCCCTTCGCCTCGTGGGGATCGACAACGTCCCCGGTGCGGTACCCCTCGAGACCTACGACCTGCCGCGGGAGTGCGTGCTCGTCTTCGGGCAGGAGGGGCCGGGCATCTCCGCCGAGATGCTCGCCGCCTGCGACGTCGTCCTCGGGATCAGCCAGTTCGGCTCGACCCGCTCGATGAACGCCGGCGCCGCCGCCGCGATCGCCATGCACGCCTGGGTGCGGCGCCACCACTTCGGGCAGGCGCCGCGACCCTGACGCTCACACCCCGCTCGGCCGGCGCACCAGCTCGGTCTGCATCCGGGTGAACTCCTCGTCCACGCCCTCGGCGGTGCCCGGCCTCATCCGCGAGACGACGACCGCCACGAGGAGGTTGATGAGGAAGCCGGGGACGATCTCGTACATGTGCGAGGTCAGCACCTCGACATTCCCCCAGACGAAGACGGTCACGGCACCGGCGATCATGCCCGCGAGGGCGCCGGTGGCGGTGAGCCTGCGCCAGTAGAGCGAGAGCAGCACGATCGGGCCGAAGGCGCCCCCGAACCCCGCCCAGGCGAAGGCGACGAGCTCCAGGATCGCCGAGTCCGGGTCGAGCGCGAGCAGGAAGCCGACGACGGCCACCCCGAGCACGGCGAGGCGCCCGTAGTTCAGCAGCGCCGCCGCCGAGGCCTTCCGGCCCGCGATGTTGACGAGGTCCTCGACGAGGGCGGAGGAGCACACGATGAGCTGGCTGGACATCGTCGACATGACCGCGGCGAGGACGGCGGCCAGCACGAAGCCGGCCACGAGCGGGTGGAAGAAGATCTGGCTGAGCAGGAGGAAGACGGTCTCGGGGTCATCGATCTGCTTGGCCGGGTCGTCGTCGAAGTAGGCGATGCCGATGAGCGCGGTGAGGATCGCGCCG
>CAYSGN010000102.1:0-9006 GCA_964430615.1 uncultured Janibacter sp. | reverse complement strand
CCGGAGACGGTGTGGGAGAGTAGGACGCAGCCGGACAAACATTCCAAGAAACGCCCTGATCGGCTTGTGCACAACGAGTTGACAGGGCGTTTCTTGCGTTCGGAGCCGACATTCCACCAGCCTTGGTGGCGGTCGGGAGAGAGGTTGGACAGGTGGATCAGAGCAGCAGGCGTCCGAACGGGCCGCGCGGAGGCGGAGCGGGCCACAGCCGTGGAGGGGGCCGTCCGGGCGGCGGTCCGCGCCGTGGGCCGGCCGGTCGACCCGCAGGAGCGCAGCGTGGCGGCGCGGATCGCCCGGAGCGGGGCGGCGCGGGCCGGGGGGAGGCCCAGGAGGAGCGCGGCGGCTCTCGCCTGGTGCCGAAGGAGGGACGCAAGCCGGACCCGGCGATCCCGTCGGACGTGACCGGCAAGGAGCTCGACCGCGGCGTTCGCCAGCAGCTGCGCACCCTGAGCAAGGAGAACGCCGACGGGGTGGCACAGCATCTCGTCATGGTCGCGGCGCTGCTCGAGGCCGAGGACCTCGACGGGGCGTTGGCGCACGCGGAGACGGCGGTCCGGCGGGCCGGACGGGTCCCTGCGGCCCGCGAGGCGCTGGGGTTCGTGGCCTACCGCATGGGTGACTACGCCCGTGCGCTCAAGGAGTTCCGCACCGTGCGGCGGCTCAGCGGATCCTCGCACCTGCTGCCGCTCATGGTCGACAGCGAGCGGGGCCTGGGCCGACCGGAGCGTGCGCTCGAGCTGCTCGGCTCCGACGAGGCCCAGCTCCTCGGCGCCGAGGAGCAGATCGAGCTGCTCATCGTGGGCTCGGGGATCCGTCGGGACATGGGCCAGGCGGAGGCGGCCGTCCTCGCGCTGCAGCGGCAGGTGGACCGGGTCGACGGACGTCCGTGGGCGGCGCGGGTGTGGTACGCCTACGCCGACGCGCTGCTCGACGTCGGTCGTCGGGACGAGGCACGGACGTGGTTCGCCAAGGCGGCCGTGGCCGACGAGGACGGCGAGACCGATGCCGTCGAGCGGGTCGACGAGCTCGACGGTGTGCAGATCAGCTCCGAGGGTACGGAGGTACCCGGGCCGGAGGCCGGCGAGTGATCCTGGCGCACCGGGTGGACGGCCTGGTGTGCGACCTCGACGGGGTCGTCTACCGGGGCGACCGCGCGGTCCCGGGTGCGGTCGAGGCGCTCGACCGCCTCGACGTCCCGGTCGTCTACGCGACGAACAACGCCGCCCGGACGCCCGCCGAGGTGGCCGAGCGGCTGCGGGGGCACGGGGTGCGGACCACCTCGGACATGGTGCTCACCTCGTCCCTCACCGCGGCCCGGGTGCTCGCCGACGAGCTGGCTCCGGGCACCGCGGTCCTGGCGGTCGGCGGACCCGGGGTGGCGGACTCCCTTCGCTCCGTGGGCCTGGAACCGCGCCGGCCGGGTGAGCCCGGCGACGTGGCGGCCGTCGTCCAGGGGTACGGGGCGCAGGTGACGGCCGACGACCTGGCCGCGGCCGCCTTCGCCATCCAGCGCGGTGCCCGATGGGTCGCGACCAATCGCGACCGGACGCTGCCCACCGAGCACGGGGTGGCCCCCGGCAACGGGTCCCTCGTCGCCGCCGTGCGGATGGCCGTCGACGTCGAGCCCACGGTGATCGGGAAGCCCGAGCCACCCATGTACGTGCTGGCGGCTCGGGTCGCCCACGGCGCCGTCGACCGGGTCCTGGCCGTCGGCGACCGACTCGACACCGACATCGCGGGTGCGGTGGCCGCCGGGATGGAGGGGGCGCTCGTCCTCACCGGGGTGCACACCGCGGCCGATGCCGCCGCAGCTCCACCGGAGATGCGACCCACCTACCTGCTGGGCGACCTGGGCGACCTCTTCCGGGCCTATCCCGAGGCGGAGGAGGCCGACGGTTTCGCGGTCCGTGGCCGGGCCCGGGCCCGCGTCACGGATGCTCTCGAGGTGCACGGTGACGGGCTCGACGCCGAGCGGGCGGCGCTGGATGCCGTGTGGAGCGCGGTCGACGCGGGCCGGCTGGCCCGGGAGGACGTGGCGCAGCTCTGGCGAGCCGGTAGCGTTGGCCGGAGCCGACCCAAGGAGTGACGTGGACCCCGCACGCAGCTTGATCCATCTCGGCCTGAAGCTCACCGAGATGAGCCTGGACCGGGCCCTCGGCATCGTGCGCCTCGCCGATACCCTGCTCGTCGCCGGTGCCGTGCCGGACCCTGCCGCTCAGGAGCGGCGCTGGCCCGAGGAGGAGCAGGGCGATCTCGACGCGGTGAGCGAGGCGCTCCGGGCGAAGGTGGAGCCCGTGGCTGCGGAGACGACCTCACCTCCGGACGTGGTGGCTGCGCAGCCGGAGACGAGCACCGGGACCGCGACGAAGGCCCCGGCGCGTGCGACCGCGAAGGCCCCGGCCGCCACGAGGACCTCGTCGCCCACGAGTGCGGCGAAGAAGTCGGCATCGAAGAACGCGCCCGCCAAGGGCGCCGCCGCGAAGAAGGCGGCGACGAAGAAGAGCGCGGCGAAGACGTCCGCAGCGAGGACGGCGGGGCCGGCGACGAAGGGCGCGGCTGTCAAGAAGAGCGCGGCGAAGACCTCGGGGCCGGCGACCAAGAGCGCCGCCGCGAAGAAGGCGACGACGAAGAAGAGCGCGGCGAAGACCTCGGGGCCGGCGACCAAGAGCGCCGCCGCGAAGAAGGCGACGACGAAGAAGAGCGCGGCGAAGACGTCCGCCGCGACGTCGGGGGCGGCCACGCAGCGGGCTGCCACGACGTCACCCGGGACCACGTCCAGCACGAGGCGTGCCTGACGTGCCGGCCGACCTTCCCGCCACCGGTGACGAGGCCGTCGATGAGGGTCTGCGGCGTCTCGCCGGCACGCCCGGGCTGCCGACGCCCGGGAGCGAGCAGCCCGCCACTCCCACGTCCGAGGAGCTGGACGCCGTCCTCGCGGCCGGTGAGGACGTGCACCGGATCCTCACCGGGCGTCTCTCCGACCTCGGCACCTGAGTGCCCGGGTCCATGCGGCTCGACGTGGCCCTCGTCGAGGGCGGTATGGCCCGCAGCCGCGTGCGCGCGCGTGAGCTCGTCGTGGCCGGGCGGGTCCGTGTCGACGGGCGTCTGGTGACCAAGCCGGCCGCCCGGGTCGAGGAGGCCTGCGAGATCAGCGTGGAGACGGGCGAGGAGTGGGTGGGCCGAGCGGCCCACAAGCTGCTCGGCGCCTTCGAGGCATTCCCCCTCGACGTGCTCGGGCGCAGGTGCCTCGACGTGGGCGCGTCGACCGGCGGCTTCACCCAGGTGCTCCTCGCCCGGGGCGCGACGCAGGTCATCGCCCTCGACGTCGGTCACGACCAGCTGGCACCCGAGCTCACTGCGGACCCGAGGGTGAGCGAGCGCAGCGGCACGACCGTGCGGGGCCTGACCCCCGAGGCGATCGACGGACCGGTCGACGTCGTCGTGGGGGACCTGAGCTTCATCTCCCTTCGTCTCGTGCTTCCCGAGATCGCCGGGCTGCTCGTCGAGGGCGGCGAGGCCGTCCTGCTCGTCAAGCCCCAGTTCGAGGTCGGTCGCGGCCGCGTCGGTCGCCGCGGGGTCGTCACCGACCCCGCGGCACGGCTGGAGGCACTCGAGGGCGTGCTCTCTGCGGCGCAGGAGGCGGGCCTCTCGGTCCTCGGTCTGGCGCCCAGCCCGATCGTCGGGGGAGAGGGAAATCACGAGTACCTCGTGCACCTCGCTCGCGGCGGCGTCGGTGAGTCGTGGCAGGCTCTTCGCGTGATGGCGCACAACCTGGTCCACGAGGAGGAGCGATGAACGGAGCACAGCGACGGGTGCTCCTCCTGACCCACCCCGGGCGGCCGGAGGCCCTCGACGTCGCCATCGGCGTCGCCGAGCGGCTCACCGAGGCCGGGATCGAGGTGCGCGTGCCCGCGGGCGAGATCGCCCAGAGCATCCTCGGCCGCCACCCGGTCTCCGTCGTCCACGACGGGGACGACCCCGCACGAGACGTCGAGCTCGTCGTCGTCCTCGGTGGTGACGGCACGATCCTGCGCGGCGCCGAGACCGCCCGAGGCACCGGGACCCCCGTCCTCGGGGTGAACCTCGGTCACGTCGGCTTCCTCGCCGAGGCCGAGCGGGAGGACGTGGACGCGACCGTCGAGCACATCGTCGACCGCCACTACCGGGTCGAGGAGCGCATGGCCCTCGACGTCGTGGCCACCCGCGACGGCGTCGAGGTGGCGCGCAGCTGGGCCCTCAACGAGGTGACCGTCGAGAAGGCGGCCCGGGAGCGGATGCTCCTGCTGACCATCGAGATCGACGGACGGCCGTTGTCGACGTGGGGCTGCGACGGCGTGGTCATGTCCACCCCGACGGGGTCGACCGCCTACGCCTTCTCCTCCGGCGGGCCCATCGTCTGGCCCGGCGTCGAGGCGATGCTCGTCGTCCCGCTGAGCGCTCACGCCCTCTTCGCGCGGCCACTCGTCGTCGCCCCCACCTCCGACCTGGCCGTCGAGCTCGTCCAGGGCACCGAGGGGCACGGCGTCATGTGGTGCGACGGCCGTCGCGCGGTCAACCTCCCCCCGGGCTCGCGGGTGGAGGTCAGCCACTCCAGCGAGCCGGTGCGCCTCGCCCGGCTCAACGAGGCCCCCTTCACCGACCGCCTCGTGGCGAAGTTCGACCTGCCCGTCCAGGGGTGGCGCGGTGGTGCCAGGCCGGGCACGCAGGACTGACAGATGCTGCGTGAGCTGCACATCCGCACGCTGGGCGTCATCGAGGACGCCACCCTCACGCTCGCGCCCGGGCTGACCGTCGTCACGGGCGAGACCGGGGCCGGCAAGACCATGGTCGTCTCGGGCCTCGGTCTGGTCCTCGGCGGCCGGGCCGACCCGGACCTCGTGCGCACCGGCAGCTCCGAGGCGGTCATCGAGGCCGCCCTGGACCTCGACCCGGACCACCCCGCCCGTCACCTGGCCGGCGAGGCCGGCGCGGACCCGGACGAGCCGGAGCTCATCCTCGCCCGCACGATCAGCGCGGAGGGCCGCAGCCGCGCGCACGTCGGCGGACGCCGGGCCCCCGTCGGCACCCTGAGCGAGCTCGCCGAGGAGCTCGTCGCCGTGCACGGCCAGGCGGACCAGTGGCGGCTACGGCGCCCGGCCCAGCACCGGGCGATGCTCGATGCCTACGGCGGCGAGCCGGTCGGCGCCGCCGCGAGCGAGGTGGCCGACCTCTTCACCCGGTGGCGCGAGGCGGAGCGTCGGCTCGAGGAGCTCGTCGAGGGCGAGCGCACCCGGCTGCAGCGCATGGAGCTGCTCAGCCACCAGGTCGGCCAGATCGACGCCGTCGAGCCCCAGCCGGGCGAGGAGGAGGAGCTCGCGACGGAGGCCGCGCGACTCGCCCACGCGGAGGAGCTGCGCACCGGCGCCGAGCTGGCCCACCGCCTCCTCTCCGACCCCGACAGCCTCGACGGGGACGACGTCGTGGGCCGCCTCGCCCGGGCCGGGGACCAGCTCCAGCGGGTCGTCGAGCACGACTCCTCGCTCACCGAGCTGCACCAGCGGCTGGGGGAGATCGGGGTGCTCGCCGCGGACCTCGCCGGCGAGCTGTCCGGCTACGCCGCCGACGTCGAGGTCGACCCCGCCCGACTGGCGGCGGTCGAGGAGCGTCGTGCGGCCCTCGGTGACCTCACTCGCCGGTACGGGGACGACATCGCCGCCGTGCTCGCCCACCGTGACGCGGCGCGTGAGGAGCTCACCGGGCTCGAGGGCGCCGACGAGCGCATCGCCGAGCTGACGAGGACGGTGGAGGAGACCCGCCGGCACCTGTGGCACGCGGTCGAGAGACTCACCGCCGCCCGCGAGGAGGCGGCACGCCGTCTCGCCGAGGTGGTCCAGGACGAGCTGGGTCTGCTGGGGATGGCGACGGCGCGGGTGGAGGTCGCGGTCACCCCGCGCGCCGACGACGGCGGGGCGGACCTCCCACCCCCCGACGGCGAAGGGGAGGCCCGCCGGGTCGGCGCGGACGGTGGGGACGTCGTCGAGATCCGGGTGGCCGCGAACAAGGGCACCCGCCCCCGCACGGTGACCAGGGCAGCCTCCGGCGGTGAGCTGAGCAGGATCATGCTCGCGATCGAGGTCGCCATCGCCGGCACGGGACGCAGCCAGGTGCCCACCTTCGTCTTCGACGAGGTGGACGCCGGCGTCGGTGGTCGCGCCGCGCTCGACGTCGGTGCCCGGCTGGCGGCCCTGGCCCGCACGAGCCAGGTCATCGTCGTCACCCACCTCGCCCAGGTGGCCGCGCACGCCGACCGGCACCTCGTCGTGCACAAGTCCCACGGCGAGCAGGTCACCTCCAGCGACGTGCGCGTCGTCGAGGACGAGGACCGTCTGGCCGAGCTGTCCCGGATGATGGGCGGCGGTGACACCGACGCGGGGCTGGACCACGCGCGCGAGCTGCTCGAGCAGTGCCGGGTGCCGATGACCCCTTCGCGTGCCGTAGAGTGAAAGCCCGTGGTGGCACTGACGAAACACATCTTCGTGACCGGAGGAGTCGTCTCCTCGCTCGGCAAGGGCCTGACGGCCTCGAGCCTTGGACACCTGCTACGGGCCCGTGGCCTGCGGGTGACCATGCAGAAGCTGGACCCGTACCTCAACGTCGACCCGGGGACGATGAATCCCTTCCAGCACGGTGAGGTCTTCGTCACCGAGGACGGCGCCGAGACCGACCTGGACATCGGCCACTACGAGCGCTTCCTCGACACCAACCACCAGGGCTCGGCGAACGTGACGACCGGGCAGGTCTACAGCCGGGTCATCGCCCGCGAGCGCAAGGGTGAGTACCTCGGCGACACCGTCCAGGTCATCCCGCACATCACCGACGAGATCTCCTCCCGGATGCGCGCCCCCGCCGCGGGCAGCCCGGGGGTGGACGCCGCGGACGCGCCGGACATCATCATCACCGAGATCGGTGGCACCGTCGGCGACATCGAGTCCCTGCCCTTCCTCGAGGCCGCCCGCCAGGTGCGTCACGAGCTCGGCCGGGACAACTGTTTCTTCCTGCACGTCTCGCTCGTGCCCTTCATCGCCCCCAGCGGCGAGATGAAGACCAAGCCCACCCAGCACTCGGTCGCCGCGCTGCGCCAGGTCGGCATCCAGCCGGATGCCATCGTGCTGCGGGCCGACCGGGAGATCTCCTCGGACATCAAGCGCAAGATCTCGATGAGCTGCGACGTCGAGATGGCGGGGGTGGCCGCTGCGGTCGACGCCCCGAGCATCTACGACATCCCGAAGGTGCTCCACCGGGAGCACCTGGACACCTACGTCATCCGCCGTCTCGGGGTGAACTTCACCGACGTCGACTGGGAGAACTGGGACATCCTGCTGCGGCGGGTCCACCAGCCCCAGCACGAGGTCGAGGTCGCACTCGTCGGCAAGTACATCGACCTGCCCGACGCCTACCTGTCGGTCACGGAGGCCCTGCGCGCCGGCGGTTTCCACAACGACGCGAAGGTGCGCATCCGCTGGGTCGCCTCGGACGACTGCGACACGCCCGCGGGGGCCGCGAAGGCACTCGGCGGGGTCGACGCGGTGCTCGTGCCGGGAGGTTTCGGGGTGCGTGGCATCGAGGGCAAGCTCGGCGCCCTTCGCTGGGCCCGCGAGCGTCAGGTGCCCACCCTCGGGATCTGCCTGGGGCTCCAGTGCATGGTCATTGAGTACGCCCGCGACGTGGCCGGGATCGAGGGCGCCAGCTCCACCGAGTTCGACCCCGCGGCGAGCGCACCGGTCATCGCGACGATGGAGGAGCAGAAGACCGTCGTCGACGGCGCCGGCGATCTCGGCGGGACCATGCGTCTGGGCTCCTACCCGGCCGACCTCCTCGAGGGGTCGGTGACCGCGCAGGCCTACGGCAGCACGCGGGTCAGCGAGCGCCACCGCCACCGGTACGAGGTGAACAACGCCTACCGGGAGGAGCTGGAGGCGGCCGGTCTCGTCGTCAGCGGGACCCACCCGCAGCTCGGTCTCGTCGAGTTCGTCGAGCTGCCCCGTGAGGTCCACCCCTACTACGTGTCCACCCAGGCCCACCCGGAGTTCAAGTCCCGCCCCGACCGCGCCCACCCCCTCTTCGCCGGCCTCGTCGGCGCCGCGGTCCAGGCCCAGCGCGAGTCCCGGCTCGTCGAGGTCGAGCCCCCGGCCACCGCGGAGGCCGACGAGGACGTGGAGACGGCGGCGCCGAGGTGAGCGGCCCCCACGTGCCCGGTGACGGGGCACTGCGGGACGAGCTGAGCCGGCCCCGCGTCACGAGCAGCGAGCTCGTCTTCGACGGCGTCGTGTGGGACGTGCGCCGCGACGGCTTCGAGTACGAGGGCGAGCACCTCGTGCGCGAGGTCATCGACCACCCGGGGGCCGTCGCCGTGCTGGCCCTCGACGAGCAGGACCGGGTCCTGCTCATCCGGCAGTACCGGCACCCGATCGCCTCCCACGAGTGGGAGATCCCGGCCGGGCTGCTCGACATCGAGGGGGAGGACCCCCTCGCCGCGGCCCAGCGAGAGCTCGCCGAGGAGGCCGACGTGGTCGCCGAGCACTGGGCGCTCCTCGTGGACTACTTCTCCTCGCCGGGAGGTATGAACGAGGCGCTGCGGATCTACCTGGCCCGCGGTCTCCACCCCGTCCCCGAGGAGGAGCGCCACGAGCGCGAAGGGGAGGAGGCCCACATCGTCCACCGGGCCGTCCCCCTGGACGAGGTCGTCGACGGCATCCTCGCCGGTCACCTGCACAATGCGACGCTGCTCGTCGCCGCCCTCGCCGCGCACCGGATGCGGGAGCGGGGGTGGGCCTCCCTCCGCCCGGCCGCCAGCCCCTGGCCGGCGCACCCGTCCAACCGGGGGCGGTCCTGAGCCGCGCACGGGCAGGCATCCCGTTCGCTGGAGCGTAGCCGGGCTTCGTAGGATGGGCTCGGCCGGGCGACCGCCCGGTGACCCCGAGGAAGGAAGAGCACCGACGTGCTTCGCACCCACGAAGCCGGCACCCT
>CAYSGN010000101.1:0-9501 GCA_964430615.1 uncultured Janibacter sp. | reverse complement strand
CGGTGCGTCCGCCGCTTCGACTGGTCCGTGGTGACGAAGGCGACGGAGCAGGCGCTGCGGGAGATCCGCGCCATGCCCTCGGGACCGTGGGACGAGGGCCCCCGGCCCGAGGAGGTGGCGTCGTGAAACGCCTGCCCGAGGTGACCGTCGTCGGCGACCTGGTCCTCGACCGGGACCTGCTCGGCTCCGTCGAGCGGGTGTGTCCCGACGCTCCCGTGCCCGTGCTCGACGTGGAATCCGAACGCAGCGGCCCTGGTGCGGCCGGGTTGAGCGCCCTCCTGTGCGCCGCGCACGGGATGCGGGTCACGCTCGTCGCCCCCGTCGCCGACGACCGGGCCGGCGAGGCGCTGCGCGGACAGCTCGACCGCGCAGGGGTGCATCTGGTGGCCCTCGAGCAGGAGGGACCCACGCGGTGCAAGACCCGTGCCCGCAGCGGAGGGCAGTCCTTGCTCCGCGTCGACGAGGGCGGCCCGGCCGCACCCGTGGGCGAGGTCCCCCACGAGGCGGTCACCGCCATCGAGGGTGCCGATGTCGTCCTCGTCTCCTGCTACGGCGCGGGGACCACCGATCACCCGCCGGTGCAGGAGCTGCTGGCGACCCGGGCACGCCGGAGCCCTCTCGTGTGGGACCCGCACCCGAAGGGACCGGCGCCGGTGCCGGGCTGCACCGTGGTCACCCCCAACCTGACGGAGGCGCGGGCCGTGGGTGGCTCCGCCCGCACGCCCGAGGACGTCGCCGGCGCCCCTCGTCCGCGAGTGGGCCGCCCGGTCCGTCTGCGTGACCGACGGACCGGGCGGGGCCTGGCTGGCCACGAGCGGCGGGGAGCCGACCCATCTGCCGACGACGGCGGTCGAGGGTGACAGCTGTGGTGCCGGGGACGCCTTCGTGGCGGGGCTCGTCGCCGGCCTCGCCCGCGGCGCCACGACGAGCGAGGCCGCCGCGCAGGCGGTGGCCCACGCGCGCCGATGGCTCGTCGACGGCGGCACGGAGAGTTTCCGCGAAGGACCGTCGCGGCCCGCGCAGCGAAGGAGTGGCGTCCCCGACGACGGGAGGGCGGCCATCGACCGGGTCCGTGCCGAAGGGGGCACCATCGTGGCCACGGGCGGATGCTTCGACCTCCTGCACGCCGGGCACGTCTCCTGCCTCGAAGCAGCCCGCGGACTCGGTGACGCCCTCGTCGTCCTCATCAACTCGGACACGTCGGTCGCCCGGCTCAAGGGACCGGGACGGCCGGCACAGCCGGAGACGGACCGGGCGCGGGTGCTGCGCGGCCTCTCCTGCGTCGATCACGTCATCGTCTTCGACGAGGAGACCCCCCACGAGGCGCTGCGTCGGCTCCGTCCGGACGTGTGGGCCAAGGGAGGCGACTACGAGAACGCTCCCCTCCCGGAGTCGGGCCTGGTCCGCGGCTGGGGTGTACGTGTGGTCCTCCTCCCCCATCTCACCGGCCGATCACCACGGACCTGCTGACACGGACACCATGACGAAGGGAGACACGACCATGACATCGGACCAGCGCCTGGGGACGGTCTACGTCACGGGAGGCTCGAGCGGGCTCGGCGAAGCCGTCGTGCATCGGGTGCAGGAGGCCGGCGGACGAGCCGCGGTCATCGACCGGGTACCGCCGGACGACTCCACCACCCCCTACGCCGTGGCCGACCTCAGCAGCAGCGCAGCCGCGGAGGTGGCCGTGGAGGAACTCGTCTCACGGGTCGGGCCACCCACGGCCGTCGTGACCGCGGCAGGCACCGACGCCTGCGGCCCGCTCGCACAGATCCCGCGGGAGCAGTGGGAGCAGGTGGTGCGGGTCAACCTCTCGGCACGGTCGCGGTCGTGCGCGCCTGCCTGCCGCACCTCGAGGCCGTGCGCGGCACGGTCGTCACCGTCGGGCTGCGCCCGGCGGGCGACGCCACGGCCTACTGCGCCTCGAAGTTCGGGATCGTCGGGTTCACCCGAGCCCTGGCGATGGAGCTCGCCGGCCGCGTCGGCGTCACGTTGCTCGTCCCCGGGGGGATGGACACCCACTTCTTCGACGGGCGCACGGAGCAGTACCTGCCCGGGCCGGAGGCACACCTGAACGACCCGGGGGACGTCGCGACCGCGGTCCTGCAGGCGCTGCGCATGCCGACCGGATGCGAGGTCCGTGAGCTCGTCGTGGCCACCTCGACGGAGCCGTCGTGGCCGTGACGGCGGGGACCGTCCTGGTGCTGCGTGCCCTCGGCCTCGGTGATGCGCTGGCCGCCGTACCCGCCCTTCGTGGGATCCGTCGCGCCCTGCCCGACGCGCGTCTCGTGCTGGCCGCCCCGGCCGCGCTCGGCGACTGGCAGCGTCACCTCGGGCTGGTCGACGAGGTCCTCCCCACCACCGGCCTCGGCCCGCTCGGGTGGACGGGTACACCGCCGGAGGTGGCGGTCAACCTGCACGGCAGGGGTCCGCAGAGCCACCGGGCGCTGCTGGCCACCCGTCCCGGACGTCTCGTCGCCTTCGCCGTGCCGGACATCCACCCTCAGGGGCCGGTGTGGTGCTCGGAGAGCCACGAGGTGGACCGGTGGTGCCACCTCGTCGGCCTCCTCGGGCAGCGCGCCGACCCCACCGACCTCCTCCTCCCCCGACCACCAGGGCCCGCCCGCGGCGCCGTCGTCGTCCACCCGGGGGCCGGGGCCCCGGCACGCCGCTGGCCCGTGCCGCGCTGGCAGCGGGTGGTCCGCGGTCTGCGGGCGGACGGCCACCACGTGGTGGTGACCGGCACACGGGCGGAGGCCATCGAGTGCGCCCAGGTCGCCGCCACCGATGCGCAGGTCGAGGACGCCTGCGGCGAGCTCGACCTGGACGGCCTCTCCCGGCTCGTCGCCGGGGCCGCACTCGTCATCAGCGGTGACACCGGTGTGGCCCACCTCGCCACCGCACACCGCACGCCGTCGGTGACGCTCTTCGGCCCGGTCCCACCGAGGCTGTGGGGGCCGCGGATCGACCACGAGCGGCACCGGGTGCTGTGGAGTCCCCACGTCGAGGACCCGCAGGGGGACCCTCACGGACGGCACTGCGACCCGCGCCTCGCGCGGACCACCCCGACGGAGGTCCTGCGCGAGGCGCGGGCGCTGCTCGCCGAGACGGCTCAGGGGGCCGAACCGATGCGCTCCCACACGCGGTGAGCCGAGAGCAGCTCCTCCACCGCTCCCAGGACCTGCTCCGGCTGCTCACCGACGACCACGCCGGGCGCGCCCGCACATCCTGTGATCTCGAGCGTGCGGACCCCTCGGCCCCACGCCCCGAGTGCCTTGCCGTGACGGAATGCCTCGCCGACGAGCAGCTGCAGGCGAGGATCGACCGTGGCCGCGTCCGATGCCCCCATCGGGTCCATGGCACGGGCGTCCGCGCCCGCCGTGGGGTCCGAGGACCCGTCCGGCGTACCTGCCAGCAGGATCGCGTCGAACTCGACCGAGCGCGCCGTGTGCAGGGTGCGCTGCACGGGCACCCCCGACCCGTCACCGCCCAGCCGACCAGCCACAGGGGCCACGACCAACGGCACCATGCCCGCCTCCGAGACACGCCGTCGCAGGCCCTCGATCTCGCTCACGTCGCTGCCCCCGTCGACGACGATCGCGACATTGCGCCCCGCGATCGGCCACTCGTGGCCGATCTGGGAGAGGGCGGCGCTCGGGGCGACGTCGGCCAGGTCCTGCTCAGGCGGCACCGGCAGGCCCAGAGCGGTCGCCACCCGCGTGGCGAGCTCGTGCGAGACCCGGGCCAGGCACTCCACCTGCCGGACCCGCACCGCCTCCTCGTAGCACTTGCCGAGCTCGAAGGTGTAGGCCGAGGCGACGTGGTCCTGCTCCGTCGGCGTCAGGCTGCGCCAGAACATGCGCACCTGGCTGAAGTGGTCGTCGAAGGAGGCCGCGGCCGTGCGGGACTTCGGCCCGGCGACCGGCTGGGGGACCTCGATGAGCGCGGCGTCCTCCGTCCCGGCGTGGAAGGGGCAGCCACCGTCGAGACTGTTGGGCCGATAGGGCGCCACCCCGGCGTGGTCCGCTGTCTGGTGCATGCCGTCGCGGAACATGTCGTTGACCGGCGCATGCGTCCGGTTGATCGGGATCTGGGCGAAGTTGGGCCCGCCGAGCCGGGTGAGCTGGGTGTCCAGGTAGGAGAAGAGCCGTCCTTGCAGCAAGGGGTCGTCGGTGACGTCGATGCCCGGGACCAGGTGCCCGGGGTGGAAGGCCACCTGCTCGGTCTCGGCGAAGTAGTTGGTCGGGTTGGCCTCGAGCCGGAGCCGGCCGATCGCCTGTACCGGCGCCAGCTCCTCGGGGACGATCTTCGTCGGGTCGAGGAGATCGATGCCTTCGAAGGTCTCGTCCTCCGTGTCCGGCATCACCTGGATGCCCAGCTCCCACTCCGGGTACGCGCCGGCCTCGATGGCGTCCGCGAGGTCCCGACGGTGGAAGTCCGGATCGGCCCCGTTGGTCAGCTGGGCCTCGTCCCACAGCACCGAGTGCACACCGAGGTGGGGCTTCCAGTGGAACTTGACCAGGCTGGTCTCCCCCGCCTCGTTCACGAGCCGGAAGGTGTGCACGCCGAAGCCCTCCATCATCCGGAAGGAGCGAGGGATGGCCCGGTCGGACATCTGCCAGATCGTGTGGTGCTGCGCCTCGGTGTGCAGGGACACGAAGTCCCAGAACGTGTCGTGCGCGCTCTGCGCCTGCGGGATCTCCCGATCCGGGTGCGGCTTCGCGGCGTGCACGATGTCGGGGAACTTGATCGCGTCCTGGATGAAGAAGACCGGGAAGTTGTTGCCCACGAGGTCGAAGACGCCCTCGTCGGTGTAGAACTTCGTCGCGAAGCCCCGGGTGTCCCGAGCCAGGTCGGGGGACCCCCGCGACCCGACGACGGTGGAGAAGCGGGTGAAGACGGGGGTCTGCTTGCCTTCGGCGAGGAACGCGGCCCGGCACACCCCGGCCGCGGTCCCGTAGCCGGTGAAGGTCCCGTGCGCGGCGGCGCCCCTGGCGTGGACGACCCGCTCCGGGATGCGCTCGTGGTCGAAGTGGGTGATCTTCTCGCGCAGGTGGTGGTCCTGGAGCAGGGTGGGTCCTCGCTCCCCCGCCTTGAGCGAGTGGTCGGTGTCGCGCAGGCGCGCGCCCTGGGCCGTGGTCAGGTAGGCACCGGCCTGCTGCCGGTCGTCCGGGTCGCCGTCGTGCGGGCGGCCGGTGGGCGAGACGGGTGCTGCGGGCCGCTGGTCGGGCTTCGGCGGCAAGGGGCCCGTCGGCTCCGCCACGGGTGGGGGCGTCTGGGCCGGCGCCCCGGGGACTGGGACGTCGTCGTGCCGGGGATCGTGCTCGGTCATCGGATCCTCCTGGGTCGGATCCCCCTACCGCTACCCGCGGCGAAGGGGGCCATGCGGGGATGGCAGCGGGCGGGGGTCAACCTGGGCAACCCCGCCGAGCAGTCCGTGCAGGACAGCGCCGAGGACGTCATCGAGGCGACCGGCTCGTCCTCCCGGATCACGCATGTCGGGCGACCGGTCGACGACCCCCAGGTCCGCTGCCCCGACATCACGCGTGCCACGCAGGTGCTCGGCTGGAGCCCGCGCACGCCGTGGACGGAGGGGCTCGCGCGCACGGTCAGCTGGTGGCGTGAGCGGGCCCGTGGCCGCGCGGCGCTCGCGGGTCACTGATCACCACACGGAGTCACCTGAGCGCCCACGCCCGGGAGTCGCCGCCATCCGGCGCCTCTCCAGCAGGCGTAGGCCGTGCTCGAGCTCGGCACCCACCACACGGCGCTCACGCAGGAGCCACGGGACGCAGGCCAGGGCCATCACCAGACCGCGGAGCAGGACACGACGCGATGGCGTGGTGCGCACGATGAACCACGTCCAGCGCAGCGCGCTGCCCGCCGGCCGGTGCAGCCAGGCCGTGACGATGGTGTTCCGCACGCCGTAGTGGCGCAGTCGGGGCGCGTCGATGGTGCTGGGTCGGTGGTGGACGACCACGGAGGGGACGTAGCGCATGAGCCAGCCCTGCTTGGCCAGGGGCAGAGCCAGGGTCTCCTCCTCACCCCCGATGAAGAACCGCGGGTCGTAGCCCCCGACCTCCTCCAACGCCGCCCGGCGGCACACCACGGCCCCCGCCATGAAGCGGAGCAGCGGTGCGCCCGGGAGACCCGCGTGGGACGACTCGAGGGATGAGGCGGCCATCTCCTCGCTGATCGGGTCGAGCCGCTCCTCCTCGCCGACGAGGATGCGCGCGTTGACCAGCGCCAGACGGGGGTGGGCATCGAGCAGATCGACCGCCCGCGCCAGGCCGGCGGGCTCGTACCACTCGTCGTCGTCGCAGAAGGCCACGTACGGAGTCCGGGCCCGCCGCGCCCCGGCGTCGCGTCCGGCGGCCCCGAGGTTGTGCCCGAGCTCCACGAGCTCGAGACCGGACCAGAGCCGGCGTCCCGTCCGTGGAACCGTTGTCCACGACGATGACGGGCACGGGAAGACGAGCCAGGCGCTCCAGGGTCGGGCGTACCCACCCGCGGCAGTTGTACGTGAGCAGGACGACCGTCACCCGGGTCCTCCAGCCCTCCTGCACCGGCTCGCCGGCGCCGGTCACGGGGCGGGTCGTCGCCACTCGGGTCCTCCCTCCGTCTCCCTGCTCCTACCCCGGCGGCCCCCCGTCATGCCGCGCGCATGCTGCATCGGTGCCCGGGTAGGGCCGAGGTGACGTCGCCAAGGAGGACCGAGAGGACGACATGTCGAGCTTTCGCACCGAGAACCCCACCACCGGCGAGGTCGAGCGCACCTTCGACCACCTGGACCTCGACGGTGCCATGGCCGCCGTCGAGGTGGCGGACACCGCCTACGGGCGGTGGCGCACGACCCCGCCGGAGGAGCGGGCCGCCGTGCTGCGTCGCGCCGCCGACCTGTACACCGAACGCGCCGACGAGCTCGCGCGAGCCATCGCGGTGGAGATGGGCAAGCCCCTGCGCGAGGCGAAGGGGGAGGTGGAGCTGGCCGGCTCCATCTACCGCTGGTACGCCGACCACGGGCCGGACCTGCTGCGCGAGGAGGAGCTGGACCCGCAAGGTGCCCTGCGCAGCATCGTCCACAAGGAGCCGGTGGGCGCCCTCCTCGGGATCATGCCGTGGAACTACCCCTACTACCAGGTGGCCCGCTTCGCCGCGCCGAACCTCATGCTGGGCAACACGATCCTGCTCAAGCACGCGAGCATCTGCGCGGCGTCCGCGAGCCTCATGGAGGAGATCCTCCGTGCCGCGGGAGCGCCCGAGGGGGTCTACACCAACCTCTTCGCCTCCAGCCGGCTGGCTCCCGACATCATCGCCGACCCCAGGGTGCGCGGGGTCTCGCTGACCGGCAGCGAGGGCGCCGGCGCATCGGTCGCCGAGGCCGCGGGCAGGAACCTCACGAAGTCCGTGCTCGAGCTCGGCGGCTCCGACGCGATGCTCGTCCTCGACGCCGCGGACGTCGAGGCGATGGCACGGACGGCGGCCAAGGCCCGCCTGTCCAACTGCGGTCAGGCCTGCAACTCCCCCAAGCGGATGTTCGTGGCCGACGACATCCACGACGCCTTCGTCGAGGCGCTCACCCGAGCGGTCGAGGGCACCGTCGTGGGTGACCCGACGCAGGAGCAGACCCGGCTGGGGCCGATGTCCTCGAGCACCGCACGGGACGACCTGGACGAGCAGGTACGCGATGCCATCGCGAAGGGCGCCACGGTGCACACCGGCGGGGCACCTCTCGATGGCCCGGGCGCCTTCTACGCACCGACCGTGCTCACGAACGTGACTCCCGACATGCGGGCCTGGTCCGAGGAGCTCTTCGGCCCGGTCGCGGTGGTCCACCGGATGAAGGACGTCGAGGAGGCCCTCGAGATCGCCAACGCCTCCTCCTTCGGGCTCTCCGGCTCCGTCTGGAGCGACGACCCGGAGAAGGCGGCCACGGTGGCCGACCGGCTCGACGTCGGCATGGCCTACGTCAACGAGCACGGCACGACGCTGCCCGGGCTCCCCTTCGGCGGCGTGAAGCGCTCCGGCTACGGCCGTGAGCTCGCCGAGGAGGGCATGAACGAGTTCGTCAACCGCAAGCTCGTGCGCGTGGCCGCGAGATAGCGCCATGACGACGGCGACGCTGCAGCTCATCGGGAACGCCACGGCGTTGATCCAGATGGGCGGCTTCACGCTCCTGACCGACCCCAACTTCCTGCACCGGGGGCAGCTGGCCTATCTCGGCAAGGGTCTCGTCTCCCGACGGCTGAAGGACCCGGTCCTCGGCATCGGGGACCTGCCCGAGCTCGATGCGGTCGTGCTCTCCCACCTGCACGGTGACCACTTCGACCGCGTGGCGCGCCGGGGTCTGGCCAAGGACCTGCCGATCCTCACCACCCCGCACGCGACACGGAGGTTGAGCGCGTGGGGCTTCCACGAGGTCGAGGCCATGTCGACGTGGGACTCCGTCGTCCTCAGCCGGGGCGACGAGCGACTCACGGTCCATTCCACCCCGGGGGAGCACGCCCCCGGGTGGGCCTCGGGCCTGCTCCCCCCGGTCATGGGGAGCGTGCTGGAGCACGTGTCCCCCGACGCCGAGCGTCCCCTGCGCGTCTACATCACCGGCGACACCCTCTACCGTCCGTGGCTGCGGGAGGTGGTCGACCGCTTCGGGCCGCTCGATGCGATGGTCATCCACCTCGGCGGGACACGGATCCTCGGGTTGCTCGTGACGATGGATGCGGACCAGGGTGCTGCCCTCGTCGACCTGCTCGAGCCGGCCGTCACCGTGCCGGTGCACCACGAGGACTACACGGTCTTCCGCTCCCCGCTGAGCGACTTCGTGGCCCGGTGGCGCCAGGCCTCCCTCCCGGGTGAGCTACGCCTCGTGGAGCGGGGCGAGCACGTCCTGCTCACCTCTGCGACCTCCGGCTGACTCGCCGCGCGGTCCTCGAGCCGCTGCCCTGGCGTCAGGCCTGCGCCGCGCCGGCCGACGAGGAGGTGGTCACCACCCTTCGGGTCCAGGACGGCTTCGCCTGGCAGACCTCGCCGTGGGTCCGGGTGGTCTACGTCCCGAGCGGTCCCGACGCCCAGGAGAGCCCGTGGGGGGACACGCCTCCCTGCGGGTGGGTCTCCCCCGGCGGGTAGGAGGAGACGGCCCTGGTCCGGCCGGACGGCCGACTAGGACCCGCCCTCGCTCCGGGAGCGCAGCTCGGCGGCCGCCCGGTCCAGCCACGCGTCCACCTCGGACATCTCGTAGCCCTCCTTGAAGCGCACCAGCGGGAAGGCCTGCTCGTGCACCCAGTCCGGGCTCAGCCGGGGCTCCTGCCGGTCCAGATCGGCCAGGACCACGTCCACGACGTGGTCGACCTCGGCCTGGGAGTAGGACCGGCGGAACTGCGCCGGGGTGAATCGGGGAGCATCGAGCGCCATGTTCTCGACACTGGCACAGGACACCGCTCCCCGCTCGTCGAGCGAGCACGACGAAGGCCCCTGACCTGGCGTTTCCGCTGGTCAGGGGCC
>CAYSGN010000100.1:0-9520 GCA_964430615.1 uncultured Janibacter sp. | reverse complement strand
TCGAGATCGGCGTCGTCGGCGGCGAGGAGGACGGCGTCGCCAACGAGATCAACGAGAAGCTCTACACGACGCCGGGGGACACCCTCGACATGGTCGAGGCGCTCGGCCTCGGCGAGAAGGGCCGGTACATGGCGGCCCTGACCTTCGGCAACGTGCACGGCGTCTACAAGCCGGGCAACGTCAAGCTGCGCCCGGAGATCCTCAAGCAGTGCCAGGACGCGGTCGTGGAGAAGTACGGCACCGACCAGGGGGAGCGCCCGCTCGACCTCGTCTTCCATGGCGGCTCCGGCTCGAGCGCGCAGGAGATCTCCGATGCCGTCGACTACGGCGTCATCAAGATGAACGTCGACACCGACACCCAGTACGCCTTCACGCGCCCGGTCGCCGGCTGGATGCTCGAGAACTACACGGGCGTCCTCAAGATCGACGGCGAGGTCGGCAACAAGAAGCAGTACGACCCGCGCTCCTGGGGCAAGGAGGCCGAGGCCTCCATGGCCGCGCGCATCGTCGAGGCCTGCGAGAACCTCCGCTCGGCCGGGACGTCGGTGAAGGCATGATGGAGAACCTGCTCGGCATCCCCGAGACCCTCCTGCCCGAAGACCCCGCGGCCGAGCGGATCGTGGCCGGGGAGGACCCCGCGAAGGTGGCGGCGGACCTCCCGTCCTCCTCGCTGCCGTGGGCCGTCCTCGCCGAGACCGCACTGGACGCGGGGCGCAGCATCGAGGGCTACGCGTACGCGCGCACCGGGTACCACCGTGGGCTGGACGCCCTGCGTCGCTCCGGGTGGAAGGGCCAGGGGCCGGTGCCGTGGTCGCACGAGCCCAACCGCGGCTTCCTCCGGGCGCTGGCCGCCCTGTCGCAGGCCGCGGGGGAGATCGAGGAGGTCGAGGAGGAAGAGCGCTGCCGCACCTTCCTCGCCGACTCCTCCGCGGAGGCGGCCCGGCAGCTGCTCGGCTAGACGAGCAGGTGGGCACACGAAGGGCGGCACGGCCGCGGCCGTGACGCCCTTCGCGCCGCTCCGGTGTCCCAAATGTCCGGAAGGCTGTGCGCGACGCGTCGAACTCAGGTCCCCTGAATACCTGTGGACGACTCCTCGCGTACGCCCATTCTGCCGTATCGATCCCCGAAATATCGGCAGGAAGTGGACACTGGCACTAAGATGCCTGCATGTCCTCCGACGCGACCAGCCGGGATCCCAGGGCGGAGTCGGACCCGATCCGCCGACTCGAGGCCTACCTCGCCGAGGACACCGTGCGGGTGGAGCAGGCCCGCGAGAAGCTCATCGACATCGGTGACGCCCTGACCGCCCTCCGGGCGCGGATGCACAACATCGACCTCGGCGACGACCCCGGCGTGCAGGTGCTGGACCAGGGTGTGGCCGCCCCGATCATCGATCGCCTGGCCGGCAACGTCGACCGGGTCGACAACGCGATGATGGTCCTCGAGGTCGGTGCGGGGGCGGAGGAGGCCAACTCCCGGCACGAACGTGACCGTGCCCAGGCGGGACAGGTCCAGCGCACCCTCGTCCACCCCTCGATCCTCGAGGACGAGGCGGCGGCGATGAGCCTCGCCGCACGACGCCGGATCGGTCAGCAGCAGCGGCTCGCGGAGGACCTGGGCACCGAGTTCCTCGTCCTCGGCCAGGAGGCGACGGTCACCCTCTCCGAGTGGGGCCGCCCGGAGGGGCCGTACGTGCTCATCCGCAACCCCGCCCTCGTGGCCTGCTTCGCGGCGTGGTTCGAGGCGATGTGGTCTATCGCCCCGCACGTGGAGATCCAGGACGAGCACGCCGACCCCGCCCTCATCCGACTGCTCGCCCTCGGGGCCAAGGACGAGCTCATCGCCCGGACCCTGCACATCGGGCTGCGCACGGTCCGCCGCCGGGTCGCCGCCCTCATGGACCGCTACGGGGTCTCCACCCGCTTCCAGCTCGGGGCCGCGCTGGAGCGCGACGGTCGGCTCGGGACGGGGCGTCGGTACACTTCACCGGGTGGGCAGCCGCGGCAGGGCCGCGGCTGACGCCCTGTCGAGACCGTCAAGGGCCCACACCGTGGGCGAGGAGGAGCGCCATGCCGGCGATCGTGCTGATCGGTGCCCAGTGGGGCGACGAGGGCAAGGGCAAGGCCACAGATCTCATGGGGAGCGACGTCGACTACGTCGTGAAGTTCAACGGGGGCAACAACGCGGGCCACACCGTCGTCGTCGACGGGGAGAAGTACGCCCTCCACCTGCTCCCCTCGGGCATCCTCACCCCGACCGTCACACCGGTCATCGGCAACGGCGTCGTCGTCGACCTCGAGGTGCTCTTCGAGGAGATCGAGGGGCTCGAGGCGCGCGGCGTGGACACCTCGAAGCTGCGGATCAGCGCGAACGCCCACCTCATCCCGCCGTACAACCGCACGCTCGACAAGGTGACCGAGCGCTTCCTCGGCAAGCGCAAGATCGGCACCACCGGCCGCGGGATCGGGCCCACCTACGCGGACAAGATGAACCGCGTCGGCATCCGGGTCCAGGACCTCTTCGACGAAGGCATCCTGCGGCAGAAGGTCGAGGCGGCCCTCGACTTCAAGAACCAGGTGCTCGCGAAGGTCTACAACACCCGCGCCAGCGATGTCGACGAGGTCGTGACCGAGCTGCTCTCCTACGCCGACCGGCTGCGGCCGATGGTCTGCGACACCAGCCTCGAGCTCGAGCAGGCCCTCGACGCCGGCCAGAACGTCCTCCTCGAGGCCGGCCAGGCGACGCTGCTCGACGTCGACCACGGCACCTACCCCTTCGTCACCTCCTCGTCGGCGACGGCCGGCGGGGCCTGCACCGGCTCGGGCATCCCGCCGACGCGGGTCTCCCGGGTCATCGCGATCCTCAAGGCCTACTCCACCCGGGTCGGGGAGGGCCCCTTCCCGACCGAGCTCTTCGACGACGACGGGGAGTTCCTGCGGAAGACGGGGCACGAGTACGGCACGACGACCGGCCGTCCGCGCCGCACCGGCTGGCTGGACGCGGTCGTCGGCCGCTACGCCACCCGGATCAACGGCGTCACCGACTTCGTCATCACCAAGCTCGACGTCCTCACCGGCCTGGAGCGGGTGCCCGTCTGCGTCGCCTACGAGATCGACGGCGAACGGGTCGAGCAGATGCCGGTCAACCAGTCCGACGTCCACCACGCGACGCCGATCTACGAGTACCTCGACGGCTGGTGGGAGGACATCTCCGGCAGCCGGACCTTCGAGGACCTCCCGGAGAACGCCCGGGCCTACGTGCTGCGGGTCGAGGAGCTCATCGGCGCGCGGGTCTCCGCGATCGGGGTCGGGCCCGGACGCGACGAGATCATCCAGCGTCACCCGCTGCTCGACGCCTGAGTCCGCCGAACCCCGCTCATCGTCCGTGCGCCCGGTGCGCGCGGAGCGGGGCTCGCGGACATCGGGCGGGGCCCGGCGGTCGATAACCCGTTGCCGGGCCCCCGTCGCGCTGGGAGGCTGGGAGCACAGGTGCCGCAGGTGCGGTCCCGGCCGGCGACGAAGGGAGTCCCCCATGAGCAATCACGAGAGCGCGCCCGAGGACGTGAAGGCGAAGTTCCGGGAGGCGCTGGAGAAGAAGCAGTCGCACGGCGGGGCGGATGTGTCGCCTGAAGGGGCTCACGGCAAGGTCGACGGCGCGCACCGCGCGGAGACCAGTGGCGCCCAGCAGATGTTCCGCCGCAAGAGCGTCTGATCCGAATCTCCCAGCAGGCGGGCCCCGGAAGCGCTGACGCTCCGGGGCCCGTCCGCGTCGGGCGGCGGGCGGATCAGTCCGCCGGGCGCAGCACGCTCATCCGGTGCGCCGCACGGGTGAGCACCACGTAGAGGATCCGAGCGCCGCCGGGCGACTCGGCGGCGATCGCGTCGGGGTCGACGACGAGAGTGGCGTCCCACTCGAGACCCTTCGTCGAGAGCGGGTCGATGACGACGACCCGGCCCCCGTGGCTGCCGTCCAGACCGAGGACGGTGTCCTGGTGGCGACGGGGGGTGATGACCGCGATGGATCCGTCCACCTCCTCCGCGAGGTCGGCGAGGGCACGGGCGGCGGCCTGCGCGACCCCCGGCCGGGAGGTGTCGAGAGCGTCACCGAAGGTCGTCTCCACCGGGAGCGCACCGGTCTCGCGCACCGCCTCGGGCACATCCGCATCCGGCACGACAGGCAGGATGACCTCACGGGCGTAGTCGAAGATCTCCCGGGCGTTGCGGTAGTTCGTACGCATGTGGAAGGCCTGCCGCGGCTGGGTGCCGTAGGCCTCGTCGCGGGCGCGGGCGGCCTCGTCCGCGTCCGGCCAGGAGGCCTGCGCGACATCGCCCACGACCGTCCACGAGGCGCGGCGACCGCGGCGGGCGACCATCCGCCACTGCATCGGTGAGAGGTCCTGGGCCTCGTCGACGAGCACGTGCGCGTACTCGTCGGGTCGCCCGATGCGGCCGACGAGCAGACGCTCGCGGGCCGAGGACGGCGTCATGTGGTGCTCGACCGCCGGCTCACGGATCGCCGAGCCCATCGCCCGCAGCTCCTCGGCCCCGTCGAGCTCCTCGATCTCGAAGAAGGAACGCTCCTCGGGCTCCTCGTCCTCGACCTGCCCGAGCCGGGTGGCCAGCTCGTCGACGAGCGCGACGTCGGAGACCGACCACGTGCCGAGGCGCAGCGCCTCACGGACGGAGTGGGCGAGGTCGGCCGCGTCGCCCTGGCTGAGGATCGAGTGGCACACCTCGTAGGCGAGCTCGGTGTCCTCGAGCCACAGCAGCGCCTCGCGCGGGTCGACCTGCGGCCACCAGGCCGACATGAACTCGTCCACCGCCAGGGAGTCCTCGAAGGCCTCGAGGAACTCCTCCTTCTCCCCTTCGCCCACCTGACGCCAGGCCGCCTCCGCGAGCAGGTCACGCACCGCCCGCGTCGCCTGGTTACGGCTGCGGTCGCGCAGCGCCTGCCGGCGGACCCGCGTCAGGGCCGCCTCGTCGAGGTGGATCGGGGAGCCGGCGACCATGACCCGCATGCTCGTCGGGGCACCCGGCACGGGGTGGGTGGCCAGCCTCGCGAGGACCTTGCGCATGGCGAGCGACCCCTTGACCGCCGCGGTCGCCGGTGGGTCGTGGCGGACCGCGGTGATGACGTCGACGACGTCGCCGACGGAGCGCAGCACGACCGATTCCTCACCGAGCGAAGGAAGGACCCGCTCGATGTAGGCGGTGTAGGCCGCCGACGGCCCGATGACGAGGATGCCGCCGGACTCGTAGCGCCGCCGGTTGGCGTAGAGGAGGTAGGCGGCGCGGTGCAGGGCGACGACCGTCTTGCCGGTGCCGGGGCCGCCGGTGATCTCGGTGACGCCGCGATCGGTGGCCCGGATGGCCTCGTCCTGGTCGGCCTGGATGGTGGCGACGATGTCGCGCATCCGCTGCCCGCGGCTGCGGGTGAGGGCCGCCAGCAGCGCGCCGTCCCCGACGACGACCATGTCCTCCGGCGCCTCGGGGACCATGAGGTCGTCCTCGATCCCGATGACGGTCTCACCGCGGCTGCGCAGGACGCGGCGACGGATCACGCCCTTCGGGTCGCCCGGTGTGGCCTGGTAGAAGGGGGACGCGGCCGGTGCCCGCCAGTCGATGACGAGCGGCTCGTACTCGTCGTCCCGCACGCCGAGGCGGCCGATGTAGCGCACCTCACGCTCCGGCTCGGCGTCGAGAGGCTGGAGGTCGAGCCGGCCGAAGACCAGGCCCTCGAACTGGTGCTCCAGGTGGGCCAGCCGCCGCGCGGCGTTGTAGACGAGAGCGTCCCGCTCGAAGAGGCCGGACATCTCCTCGTCCCGCACGTCGCCGGTGCGGTCGGTGCGGCCGCGGGACATGCCGTCGCTGGCGACGAGATCCGCGCGCCTCCCGGCCTTCGCCAGCTCCTCGTGGACACGGTCCAGGTGCTGCTGCTCGGTGGCGATCTCGGCAGCGACGGTGTCGACATGCGCGTCGGTCACGGTCTGCTGATGCTCCCCTCGGTATGGGCGGAACCTCCGAGTCTAGATGCAGGGGTAGGGGCGGCGACGAACCGCGGTGGCGCCGGCCACGAGCGCCTGGGGAGTACCTGGGTGCAAGCCCAGGGAAATCCCTCAGTCCGTCATCTTGATTTCACCTTCATCCAAGTGTCACTATCAATGAGTCGGTTACGACCGGCGGTCGCGCGGTCGGTGTCCCCCTGATGTCTGGACCCGCGACCAGGGGGCGCAGCTCGCGATAGATTCCCCCCCTGCCTGTCGCTGAGCTGCGCCCCACCTCGTTCTTGCCGCCGGTCGCCGCGGCTGCGCGCCGTCGGCGCCCCATCTCGTAGGCTCACCTCCCGTGAAGGTCCTCGTCATCGGTTCCGGCGCCCGCGAGCACGCCATCGTGCGTGCCCTCACCCACGACCCCACCGTCGGCGCGGTCATCGCCGCCCCGGGCAACCCGGGCACCGACGCCGTCGCGCTCAACGAGCCCGTCGACGCCACCGACCCCGACGCGGTGGTCGAGCTGGCCCGCCGCCACGACGCCGGGCTCGTCGTCATCGGGCCGGAGGCGCCGCTCGTGGCGGGGGTGGCCGATGCGGTCCGCGAGGCCGGCTTCCGCTGCTTCGGGCCGAGCGCCGCCGCGGCACGGCTCGAGGGCAGCAAGGCGTACGCGAAGGAGGTCATGGCCGCCGCCGGGGTGCCGACCGGCATGGCCCGGGTGTGCACCGACGAGGAGCAGGTGGCCGAGGCGCTGGACTCCTTCGGGCCTCCCTTCGTCGTCAAGGACGACGGGCTCGCCGCCGGCAAGGGCGTGGTCGTCACGGAGGAGCGCGAGGTGGCGGTGGCCCACGGCGGCACCTGCCTGGCGAAGGGGGAGGACCCGCGCGTCGTCATCGAGGAGTACCTCGACGGCCCGGAGGCGAGCCTCTTCTGCATCTGCGACGGGACCACGGTGGTCCCCCTCGACCTGGCCCAGGACTTCAAGCGCGTCTTCGACGGGGACGAGGGCCCCAACACCGGGGGCATGGGGGCCTACAGCCCGCTCGACTGGGCACCGGACGGGCTCGTCGACGACGTCGTCGCGCGGGTCGCGCAGCCCGTGGTCGACGAGATGGCCCGGCGGGGGACGCCCTTCGTCGGGGTGCTCTACGTCGGCCTGGCGCTCACCTCGCGCGGGCCCCGGGTCATCGAGTTCAACGTGCGCTTCGGCGACCCGGAGACCCAGTCCGTGCTCGCCCGGCTCGAGTCCCCGCTGGCCGTCCTGCTCGGCGCCGCGGCGGACGGGGAGCTGGCCGGCCACGACCCGCTCCGCTGGCGCGAGGAGTCCGCAGTGACGGTCGTCGTGGCCGCCGATGGCTACCCGGCATCGCCGCGGACCGGTGACCCGATCGACGGCCTGGACCAGCTGACCGCCGGTGAGCTGGCCGAGCACGTGCACGTCCTGCACGCGGGCACCCGGACCGACGAGGAGCAGCAGCTGGTCTCCGCCGGCGGGCGGGTGCTCTCGGTCGTCGGGCTCGGGGGCGACCTGACCGAGGCGCGTGAGCGCGCCTACGCCGGGGTCGCCGAGGTCGAGCTGGACGGCAGCCACCACCGCACCGACATCGCCCTGCGCGCCTCGCGCGGGGAGATCAGCGTGCCGCAGGCGTGACCGCTAGGCCGCGACGTCCTTGCGAGGACGGCCGCGGGCGCGCTTGCCCGCGATGACGCGACCGCGGTCGAAGAGCTCACCGCCCCAGACGCCCCACGGCTCACCGCGCTCGAGCGCGCCCTCGAGGCACATCTCGCGCAGGGGGCAGAGGCGGCAGAGCGCCTTGGCGTGCTCGAGGATCTCGGGGTGCTCGGCGAACCACCGCTCCGGGTCTCCCGAGGCGCACGGGATGGTCGTCGAGGTCATGACCGCCACCCTCCGACCTCATGTGCACTTGAGGTCAAGGCGGTAGCGTGGCGCGGTGGACACGAGGGACCTGCTGACGATCGGGGAGGCCGCCCGGCGCTCCGGCGTGTCCGTGCCGACACTGCGCTTCTACGAGGAGAAGGGCCTGGTGCGCGCCACGCGCACGTCCGGCAACCAGCGACGCTTCCCGCGGCACACCCTGCGGCGGGTGGCCTTCGTGCGGGCGGCGCAACGCTTCGGTCTCTCGCTCGCCGAGATCCGGGCGGCGCTGGATACCCTGCCCGCCGAGCGACCGCCCAGCGCGCGGGACTGGAAGCGGCTCTCCCGCTCCTGGCACGACGCCCTCCAGCAGCGGATCGACGCCCTCGTCGAGCTGCGGGACACGACCAGCGGGTGCATCGGTTGCGGCTGCCTCTCGACGAGTAGCTGCCCGATCTACAACGCCGAGGACCACCGCGGCGCCGAGGGTGCCGGCGCTCGTCGCTGGCCGGGCTCCCTTCGCGAGGAGTGACGACGCGCGCCGCTGGCCCCCTGTCGCGAGGAGGGATGCAGGGGACGCCACCGGCGGAGCCCCGTCCGGGGCGGAGGTCCGCCGGGCGGAGGCGTCGGTGGGTGCGAGGATGAACCCCATGAGCGATGCCCTCGAGCTGCCCGGATACGCCCACGTCTACTCCGGCAAGGTCCGCGACCTCTACGCACCGCTCGGCGAGGACGGCACGCCGCGTGCGGACCGGCTGCTGCTCGTGGCGAGCGACCGGCTCTCGGCCTACGACTTCGTCCTGGACACCCCGATCCCGGACAAGGGGGCGGTGCTGACCCAGATGTCGCTGTGGTGGTTCGAGCAGGTCGCCGACCTCGTGCCGCACCACGTCGTCTCGACCGATGTCCCGCCCGCCGTGGCGGGGCGCGCGGTCCTCGTGGAGCGCCTCGACATGCTGCCCGTGGAGTGCGTCGCCCGCGCCTACCTCACCGGTGGCGGGCTCAAGGAGTACGAGGCGAGCGGCAGCGTCAGCGGGGTCGACCTACCGGCCGGGCTCGTGGACGGCTCGCGGCTCCCGGAGCCGATCTTCACCCCCTCGACCAAGGCGCCCGCCGGTGAGCACGACGAGCCGATCCCCTTCTCCGGGGTCGTCGACGAGGTCGGCCAGGGGCTCGCCGAGCGCGCTCGTGACCTGACCGTGCGGATCCTGCAGCGCGGCAACGAGATCGCGACCGAGCGCGGGATCGTCCTCGCGGACACCAAGGTCGAGTTCGGCCTGCGCGGCCTGGACGTGGACGAAGGGGAGGACCCGCGCGCCGCGATCCGCTCCCGGGGGGCGGATGCCGAGATCGTCCTCGCGGACGAGCTGCTCACCCCGGACTCCTCCCGCTTCTGGCCCGCGGACGAGTGGGAGCCGGGTCACCAGCAGCCCAGCTACGACAAGCAGTTCGTCCGCGACTGGCTGACCTCGCCGGCCAGCGGCTGGGACAAGGCCTCCGGCGAGGCGCCGCCCGCCCTGCCGGACGAGGTCGTCGAGCAGACCCGGGCGAAGTACGTCGAGGCCTACGAGCGACTCACCGGCCAGACCTTCCGCGGCTGAGGGTCCGGCGTCGGCCGGGACGGCCACGCATGGCCGGGCACACCACACCGGGCC
>CAYSGN010000099.1:0-9576 GCA_964430615.1 uncultured Janibacter sp. | reverse complement strand
GCGGCAGGTCAGAGTGGGCTGCCGCCCCACCCCAGGAGGATGGTTTGTTCAGCTCCCCTGAAGAGGTCATCGGCTTCATCGAGGCCGAGGGCGTCAAGTTCATCGACATCCGGTTCTGCGACCTGCCCGGCATCATGCAGCACTTCAACGTCCCGGCGGAGACCGTCGACGAGGACTTCTTCGTCGACGGCCAGATGTTCGACGGCTCCTCGATCCGCGGCTTCCAGGCGATCCACGAGTCCGACATGAAGCTCATCCCGGACATCAAGACCGCCTACGTGGACCCCTTCCGCGAGGAGAAGACGCTCATCGTCAACTTCTCCATCGTCGACCCCTTCACCGGTGAGCAGTACAGCCGCGACCCGCGCAACGTCGCGGCGAAGGCGGAGGCCTACCTGAAGTCGACCGGGATCGCCGACACCGCCTTCTTCGGCGCCGAGGCCGAGTTCTACGTCTTCGACGACGTGCGCTACGCCTCCACCCCCCAGGGCAGCTTCTACGCCCTGGACTCCGTCGAGGCCGCGTGGAACACCGGCCGCAAGGAGGAGGGCGGCAACCGCGCGTACAAGACCGCCTTCAAGGGCGGGTACTTCCCGGTGCCGCCGGTGGACCACTTCGCCGACCTGCGCGACAAGATCTGCCTGAACATGAAGTCCGTCGGCCTCGAGGTCGAGCGCAGCCACCACGAGGTGGGCACCGCCGGGCAGCAGGAGATCAACTACCGCTTCAACACCCTGCTCCAGTCCGGCGACGACATCATGAAGTTCAAGTACGTCGTCAAGAACACCGCCTGGCACGAAGGGCGGACCGCCACCTTCATGCCGAAGCCGATCTTCGGCGACAACGGCTCGGGCATGCACACCCACCAGAGCCTGTGGAAGGACGGCGAACCGATCTTCTACGACGAGCAGGGCTACGGCGGGCTCTCGGACACCGCGCGCTGGTACATCGGCGGGCTGCTCAAGCACGCCCCCGCCCTGCTGGCCTTCACCAACCCGACCGCGAACAGCTACCACCGTCTGGTCCCGGGCTTCGAGGCGCCGATCAACCTCGTCTACTCCGCCCGCAACCGCTCGGCGTGCATCCGCATCCCGATCGCGGGCAACTCCCCCAAGGCCAAGCGCGTGGAGTTCCGCATCCCGGACCCCTCGAGCAACCCCTACCTGTGCTTCGCCGCCCAGCTGATGGCCGGCATCGACGGGATCAAGAACCGCATCGAGCCGCCGGAGCCGGTGGACAAGGACCTCTACGAGCTGCCGCCGGAGGAGCACGCGGAGATCGAGCAGGTCCCGACGACCCTGCCGGAGGTGCTCGAGGCCCTCGAGGCCGACCACGAGTTCCTCCTCGAGGGCGATGTCTTCACCGAGGACCTCATCGAGACGTGGATCGCGTGGAAGCGGGAGAACGAGGTCGCCCCGCTCCAGGTGCGCCCTCACCCCTACGAGTTCGAGATGTACTTCGACATCTGATCCGTCCCAGGGACGAGCAGCCCCGCTCGGAATCCGCGGAAGGCCCCCTTCGCATGCCTCCAGGACATCGGCCTCCCCACCCCGCCACATCTGCCCTGGGTGCGCGGTCTGTGGGGCATGACCATCCTCGTCCTCGTCATCGCGCTGATCACGGCGTGGCTGCTGTACGGCCTGGTACGTGCGCGCCGCTCCGCCACCACCGCGACCGTCGACGCGTGGGGCGGTGGGTTCCGGCACGGCTGAGGGGAGCGTGCGGGAGTCAGCGCCGGGAGACCGACTCGGCGGTGAGCCGCACGAGCTCCGGGTGCTTGGCGGTGATGCCGTCGCCGGTCGAGATGCCGCGCAGGCGCCGGGTGATCCAGGGGCCGACGTACTGACGGGCCCAGGTGATCTCGGTGCGCACGGTGCGCCGTGGGGGCGCGCCGTCGGGCGGACGGGTCCAGTCGGCCGTCGTGGGCAGCCCGAGCGCCTCGGCGGCGCCCGTCGCCAGGCGGGCGTGCCCGAGCGCGGAGAGGTGCAGCCGGTCCTCGTCCCAGGCGCGTCGGTCCTCGAAGACCGTGCCGACGGTCTCCGCGGGCGGCTCCATCCCGTGGTGCTGCGCGAGGTAGCGGTAGATGTCGTTGAGCACGAGGCGGCGTCGCTCGAGGAGGCGGGAGGCCGGGCTCACCGCGGAGATGTCCGGGATCGGCACGACGACGACGCGCGCCCCCGCCGTCGTGAAGGGGGTGACGATCTCCACGAGGCGGCGGCGCAGCTGTTCGACGTCCAGCCGCGGGCGGAGGATGTCGTTCATCCCCGCGGTGAGGGTGACGACGTCCGGCTCCATGGCCAGGGCCGGCACGAGCTGGGTCTCGAGGATCTCCACGGATCGGTGGCCACGCACGGCGAGGTTGGCGTAGTCGACGGCGCCGTGATGGGTGGCGAGCAGCTCCGCGAGGCGGTCGGCCCACCCCCGCGGGGTGCCGTCCGGCCACGGCTCGTCACCCACACCCTCGGAGAGGCTGTCCCCGACCGCGACGTAGCGCAGCACACGTCCCCTGGTCCCACTGTCCTCCACGAGCGACGAGGATACGACGTGCCACGGCTCAGGCCTGCTCGCGCCCTCGGGCGACCGCCGCGGCGAGCTCGGCTCGCGAGGACATCTGCAGCTTGGCGAAGATGTGGCCGACGTGGGTCTGCACCGTGCGCCTCGAGACGTAGAGCCGCTCCCCGATCTGGGGGTTGGTCAGGCCCTCGGCGACGAGCTCGCTGACGGTCCGCTCGGTGGGGGTCAGGCTGGCCCAGCCGCTCTGCGGGCGGCTGCGCACGCCCCGCTGCCCCCGGTGGACACCGAGGCCGCGCAGGGCGGCGCGCACCCGGGCGACGTCCCACGTCGCCCCCAGGCGCTCGTACCCCTCCAGCGCCTGGTCGAGGAGCTCGGCGGCGGCCTGCCTCTGGCCGCGCTCTGCCACGGCGACCCCGGCCTCCTCGCGGGTCATCGCGAGCTCCAGGGAGCGCGAGGTCCTCGCATAGGCCTCCATCGCCCGCGCGAGGGTGTCCGGGTCCTGGTCGGCCAGGCCGCGGCAGCGCAGTGCGGCACCGGTCATCGAGGCCACGTCGTTCTCCTCGGCCACGGCCGCGACCCTGGCGGTCACCTCGGCGGCGAGCGCGTGGTCGCCGGCGGTGACGGCGAGGCGGACCAGGTCGGGTCCGATGACGGGGTACTCGATCGCCGTCCCGGCCAGGGTCAGCTCCTGCCAGGAGTCGCGCAGCAGCCGGAGCGCCTCGCCCCGGTCGCCGTCAACCTCGGCGAGCAGGGCCCGGATCCAGCGCCACCAGTGGCTGCGGTAGCGAGGGCCGTCGCGCGCCACGGTCTCCGCGGCCGAGACCGCGCGCTCGGCGGTCTCCCTGTCGTTGCGGTGCAGGGCGATGAGGGCGACCATCGAGTGGGCGACCGCGACGTTGTACCGCTCGCCGGTGGCACCCGCCCGGCCCAGACCGTCCTCGATGTCGCACAGCGCGTCGTCCCACGCCCCCACGGTGAAGCGCTCCACGGCGAGCATGAGCTGGTAGGCGGCCAGGGACCATCGGGCGCCGAGCTCCTCACCGATGCGCATCCCGGTCTCCAGGGTGGCTCTGGCCTCCTCGAACCGGTCGAGCTCGAGGAGCACGTGGCCGCGGACCATGTGGTGCAGGTGCCGGTGCCCCGTGCGCCAGGGGCTCTCGTCCGCCCGGCGCACGGCCGCGTCGACGAGGTCGAGAGCCGCGCGCGGGTGGCCGCGGAAGACCTGGGCCGTCGCCTGGGCCTTGAGCGCCAGACTCGCGGCCGCGTCGTCGTCGGCGGCTGCCTCCGCCTGCTTCGCGGCGGCCGTCGCCTCGTCGAGGCGACCGAGGAAGACGTGGGCGGTGCTCGCCGCCCCCCAGGCGGCGGCGCGCTCCCCCTTCGTCGCCGTGGGCGAGGCGCAGACGGCCTCGAGCTCGTCCAGGGCCGGCTGCATCCGCCCGTCCGCGAGCAGGCACCGTCCCAGCGTCTCCCGGGCCGCGGCGTCCACGTCGGGGTCGTGGGGCCGGTCGAGCAGCTCGCGGCAGATCTCCTCGGTCTCGTCGAGGCGGCCGGCCCACAGCAGGTTGCCGGCGAGCTCGACGAGAAGCGCGTCACGACCGCCCCCGCCCGGTGGGAGGATCTCGACGGCCCTCTCGAGCGCGTCGGCCGCGATGACCGGCGAGATCGGTGAGACCTCGTGCGCCGCGCGGACGAGCCAGTCGACGGCCTCGCGGTCACCGGGCTCGGTGGCGCGCAGCAGGTGCTCGGCCACCCGCATCGCCGAGCCGCCCGAGGCCGCCAGGTGCTCGGCGGTCGCCCGGTGCAGCCCCGTGCGGACGCTGCTCGTCATGTCGGAGTACGTGGCCTCGCGGATGACGTCGTGCCGGAAGCGCAGCCGGTCGCCGTCGTCGGTGAGGATCCCGGCACGGATCGACTCCTGCACCGGGGCGCTGAGGTCGAAGGCCGACCGCCGCGTCACGTGCGCGAGCTCGGTGAGCGTGAAGCTCGTGCCGAGGACCGACGCGGGCCGGAGCATGTCGCGGGCCTCCTCCGAGAGGATCTGCACCCGGCTGCGGATCGTGCGCCGCATCGTCACCGGGAGGTCGGCCTCCTCGGGGTCGGGCACCCCCGCCTCCAGCAGCGTGCGGACCAGCTCGGTGACGAAGAGCGGGTTGCCGCCCGCGCCGTCGACCCGATCCAGCACTCCGCGGTCGAGGTCTCCCCCGGCGACGTCCTCGGCGAGCGCGGCCACGGCCCGCTCGCTCAGCGGGGTCGGGCTCAGCCGGTCGGCCCCGGCCTCGAGCAGGCTGTCGACGACCTGCCGGAGCCGGTCGGTGCGCGGAGCCGGCCGCATCGCGGCGACGAGGACGAAGGGGACGTACGCCAGGCGGCCCTGGAGGGAGGCGAGGGCGAGCAGCGTGGAGGGGTCGGCCCACTGGAGGTCGTCGAGACCGAGCACGACGGGGGTCTCCAGGGCCAGCTCCTCGAGGAGGTCGCCGACGGCGTCGACGACCTGGTAGAGCAGGCCCGCGTCGCTCGTGACAGTGACCCGCTCCGCCCCCTCGGCGCGCGGGCCCAGCATCTCGGCGATCGCCGCCCGCCGCGGGTCGGGCGAGGCGGGCGTGCACCCGAGGGCCCGCGCGAGCACACCGAACGGGCGACCGCGCTCCAGGTCGTCCGCGACGCCGGTGAGGACCGCGAAGCCTCGCTCGCGGGCGTGGGCGGAGACCTCGTCGAGCAGGCGGGACTTGCCGATGCCCGGCTCCCCGTCGATGACGACGGCGCGGAACCGGCCGGCGGCAGCGCTGTCGAGAGCGGCGACGAGGACGGACACCTCGTCATCGCGTTCGTGGAGACGCGGGTGCGCCACCGAGGTCATGTCTCTACATGCTAGTCGGGCCGGGCCCTCGAGGCGCCCCGACCGAGACCGGCGGGCACCGCAGGATCAGCCACGTGGCGGATGTCGCGGCGCTTCCCACCACCGAGGCTGGAGGGACACCGACACAGGCAGGGGGATGCACGGTGACACCACCCATGACATCGGGCCGACGGGCGCCGACCACCCGACCGGAGAAGGTCCAGACCGCGTGGACGCGGGCGACGAGGGACCACGACCGATGACCGCGGCCTACATCACGACGATGGCCGTCATCACGGGCGGCACCCTGGCGGCGGTCTTCCCGACGCGACGCACCCCGTACCTCGGGGTGGTCAGCTGGATGCTCGGCAGCCTGCTCAACGAGCTGCCCTTCGCCCTGGGCTACGTCCTCGCCGTGTCCACGGGCCTCGCCCTGGGCGCCGGGGCCCTGGACTCACCGGCCGGCGTCGTCCTCATCGGGACCTGCGCGCTCGTGCTGCTCGGTCTCGTCGAGCTCGTCCTGCGGGCGTCGGCGACGTCGCGGGCGGTCGAGACGGCCCTGGCCCACGACCTGGGCACGAGGCCCGCGCCGGTCACCGGCGAGGCACCACTGCGGCGTCTCGCCCGGATCATGCTGCTGCCTCTCCCCCTTCGTCCGTTGGAGGTCGAGCGCACCCGCGAGGTCATCGGCGGCCCCGCCCACGAGTTCCGGGTGGACCTGCTCCACCGGCGCGGTCGGCAGGGCGGCGGACCGGTCCTCGTCCACGTCCGCGGCCGGCAGCTGCCCTTCGGCGGCGGGGACCGGGAGCCGGACCCCTGCTGCACCGCCTCGCCCGCAAGGGGTGGCTGTGCATCAGCATCGAGGACGACGCGGGCGGCTCCGGCCGGACCGTGCAGTCGCTCGTGCGCACGAAGATGGTCATCGACTGGGCACGGCGGCACGCCGGGGACTACGGCGCCGATCCCTCCGCGATCATCCTCAGCGGCAGCTCCTCCGGTGCACGACTCGCATCGGTGGCCGCCCTGACGGCGCACGAGGCGGACCTCCAGCCGGGCTTCGAGGAGGCGGACACCTCGGTCCGCGGGGTGGTCTGCCTCTACGGACGGTACGGCGATCCGGCTCACGGCGATCCGGCTCCCGTCGGGGACCCGCAGCCGCCCGGCCCGGCGCGCGACCCGGCCTTCCTCGTCGTGCACGGCACCCACGACACGCTCGTGCCGGTCGACACCGCGCGCGACTTCGTGCGGTGGCTGCGTCGGACGGCCTGCCGGCCGGTCGCCTACATGGAGCTCCCCGGTGCCCAGCACTCCTTCGACCTGGTCCACTCGGTGCGCTCCGAGCACGTCATCGACGCCATCGAGACCTTCGCCCACCACGTGGGCGTCGGGCCGGGCCCGGTCCCGCCCACGCACCCCGTCCTCGCACCCACGACACCAGCAGGAGCGACATGTATCCCGGCCATCCCGTGACGTCCGCGCAGGAGCTGCCGTGCCACCGCCACCCCGAGGACCTGTGGTTCGCCCAGGACCCGGAGGACGTCGAGCGTGCCAAGCGGCTGTGCCTGGGCTGCCCGCTGCAGCCGGGCTGCCTCACCGAGGCGCTGGCCCGGCGCGAGCCGTGGGGGGTCTGGGGCGGACAGCTCTTCGAGCAGGGGCGGGTCACCCCGCGCAAACGGCCGTGCGGCCGGCCCCGCAAGAGCGAGGCCCGGGTGTGACGTAGGACGAGGCGAGTCGCCTCATTACTTGGCCAACCGGTATAGTTTGCCCGATGACCACTCAGTCCGGGCACCGGCCCTCCTCCCGCGAGAGCATCCTCGAGGCGAGCGCCGAGCACCTGCGCTCCGGCGGGACGATCTCGCTGGACTCGGCGGCCCGCGCGGCCGGGGTGACCAAGCCGGGGCTGATGTACCACTTCGCCACCAAGGAGGAGCTCCTCGCCGCCCTCCTGGACCACCTGATGAGCCGGTACGAAGGGGATCTGCGTCACCGGATCGCCGGCACCGACGAGGAGGCGGACGTCGCCTCCGTCGACGTGCGCGCCCGCCTGCGCGCCTACGTGGACTGGGTGTGCGAGACCCCCTTCGACAGCACGGACCTGGTGATCTTCACCGACCCGCGGCTGCGCGAGTCGCTCACCCGGCGCTGGCGCGAGCGGCTCGAGCCGTGGCTGTCCATCCCCCGCGGCACGCCCGCCGACGAGCGCGCCCGCCTGCTCGCCGCGCGACTCATCGCCGACGGGGTGTGGTTCGACGAGGCCAGCGGCGCCCTGCCGCTCCCCCGCACCCAGAAGCGGGCGGTGCGTCAGGTCGCCCGCGACCTCATCGGGGAGGCCGGATGACCTGGGTCCTGCTCGGCATCGCCATCGTCTCCGAGGTGAGCGCCTCGCTCGCCCTCCAGGCCGCGGTCGACCGGCCGGCCTGGTACGGGGTCGTCGTCCTCGCCTACGCCGCCTCCTTCGGCCTGCTCTCCCTCGTGCTGCGCCGCGGCATGCCGCTCGGCGTCGCCTACGGCATCTGGTCCGCGCTCGGGGTGGCCAGCACCGCCGTCCTGGCGACCCTGCTCTTCGGCGAGGTGATGACGGGGTGGAAGGCGGCGGGCATCACCCTCGTCATCCTCGGGGTGCTCGCCGTCGAGCTCGGCTCCCGTGAGCGCGCCGCCGTCGGCCCCGTCCCCGGCGAGGGAGCCCGATGAGCTGGGCCCTCCTCGTCGGAGCCGTCGTGTGCGAGGTCGCCGGCACCCTCTCCCTCCGCATGGCCTCGCTGGGCCGCCCCCGCTGGTACGCCGCGGTCCTCGTGGGCTACCTCGGTGCCTTCACCCTGCTCGCGCTCACCCTCGCCACCGGCATGGGCATCGGCCTGGCCTACGGCATCTGGGCCGCCCTCGGCGTGGCCCTCACCGCACTGTCCTCGCGGGTCCTCTTCCGCGAGCCGCTGACCCCCGTCATGCTTCTCGGGATCGGCCTGATCATCCTCGGGGTCCTCTCGATCGAGCTCGGAGCCGCACACTGATGACGACCATGCAGACACCCCAGGACACCGGATCGGTGTGGACCCGCCCCGGCATGCCCGCGCTGCTCATGGCGACCTTCGCCGGCTTCTCCGGTTTCGCCGTGCTCATGCCCGTCGCCCCGCTGTGGGCGGTGCACGGCGGTGCGGACGAAGGGGGCGCCGGCCTCGTCAACGGCGCCCTGCTGCTCTTCACCGTGCTCACCCAGACGATGGTCCCGATGGCGCTGCGACGTCTCGGGTGGGGCCCGGTGCTCGTGACCGCCATGCTCCTGCTCGGCGTGCCGGCGCTCGTGATGGGGCTGGTCGACCAGCTGTGGGCCGTCCTGGCCCTCTCCGCCGTGCGCGGGGTGGGCTTCGGCATCCTCACCGTCACCGGGAGCGCCGCGGTCGCCGAGCTCGTCGAGCCCGCCCGGATCGGCGCGGCCGTGGGCGCCTACGGCTTCGCGATCGCCGGACCGCAGGTCGTCCTGCTGCCGCTCGGGCCGTGGGTGGCCGAGACCCTCGGCTTCTGGCCGGTCTTCGTCGTCGCCGGGGCACCACTGCTCGGCATCGTCCCGGCGGCGCGGCTCGGGGCGCTCATGGCGGGTCGCCGCGCCACGGAGCCCTCCTACGAGCGCGGCGCGACCCGCACCGGCCGGGTGGCGCTCACCCTGCTGCGCCCGATGGCCCTGCTCCTCGGGGTGACCCTCGCGGGCGGGGCCGTGCTCACCTTCGCCCCGCAGATGCTCGAGGACCCGGCCCTCGCGGTCGCCACGCTCGCGGTCATGGAGCTCGTCGCGGCGATCATGCGGTGGTGGATCGGTGGTGTCGCCGACCGGTTCGGCGCCGAGCGCTTCATCGCCCCCTTCGTCATCGCCACGGTCGTGAGCATGGTGGGGATCGCGTGGTCCCTGGACCACTCGTGGCTCGTCCTGCTCGTCGCCGCGGCCCTCCTCGGGGCGGCCTACGGCGCCCTCCAGAACCTCACGCTCGTCGTCTCCTTCGCCGCTGTCGCCCGGCGGCACAACGGCCTGGCCAGCTCGGTGTGGAACATCGGCTTCGACCTCGGCTCAGGGCTCGGCTCGGTGCTCGTCGGCATGATCGCGGTGCGCAGCGGCTTCCCCGTGGCCATGCTCTTCACGGCGGCCTTCGCGCTGCTGACCCTGCCGCTGGCGATCGGTCGCCTCAGAGGATCGTCCCGAGCGGCCCCAGGTCGAGGTTGAGGTCCTCGGCGGTCAG
>CAYSGN010000098.1:0-9675 GCA_964430615.1 uncultured Janibacter sp. | reverse complement strand
ACGAGGCCGTCCAGATCGCCTTCGGCGGCATCGACCCGCGCAAGGTCAACCAGCCCCAGGGCGGTCACTTCGCCAAGGCCGGGGTCACCCCGCGCCGCCACCTGGTCGAGCTGCGCACCTCGGACGCCTCCGACTACTCCGTCGGCCAGGAGATGACCGTCGACCTGTTCGAGGCCGGGCAGACCATCGACGTCACCGGCACCACCAAGGGCAAGGGCTTCGCCGGTGTGATGAAGCGCCACGGCTTCGCCGGTGTGGGCGCCTCGCACGGTGCCCACCGCAACCACCGCAAGCCGGGCTCGATCGGTGGCTGTGCCACCCCGGGCCGCGTCTTCAAGGGGATGCGCATGGCCGGCCGCATGGGCGGCGTGCGCCAGACCACCCAGAACCTGACGATCCACGCCGTGGACGCCGAGAAGGGCCTGCTGCTCGTCAAGGGCGCCGTCCCCGGCCCGCGCGGCGGGGTCGTCCTCGTCCGCAACGCGGTGAAGGGAGCCTGACGTGCCGACCATCGACATCATCAGCCCGCAGGGCGGTGCCGCCGGCACCGTCGAGCTGCCCGCCGAGGTCTTCGACGTCGACGTCAACGTGCCGCTGATCCACCAGGTCGTCGTCGCCCAGCTCGCGGCGGCGCGCCAGGGCACGCACAAGACCAAGACCCGCGGCGAGGTCCGCGGCGGTGGCCGCAAGCCGTGGCGCCAGAAGGGCACCGGCCGGGCCCGTCAGGGCTCGACCCGCGCCCCGCAGTGGGCCGGCGGTGGCACCGTGCACGGCCCGCAGCCGCGCGAGTACAGCCAGCGCACCCCGAAGAAGATGAAGGCCGCCGCCCTTCGCGGGGCCCTGTCCGACCGTGCCCGTCACGGCCGGGTGCACGTGCTCAGCGAGCTCGTCGCGGGGGAGGCCCCCTCGACCAAGGCGGTCGTCTCCGTCCTGTCCGGGCTGACCGAGCGCGTCAACCACCTCGTCGTCCTCGAGCGGGGCAACGAGACCGCCTGGAAGTCGGTGCGCAACCTCGCCGACGTCCACGTGCTCTTCGCCGACCAGCTCAACACCTACGACGTGCTGTGCGCGGACGACATCGTCTTCACCCAGGCCGCCCTCGAGGCCTTCCTCGCCGGCCCGGCGCCCAAGACCGAGGAGGAGAGCAAGTGACCACCGCGTCCCAGATCAAGGACCCGCGCGACATCCTGATCCGCCCCGTCGTGTCCGAGAAGTCCTACGGCCTCCTCGACGACGGCAAGTACACCTTCATCGTCGACCCGCGGGCCAACAAGACCCAGATCAAGATCGCCGTCGAGGAGATCTTCGGCGTCAAGGTCGACTCCGTGCACACGATGAACCGCAAGGGCAAGGCCCGCCGCACGCGGTTCGGCACCGGTAAGCGCAAGGACGTCAAGCGTGCGATCGTCACCCTCCGCGAGGGCTCGATCGACATCTTCGGCGGCCAGGGCTGACCGAGAGGACAAGGAAGAAGCACATGGCTATCCGCAAGTACAAGCCGACCACTCCCGGTCGCCGCGGCAGCTCCGTCGCCAACTTCGTCGAGGTCACCCGGACCACGCCGGAGAAGTCGCTGGTCCGCCCGCTGAGCAAGACCGGTGGTCGTAACACCTCCGGGCGCATCACCACCCGCCACATCGGCGGTGGCCACAAGCGCGCCTACCGCGTCATCGACTTCCGTCGCCACGACAAGGACGGCGTGCCGGCGAAGGTCGCGCACATCGAGTACGACCCGAACCGGACCGCTCGCATCGCACTGCTGCACTACGCCGACGGCGAGAAGCGCTACATCCTCGCGCCGAGCAAGCTCGGCCAGGGGGACACGGTGGAGAACGGCCCCTCGGCCGACATCAAGCCGGGCAACAACCTGCCGCTGCGCAACATCCCGAACGGCACCACGGTCCACGCCGTGGAGCTGCGCCCGGGCGGGGGCGCCAAGCTGGCCCGCTCGGCCGGCACCAGCATCCAGCTGCTCGCGAAGGAAGGGCCGCACGCCACGCTGCGGATGCCCTCCGGCGAGGTCCGTCGGGTCGACGCCCGCTGCCGCGCCACCGTCGGCGAGGTCGGCAACTCCGAGCAGACCAACATCAGCTGGGGCAAGGCCGGCCGCATGCGGTGGAAGGGCAAGCGCCCCACCGTCCGCGGTGTCGTGATGAACCCGGTGGACCACCCGCACGGTGGTGGCGAGGGCCGGACCTCCGGTGGCCGTCACCCCGTCTCGCCCTGGGGCACCCCCGAGGGCCGCACCCGGCGTCCCGGGAAGGCGAGCGACAAGCTCATCGTCCGTCGCCGCCGTACCGGCAAGAAGCGCTGATAGGAGCGAAGAAGGAACATGCCTCGTAGTCTTAAGAAGGGCCCCTTCATCGACGACCACCTCCAGAAGAAGGTGGACGCTCAGAACGAAGCGGGCACGAAGAACGTCATCAAGACCTGGTCGCGCCGTTCGGTCATCAGCCCGGACATGCTCGGCCACACCTTCGCCGTCCACGACGGCCGCAAGCACGTCCCGGTGTTCGTCACCGAGGCCATGGTCGGCCACAAGTTCGGCGAGTTCGCCCCGACCCGCACCTTCCGCGGCCACGTGAAGGACGACAAGAAGGGACGTCGTCGCTGATGCCTACCGACACCACCGAGCAGGAGAGCCTGGTCGCCCGGGCCTCCGCGCGCCACACGCGCATCGCGCCCATGAAGGCACGTCGCGTCGTGGACCTCATCCGCGGCAAGGACACCCAGACCGCGATCGCGACCCTGCAGTTCGCCCCGCAGGGTGCGGCCGAGCAGACGCTCAAGGTGCTGGAGAGCGCGATCGCCAACCTCCGCGTGAAGTCCGACGAGCTGGGTGAGCCCTTCGACGAGCGCAACCTCGTCGTCTCGGCCGCCTACGTGGACGAGGGACCGACCATGAAGCGTTTCCGTCCGCGGGCCCAGGGCCGCGCCGGCCGGATCAACAAGCGCACCAGCCACATCACCATCCACGTGACGACCAAGCCTGCCAAGGCCGCGAAGGGAGGGGCCCGCTGATGGGTCAGAAGATCAACCCGCACGGCTTCCGGCTGGGCGTCACCACCGACCACAAGAGCCGCTGGTTCGCCGACTCGAACAAGCCGGGTCAGCGCTACCGTGACTACGTCAAGGAGGACGTGGCGATCCGCAAGCTCCTGTCCACGGGCATGGAGCGGGCCGGTATCGCGCGCGTCGAGATCGAGCGGACCCGGGACCGGGTGCGGGTGGACATCCACACCGCGCGTCCGGGGATCGTCATCGGTCGCCGCGGCGCCGAGGCGGACCGCATCCGCGGGGAGCTCGAGAAGCTCACCGGCAAGCAGGTCCAGCTGAACATCCTCGAGGTGAAGAACCCCGAGATCGAGGCCCAGCTCGTCGCCCAGGGCATCGCCGAGCAGCTGGCTGCCCGTGTCACCTTCCGCCGCGCCATGCGCAAGGGCCTCCAGTCCTCGCTGCGCGCCGGTGCCAAGGGGATCCGGATCCAGTGCTCCGGCCGTCTCGGCGGTGCCGAGATGTCCCGCTCCGAGTTCTACCGCGAGGGGCGGGTGCCGCTGCACACCCTTCGCGCGAACATCGACTACGGCTTCTACGAGGCCCGCACGACCTTCGGGCGCATCGGCGTCAAGGTCTGGATCTACAAGGGCGACATGACCGAGAAGGAGTTCGCTGCCCAGCAGGCCAGCGCTGCTCCGCGTGGTCGTGGCCCGCGTCGCGACCGCGACGACCGTCCGGCTCGTGCCCGCCGTGGCGGCGGCGACCGCAACCCGGCCCAGGCCAAGCAGGCCGAGGCCCCCGCTGCGGAGGCCCCCGCTGCCGAGGCGCAGCCCAAGACCGAGGGAGAGTCCTGAGATGTTGATCCCCCGACGGGTCAAGCACCGCAAGCAGCACCACCCGAGGCGTGGCGGTATGGCGAAGGGCGGCACCACCGTCTCCTTCGGTGACTACGGCCTCCAGGCCCTCGAGTCCGCCTACGTGACCAACCGGCAGATCGAGGCGGCCCGTATCGCGATGACGCGGTACATGAAGCGTGGCGGCAAGGTCTGGATCAACATCTACCCGGACCGTCCGCTGACGAAGAAGCCGGCCGAGACCCGCATGGGCTCCGGCAAGGGCTCGCCCGAGTGGTGGGTCGCCAACGTCAAGCCGGGCCGGATCATGTTCGAGATCTCCGGTGTCGACGAGAAGGTCGCTCGTGAGGCGATGCGCCTGGCGATGCACAAGCTGCCGATGAAGTCCCGCTTCGTCGCGCGTGAGGGTGGTGAGAACTGATGGCAGTCGGATCCAAGGACCTGACTCCGGCAGACCTGCGTGAGCTGGCCGACGACAAGCTCGTCGAGGAGCTGCGCAAGGGCAAGGAGGAGCTGTTCAACCTCCGGTTCCAGTCGGCCACCGGCCAGCTGGAGAACCACGGCCGCCTCCGCGCGGTCCGCAAGGACATCGCGCGCATCTACACCGAGATGCGCGAGCGCGAGCTCGGGATCGGTGAGAGCAAGTGAGCGAGAACGTGAAGGAAGAGACCGTGAGCAGCGCCAGCGAGACGCCGGAGCGCAACTACCGCAAGTCCCGGCGCGGTTACGTCGTCAGCGACAAGATGGACAAGACCGTCGTCGTCGAGGTCGAGGACCGGGTCAAGCACGCTCTGTACGGCAAGGTCATGCGCCGCAGCGAGCGGGTGAAGGTCCACGACGAGCAGAACACTGCCGGCGTCGGTGACCTCGTCTCCATCATGGAGACCCGTCCGCTGTCGGCCACCAAGCGCTGGCGCCTCGTCGAGATCCTCGAGAAGGCCAAGTAAACCCACCGCTCGGGGGCTCACGGTCACTGCGACCATGCGCCCCCGAGTGCCCCCGAAGGACCCGCCTGGAGTGTGCGCGGGGCCCGGGGCCGAATAGTCCGAAGTCCAGTTCGGCCAGGCTCGCTACGGCGAGAACCAGCACGACGACAGGAGTGAGAAGTGATCCAGCAGGAGTCGCGACTGCGTGTCGCCGACAACACCGGGGCCAAGGAGATCCTGTGCGTCCGTGTGCTCGGTGGCTCCGGCCGCCGCTACGCGGGCATCGGTGACACCATCGTCGCCACCGTCAAGGACGCCATCCCCGGCGGCAACGTCAAGAAGGGCGACATCGTCAAGGCGGTCATCGTCCGTACCACCAAGGAGCGTCGCCGGGTCGACGGGTCCTACATCAAGTTCGACGAGAACGCGGCCGTCATCCTCAAGACCGATGGTGAGCCCCGCGGGACGCGAATCTTCGGTCCGGTCGGGCGTGAGCTGCGCGACCAGAAGTTCATGAAGATCGTCTCGCTCGCACCGGAGGTGATCTGAAACGATGGCCAAGCTCAAGATCAAGAAGGGCGACCTCGTCCAGGTCCTCTCGGGCCGGGACAAGGGTCTGCAGGGCAAGGTGATCTCGGTCGACGTCGAGCGTCAGCGCGTCGTCGTCGAGGGCGTCCAGCGCGTCACCAAGCACACGCGTGCCGGGTTCGGTGGGCAGGCCGGTGGCCTGGTCGTCACCGAGGCCCCGATCCACGTGAGCAACGTGGCGCTCGTCGACCCCGAGGACAACAAGCCCACCCGCACCAAGACCCGCGTCGAGACCGTCGAGCGCGACGGTCGTACGAAGTCGAGCCGCACCCGCGTGGGTGTGCGCTCGGGCAAGGACCTCTGAGATGACCGACACCATCGAGACCACCACGAACGCCCCGCGTCTGAAGACCCGGTACAACGGTGAGATCAAGGGTGCCCTGAGCGAGCAGTTCGGGTACGAGAACCCGATGCAGGTCCCGCGCCTGGTCAAGGTCGTCGTCAACATGGGTGTCGGCGACGCGGCGAAGGACTCCAAGCTCATCGAGGGCGCGATCCGCGACCTGACGGCCATCACCGGTCAGAAGCCGCAGATCACCAAGGCCCGTCGCTCGATCGCGCAGTTCAAGCTGCGCGAGGGCATGCCGATCGGCGCGCACACCACGCTGCGCGGTGACCGCATGTGGGAGTTCCTCGACCGTCTGATCAGCATCGCGCTGCCGCGCATCCGCGACTTCCGCGGGCTGAGCCCCAAGCAGTTCGACGGGAACGGCAACTACACCTTCGGCCTCACCGAGCAGTCGATGTTCCACGAGATCGACCAGGACAAGATCGACCGTGTCCGGGGCATGGACATCACCGTGGTCACCACGGCGACCAACGACGACGAGGGCCGGGCCCTGCTCAAGCAGCTCGGCTTCCCCTTCAAGGAGAACTGACATGGCCAAGACCGCCCTGATCAACAAGGCGAACAAGAAGCCGAAGTTCAAGGTCCGGGGTTACACGCGCTGCCAGCGCTGCGGTCGGCCGCACTCGGTCTACCGCAAGTTCGGCCTCTGCCGCGTGTGCCTTCGGGACATGGCCCACCGGGGCGAGCTCCCGGGCGTGACCAAGTCCAGCTGGTAACCCCCACCACCACCTTCCTTTTCCAGATCACTCCTACATCGAAGGTCGCCTCGACCGAGGTGAAACCGCGATGAGAGAGGGCAGGCAAAGCCCATGACAATGACCGACCCGATCGCGGACATGCTCACCCGCGTGCGCAACGCCAACTCGGCGTACCACGACGAGGTGTCGATGCCGTACTCCAAGCTCAAGTCGCACATCGCGGAGATCCTCCAGGCGGAGGGCTTCATCTCCGGGTGGGAGGTCGAGGACGCGACCGTCGGCAAGACGCTGACGATCACGCTCAAGTACGGCCCCACCCGTGAGCGTTCCATCGCGGGCGTGCGCCGGGTGTCCAAGCCCGGTCTGCGCGTCTACGCGAAGTCCACCAACCTGCCGAAGGTGCTCGGTGGCCTCGGCGTGGCGATCATCTCCACGTCCTCCGGCCTCCTGACCGACAAGCAGGCCGCAACCAAGGGCGTCGGCGGGGAAGTCCTCGCCTACGTCTGGTAAGGGGAAGAGACATGTCGCGTATCGGTAAGCTCCCGGTCGCCATCCCCAGCGGTGTCGACGTGTCCGTCGAGGGCCAGACCGTCAAGGTCAAGGGCCCCAAGGGCGAGCTCCAGCACGTCGTGGCCGAGCCGATCCAGGTCGCCAAGACCGAGGACGGCGTCGAGGTCACCCGCCCGGACGACGAGCGCGAGTCGCGTTCGCTCCACGGCCTGAGCCGGACCCTCATCCACAACATGGTCGTCGGTGTCACGGACGGGTACGAGAAGAAGCTCGAGATCCACGGCACCGGTTACCGCGTCCAGAACAAGGGCGGCAACCTCGAGTTCGCGCTCGGCTACAGCCACCCGATCCTCATCGAGGCCCCGGACGGCATCACCTTCACGGTCGAGAACCCGACCCACTTCGCGGTCCAGGGCATCGACAAGCAGCTCGTGGGCGAGATCGCCGCGAACATCCGCAAGCTGCGCCGGCCCGACCCGTACAAGGGCAAGGGCGTGCGCTACGAGGGCGAGCAGATCCGTCGCAAGGTCGGAAAGGCTGGTAAGTAAGCCATGGCACAGATCGTCAAGCGAGCCAAGGGCAAGAGCGCCGCTCGTGGTCGTCGCCACCTGCGCGTGCGGAAGAAGATCACCGGGACCGCGGGCCGTCCCCGGCTCGTCGTCACCCGCAGCAGCCGGCACGTCTTCGTCCAGGTGGTCGACGACACCGTCGGCAAGACGCTCGCCTCGGCCTCGACCATGGAGGCCGACGTGCGCGCGCTGAACGCCGACAAGACCGAGCAGGCCAAGAAGGTGGGCGGACTCGTCGCCGAGCGCGCCCAGGCGACGGGCATTGACTCCGTCGTGTTTGACCGTGGCGGCAACCGTTACCACGGCCGGGTCGCGGCCGTGGCCGACGGCGCCCGCGAAGGGGGCCTGGCACTGTGATGCAGGCCCAGAACGTCGAGAAGAGGAACATCTGATGCCCGGACCCCAGCGTCGAGGCGCCGGTGCCGCCGGCACCAATGAGCGCTCCAACAACAACCGCCGAGACCGCCGCGACGGCGGCCGCGACCGTCACGAGAGCCAGTTCCTCGAGCGGGTCGTGACCATCAACCGCGTCGCCAAGGTCGTCAAGGGTGGTCGTCGCTTCAGCTTCACCGCCCTGGTCGTCGTCGGTGACGGCGACGGCACCGTCGGTGTCGGCTACGGCAAGGCCAAGGAGGTGCCCTCCGCGATCGCGAAGGGTGTCGAGGAGGCGAAGAAGAACTTCTTCAGCGTCCCCCGCATCCAGGGCACCATCCCGCACCCGAACGTCGGCGAGGCCGCCGCGGGTGTCGTCATGCTCCGCCCGGCCTCCCCGGGTACCGGTGTCATCGCCGGTGGCCCGGTCCGCGCCGTGCTCGAGTGCGCCGGCATCCACGACGTGCTGAGCAAGTCGCTCGGCTCGGACAACGCGATCAACATCGTCCACGCGACGGTCGAGGCCCTGCGCGGTCTCGAGCGTCCGGAGGCCGTGGCCGCGCGCCGTGGTCTGCCGCTGGACGAGGTCGCTCCGGCCGCCATGCTGCGCGCCCAGGCCGCTGGCCGCGCCGAGGCCGCCGAGAAGGCAAAGGCGGGTGCGTGATGGCACGACTGAAGGTGACCCAGACCCGTTCCGAGATCGGGGGCAAGCAGAACCAGCGCAACAGCCTGCGCAGCCTCGGTCTCAAGCGCATCGGCGACGTCGTCGTCAAGGAGGACCGGCCCGAGATCCGCGGGATGGTCGAGACGGTCCGCCACCTGGTGACCGTCGAGGAGGTTGACTGATCATGGCTGACACGAAGGCCAACGCCACGCCGGAGGAGGGCGGTCACGCCCTCAAGGTGCACCACCTGCGCCCGGCCCCCGGCGCCAAGACCGCGAAGACCCGCGTGGGTCGCGGTGAGGCGTCCAAGGGCAAGACCGCCGGTCGCGGCACCAAGGGCACCAAGGCCCGCTACCAGGTGCCCGAGCGCTTCGAGGGCGGTCAGACGCCGCTGCACATGCGTCTGCCCAAGATGCGTGGCTTCAAGAACCCGTTCAAGACCGAGTACCAGGTCGTGAACCTCGACCGCATCGGGGCGCTCTTCCCCGAGGGCGGCACCGTGGGTGTCGAGGACCTGGTGGCCAAGGGCGCCGTCCGCGGCGGCCAGCCGGTCAAGGTGCTCGGCTCCGGTGACCTCTCGGTGAAGGTCGACCTCACGGTCGACGCCTTCTCCGCGAGCGCCAAGGACAAGATCGAGGCGGCCGGCGGAAGCATCACCGTCCGCTGACCCCCCTTCGGTCATCTGCTGGTGAGGCCGTCCCGTCCACGGGGCGGCCTCACGGCGTTCCGGCCGGGCCCGACCCGGCGCTCCCGTCGATGACAGGTATCGTCTGAGAGGTTGTGCCGCTGCGCGGCCCACCGGCCGTCAGCGCACACCACCGGACCACTCCCCAAAAGGAACCCACCAGTGCTCTCCGTCTTCACCCGGGCGTTCAAGACGCCCGACCTGCGGAACAAGCTGTTGCTGACGCTGTTCATCATCGTGCTCTTCCGCATCGGCTCCGCCGTGCCCACGCCGAACGTCGACTACGGCGCGGTGCAGGAGTGCATCGCCGGTGCCCGCGACGACAGCAACGGCTTCCTCGGGATGGCCAACCTCTTCAGCGGCGGCGCGCTCCTCCAGCTGTCGGTCTTCGCGCTGGGGATCATGCCGTACATCACCGCGAGCATCATCGTGCAGCTGCTCACGGTCGTCATCCCGCACTTCG
>CAYSGN010000097.1:0-9890 GCA_964430615.1 uncultured Janibacter sp. | reverse complement strand
CCACGGGCCGAGGCTGGTGCCCGCCTCGAAGAGCGCCGGGGCGAAGGGGGTGTCCTCGTAGGTCCTCGCCGAGGCCCTCTCCATCGCCCGCCACAGGTCGGTGTCGAGGTCCGCGGGTGGGGTGGCCCAGGTCTCGTCGAGCTCGTCGAGCGCCTCCTTCTCGCTCTTGCCCTTCTCCGTCGCGAGCGTGACCTCGACGTCGCGGTCCTCGAGCAGCTCGCGCACCCGGACGAGGAACTCCCGCGGCTTCTCCCCGCCGGGGATACCTCGGCAGTTGACCCGCGTCGTCGCCTCCGACGGGATGACGTTCTCCTTGTAGCCCGCCTCCTGGATGACGAAGGCGTGCGTGGTCCGCAGCAGCGCCCGGTGCAGGTAGGGGTAGTCGGAGTGCTTGACCACGAGCGCCGCCGCCCGCTCGCGGGCGGGCCCGCTCCGGGCCCTCAGCATGAGCCGGATCGCCCGTGCGAAGCGCCGGTCGCTCGTCGCCTCCGCGAGCGCCTCGAAGTACTCGCGCGTGACCTTCGTGAGGTGGACGTCTGCCTCCCACTCCCCCAGCTCGGTCAGCGCCCGGGAGAGGGTGACCACGGCCGAGTCGTCGGGGATGGGCTTCGAGGAGTGGGTGGCGGTCCCCGTCGCCGTGATGTCGATGTTGAAGTAGACGTTGTCCTGGCGCGTGGCCGTGATGAGCATCGGCGTCCTCGCGTCACCCTGCGCGAGGAACCACCCGCCCTCGGTGAGGACGGAGCCGGCGTCGATCTTGTCCCAGTGCTTCTCCGCGAGCCACGCCGACCCGTAGCTGCCGGCCTCCTCGTCGCAGTCGGTGAGCACGATGATGTCGCGGTCGAACTCGGCGCCCTCGTCGAGGTGGCGCAGCAGCGCGCTGATCGAGGCCGAGTTCGCGCCCTTCATGTCGAGGGCACCGCGGCCGTAGATCTCGCCGTCGACGATCTTCCCCGCGAAGGGGTCGACGTCCCAGTTCTCCTCCTCCACCGGCACGACGTCGGAGTGCCCGAGGAGCAGGAGCGGCTCCTTCGTGCCCGTCCCCGTGATCCGGGCGATGACGTGGACGTTGTCCGGCTGCGGGGTCTCGATGATCTCGACCGGCACGCCGGCCTTCTCCCACACACCCTTGAGCATCTCTGCGTGCGGGCGGGTGTTGCCGCCCTCACCGTGGTTCTGGGTGTCGAAGGAGATCATCCGCTTGAGCAGGTCCACCGGGTCCATGTCGGCGGCGGGGATGGCCGCACCGGTGGCACTCGTCGCCGGAGCGGTCTTCGTGAAGGCCCCGGCGGCGCCCGCGGTGGCGACGCCGAGGGCGGCGACCCCGACGCCTCCGAGGAAGGCGCGGCGGGGCAGGTCCGCGCGGGGCGTGGTCTCGTCGTCGAGGTGGTCCATGGTCGACTCCTTCGTCGGGTGTGGCTCACGAAGGAGGCTTCTCGCCGGTCGGGGGACGCCCAAGGGTGCCATCCGGTAGTGAGGCGAGCGGTGCCTCGTCAGCGACCGGCGGACCGGGCGGCGGCGGAACCTGACCCCGGCGTGGACCTGCCCTGACGGAGTCGTGACCCTCGGGGTCTCAGCCTCGTCGGTTGCGCCTGGCGATCGCCGCGGAGAGCACGGCGGCGAAGGCGGTCCAGCCCGCGTAGGGCACGAGGGCCCAGCGCGTCGGCCCGCCGGCGGTCGCGGCACGCCTGGCCAGGTCGGCCGAGCTCGCCGCGAGGACGGTGGCCTCGACGGCCGCCGCACCCGGGCGGCGCAGCCGCCAGAAGACCACGCTCCAGGCGGTGTTGAGCACGAGGTTGGCCCACAGGGCGCGCCGGTAGCGGGTCGCGTCCTCCCCCTTCGCCTCCTCCTCGAGCCGGGTGAGCGTCGCCACCGAGGTCAGCGCGATGTCGGCGTACAGCGGTGTCCACACGAGGGGGAAGGCGCTGCTCGGCGGCTGCCACGGGGGCAGGTCGAGCGAGCGGTACCACCGGCTGCCCGGCTGGGTGGCCACCGCGCCCACGGAGGCGCTGATGACGGTGGCGGCGGTGACGCCGAGCGCGTCGCGCAGGGCATGGTCCGGCCTCGCGTCGCGCATCGCCCGGCGGACCGCCTCGTCGAAGCCGACGAGGCCTCCGTCCGGACGCCCGACGAGGTCGTCCAGGTCCTCCTCGCGTCGGACGACCTCGTGGACGAGGCTCCCGACGAGCGGCTTGGCCACGTCGGGCGCGACCGGGGTGATCAGGCCGACCCAGTGGCTGGCCAGCCAGGGGGTGAGGACCGGCACCGGGACGATGACCCGCCGACGCAGTCCGGTCACCGCGGCGAAGCGCTGGATCATCTCCTCGTAGGTGAGCACCTCGGGGCCGCCGATGTCGAAGGTGCGGTTGACCTCGGCAGGCAGCCGCGCGGCGCCGACGAGGTAGTGCAGCGCGTCCGCGACGGCGATCGGCTGGATGCGGTTGCGCAGCCAGCGTGGGGTGACCATCGCCGGCAGCCGCTCGGTGAGGTAGCGCAGCATGTCGAAGGACACCGACCCGTCGCCGAGGACCACGGCGGCCTGGAGCACCGCCGCCGGGACCGGCCCGTCGAGCAGCACCTGCCCGACCTCGACCCGGGAGGCGAGGTGCACCGACAGGTCCGCGCCCTCAGGGTGCAGGCCCCCGAGGTAGACGATGCGGCCGACCTCCGCCTCGGCCGCGGCCGCCGCGAAGCCCTCGGCGAGCTCGCGGTCCCGCCGTGCGAGGTCGCCGCTGCCGTCCATCGAGTGGAGCAGGTAGTAGGCGACGTCGGCACCCGCCAGGGCCCGGCCCAGGTCGGCGGGCGATGTGGCGTCCCCTTCGACGGCCTCGACCCGCTCCGCCCACTCGAGGGAGCGCAGCCGCTCGGCCGAGCGGGTGAGGACGCGCACCTGCCACCCGTCGTCGAGGAGGCGTGGCACGAGCAGGCCGCCGATGTAGCCGGTGGCGCCGGTGACGAGCGCCGTGCCCCGGCTCGTGGAGGGTACGGGGGCGGGGACGTTCACGGGGATCACCTCAGGAGGTCGAGGGCGGGTGGGAGGAGCAGGAGCATCGCGCTGGACCAGATGACGTGCGTGATGATCGGGGCGAGGACCCCGCCGGTGACCCGCCGCTGGGCCCCGGTGAGCAGCCCGAGCAGCAGGGCGGCGAGGGCGAGCATGAGGTTGCCGGTCGCGGCGGTGGCCACGACGTAGACGGCGGTGGTGATCGCGATCGGGTGCCTCCGGCCGACAGCGGCGAAGAGGGCGCCTCGGAAGTAGAGCTCCTCACCGACGCCGGTGACGACGGCGACGAGCCAGATGAGCGGCAGGGACCCGTAGCGGGCGTGGTCGAGGACGTCCTCGACCGGTGCGGCGAGCCACGGCACGAGACCGACGAGCACCGCGCCGAGGAGGAAGACGGCCACGGCGAGCAGGGCGAGGGCCACCGGCTGGACCACCGGTCGGGCCAGGCCCGCGTCCCGGGTGCGCGCCCACCCCACGTGCAGCCGGCCCGCGGCGAGGCCACCGACGATCCACACGGTCGCCAGCGCCAGCCCGCCGACGTAGAAGAGGTCGTCCCCGGGCCGGATCCGCAGGGTGAGGGCGAGGACGAGCGACCCGACGAGGAGGGTCACCGCGGCGACGACCCGACGCCGCCGGACCAGCGGCGCCGGCTCGCGGTGGTCACGGGGCACGGGCGCGACGAGCGCGGCCGCGACGAAGGCGCGCAGCTCCCCCACCGGGTGGATCACGGTCCTCTCCACCGGCCCGCGCTCACGCGCCACCGCGTCGATCGGTGGTCGCGTCCTGCCCGGGGGTCGAGGTCACCTGGGCAGGGTGTCACACGAGCCTTGGAGGAGGACCCGCCGAGCGAAGGGGGCGGACGCGCCGGTGGTCGTGCCGCTCCCCGGCCGGGGTGCGGCACGACCACCGGGTCGTCGGAGACGGTCAGGAGGTGACGGCCACCTGCCCGCGGTCCTTCTTCACCGGCCCCTCCCCGCCGGGCCGGATGTCGAAGTCGAAGATCTCCGTCGGCAGGAAGACGGTGCAGCAGGCGTTCGGGATGTCGACCACGCTGCTGAGCCGTCCCTGGATCGGCGAGGTACCGAGGATCAGGTAGCCCTGCTCACCGGTGTAGCCCCACTTCTCCAGGTACGCGATCGCGTTGAGGCAGGCATTGCGGTAGGCCTCGGTCGCGTCCATGTAGAGGTTGGTGTCATCGCGGTGATCCACCGAGATTCCGGTGAAGGTCAACCACTCCGAGTAGACCGGCTCGACCCGGCTCGGCAGGAAGATCGGGTTGTGGGTGACCCCGTAGGTCTCCATGCCGCCCTTGATGACCTCGACGTGCAGGTCGACGAACCCGCCCATCTCGATCGCGCCGCAGAAGTTGATCTCCCCGTCGCCCTGGCTGAAGTGCAGGTCGCCGATCGAGAAGTTCGCCCCGTCGACGTACACGGGGTAGAAGACGCGCGCACCGCGGGTGAAGTTCATGATGTCCATGTTCCCGCCGTGCTCACGCGGCGGCACCGTGCGCGCCCCCTCCCGGGCCACCTTCTGGGTCAGCTCGTCGTCACCGGTGCCGGCCAGGGTGCCGGGCACCGTCGGGGGGATCGCCAGCGGCGGCACCCGGTCGGGGTTGGTGTCGATGAGCGCCTGCTCCCGCCTGTTCCACTGCGCGAGCAGCTCGGGCGAGGGCGCCGTGCCCGCGAGGCCCGGGTGCTGGATACCGGTGTACTGCACACCCGGGATGTGCCGTGAGGTGCACGTCTGGCCCCGGAAGTCCCAGATCGCCTTGTACGCGTCGGGGTAGTAGTCGGTGAGGAAGCCACCACCGTTGACCTTGGCGAAGATGCCCGAGTAGCCCCAGCCCTCGCCGCAGTTCTCGCCCTGGGCCTGGGGCACCTGACCGACGTCGACGATGTCGACGACGAGCAGGTCACCCGGCTCGGCCCCCTCGATCGCGAAGGGCCCGGAGAGCATGTGGTTGTGGTCGAGATCGACGTCCCGCACGTCGTTGGCGGAGTCGTTGTTGAGGATCTGTCCGTCGGTCCACTCCTTGCACTCCACCCGGAAGGTCTGGCCGGGCTTGACCGTCGCCGCCGGGGGGATGTCGGGGTGCCAGCGGTTGTGACCGGGCACGGCCTGGTCCCGCATCGACTTGTCGTGGTCCACGCTGAAAATCACGTCAGGCATTGCTTCATCTCCATGTCGTTCGTCCGAGTCGTCACGTCCTGGTGCTGCGAGAGCCCTTGACCGTTCAACCGACCACCTCCTGCGGCCGGCTCAGTCGTGCGGCCGCGGGCGCGGAGACGACCAGGGCCACCACGCCGACGACGGCGACGACGCCGGCGGAGAGCCAGTCACCGGTCCAACCGCCCATGAGGGAGAGGAAGGCCGCGACGGCCGTGACCACGCCGGTGACGACGGTGAAGAAGCCGGTCGGTGCGGAGAGCGCCTCGCGCTCCAGCCCGAGGACCACGAAGAAGAGGAACCACAGGACACCCCAGAGGAGCCAGATCGCGCCGAAGCCGGCGTCACCCACCCTCGCGAAGCTCTCCGCCGCGTAGACGATCGTGCACAGCGTCACGAGCAGGGAGTACCAGCCGAAGCCGCGCAGGCTGTGCCCGGTCAGCCCGGCGACGCCGACCCACAGGTAGGTGAAGCCGAAGAGGTAGATCCCCGAGGCGGCGAAGACGGCATCGATGTCGCCGGCGGTCGCGACGAGGTAGGTGGGGATGACCACCTGGAGCACGCCGACGAAGAGGTTGAGCGGCGCCGCCTCCCGCGCGGACATCCACCCGAGCAGCATGAGGCCGTTGACGACGAGGACCAGGCCCACGTAGATCAGGCCGACGGCGGACACGGGTCACTGCCTGGGCAGAGGCGGGAGGCCGGGCCGGCGCGGTGGTGGCGAAGGGGGCCCGGCCGCGGCCGGGATGTGCCGCGTGACGCCGGGGGTCTCGGCGCTCAGGCCCGCCCCGGTCACCGCCCGGTCCAGCGCCGGGTCGAGGCGCCCCAGGTGGGGCGCGGTGAAGACCCGGCGCCCTCCTCGTCGGCATCGCGGGCACGGTGCGGGATCGTCGCGGTCGGCCATGGGCCGCATCAGGTCGAAGCTGCCGCAGTCAGCGCACGCATACGTGTAGATCTGCATCTGGGCCTCCCCATCAAGAGTGATCTGAAATATACCCAGATGAAAATATCTGTCAATGGTGAGCGGAGCCCGAGACCATGAGGCCCTTCGTCAGAGGGAGGTGAGGACGTCGAAGTCCACGGTGTCGGCCCGGGCGAGGTAGACCGACTGGATGAGGTGCCCGTCGCTCAGCCGCACGGTCCCGCGGGGGCCGTCGTAGGTCAGCCCCTCGGAGACCCGCAGCACCTCCCGCAGCGAGGTGCTGCCGGCCGCCTCGAAGAGGGTCGTGAGCAGGCGGATCCCCTCGTAGCAGGACTCCCCCTGGTTGTTCAGCGGAGGCGCCTGCGGCCCGAACTCGGCGCCGTAGTCACCCACGAGGTCCAGGGAGCTCGCGGTCGGCAGGGACCTGAAGTACCCGGCCGCGACGTACAGGTCGCGCACCGCATCCGCCCCCGAGGCCAGGAGCATGTTCTCCTCCATGAGCGGGCTGAGCCGCACGAGCCGCCGGTCCAGGCCGCGCTGGGCGAACTGCCGGTTGAAGTGCACCGCGTCCTGCCCCACGAGGAACATGAGGACCCCGTCGGCCGGTCGCGAGCCCTCGATCCCGTCGAGGACGGCCTCGAAGCGGTCGGAGTCGAAGCGGATGAAGGTCGTGCTCACCAGGTCCAGCCCGAGACCACGCAGGTAGGAGGCGGCCACGCCGGCCGAGCAACGGGGCCACACGTAGTCCGAGCCGACGATGTGCCAGCGGGTCAGGCCCAGCTCCTCACGCATCCACCGCAGCGCCGGCGCGATCTGGCGGTCCGGGGTCTCCCCCGCGCAGAAGACGCCGGGGCGCCTCTCGCCCCCTTCGTACAGCGAGGTGTAGGCGTAGGGGATCCGGCCCGCGGTCACCGGGGCCAGCCCGTGGCGGACCGAGGAGATGTGCCACCCCGTGAGGGCGTCGATCCGGCCATGGTCGATGAGGCCGCGCACGTCGTCGGCCACCTCGGCGACCGGCCGCCCCGCGTCGATGACCTCGAACTCGATGGGCCGCCCGAGCACACCCGCGCCGCTGTTGACCCGACGGCGCAGCAGCTCGGAGACCGCTTCGCACGAGGGCGCGAAGATGCCTCCGGGGCCCTGGAGGGGGATGGCCAAGCCGATGCGGATCGCGTCGCGGGCCGGGTGCGGTCGCCCGGGGTCCGTCGGCATGTCCACGAGGTCCCTCACACGTCATCGGGTAGTATTTCCACTTGGAAATGCTCCATCTAATGTATGCCGTAGGGCGCGACAGGGGAAGAGGCGAGAGCGTGGGCTCATCGGGCAGGGGGACGGCGCAGGCCGCCCGAGGAGCGACGGTGACGGGCGCGGACGCCTGGCTGCTCTCGCTCATCTGCGAGAGCACGGATGCGCGGATCGGCGCGGTGCTGGCCGCCGACGAGGTGTCGGTCGAGCAGTGGCGCGCCCTCGAGTACCTCGCCCACGGCGGCCCGTGCACGATGTCCGCCCTCGGTACGGTCACCACGGTGAGCGGTGCCTCGTTGACCCGCCTCGTCGACCAGCTCGTGGAGCGCGGGTTGGTCTACCGCGACGCCGACGCGAACGACCGCAGGCGGGTCCTCGTGCACCTCTCGAGCCGGGGCCGGCGCAAGGTCCGTCGCCTGCGCCCGAAGGTCCACGAGGCCGAGGCGGAGGCGATGTCCGGGCTCACCGGCGACGAGCGCGAGCAGCTCGCGCGACTGCTGCGCCGGATGGCCCCCGACCTGGCCGCGAGGCTCCCCCACTCCTCGTCGGGCTGAGCGGAGCTCCGCCGCCACCGTCGGCCGCGGCGCCCTCGCTCCCCTTCGCACGTGCTCACCCCGGTCACCGTCTCCGACCGGGCTACCGTGGATCCGGCCCCGCCCCCTCCGCAAAGGACTCCTCCGTGGCAGAAGCAGCCGGTCAGGCCCCCACGACCCAGCACCTCGTCGCCCCGCCGGCGCAGGCGGGGATGTTCCTCGTCCTCACCGTGGACGAAGGGGGCGAGGACGCCGTGCGCGACCTGCTCGCCGACACCGGGATGCTCACCCGGTCGGTGGCCTTCGGGTTCCCCGAGGGCGCCCTCAGCCTCGTCGTCGGCATCGGCGCCGAGCTCTGGGACCGCATCAGCGACCGGCCTCGGCCGAGGCACCTGCACACCTTCGAGGAGATCCGGGGCGCGACGCACACGGCGGTCTCGACGCCCGGGGACCTGCTGCTGCACCTGCGCGCGGACCGGATGGACCTGTGCTTCGCCCTCGCCCACCGCTGGACCGCGCGTCTCGATGGCGTCGCGCAGGTGGTCGACGAGGTCCACGGCTTCCGGATGTTCAACGTGCGCGACCTGCTCGGCTTCGTCGACGGCACCGAGAACCCCGAGGGGGAGGACGCCGTGACCGCCGTGCTCATCGGCGACGAGGACCCCGACCACCGCGGCGGCAGCTACGTCCTCGTGCAGAAGTACCTCCACGACCTCGACGCGTGGGAGGGCCTCTCGGCGGAGGAGCAGACGAAGGTCATCGGTCGCGACAAGTTCACCGACGTCGAGCTGCCGGAGGAGGAGAAGCCGAGCAACTCCCACATCGCCCTCAACGACATCCAGGACGCGGAGGGCGAGGACCGGGAGATCCTGCGCGACAACATGCCCTTCGGGAGCATCGAGGCCGGCGAGTTCGGCACGTACTTCATCGGGTACGCCTCCGACCCCGACGTCACCGAGACGATGCTGCGCAACATGTTCATCGGCGACCCGCCCGGCAACCACGACCGGATCCTCGACTACTCCACCGCGGTCACCGGGAGCCTCTACTACGTGCCGACGCGGGAGGAGCTCGAGGACGGCTTCTGAGGCGACGGCGGCAGACCGGGCCACCGGTGGGTCGGGAGGGCCGGCGAGGAGCCCCACCTACGATGGGAGGAACCGCTGGAGGCCTCGATGACCGCACGAGCCCGCACCTTCTGGGTCACCGGACCCGGTCGCGGAGAGATCCGTGACGAGCCGCTGCCCGCCCCGGGCCCCGTCGAGGTGCTCGTGCGCACGCTGTGCAGCGGGGTCAGCCGTGGCACGGAGTCCCTCGTCCTGCGCGGCGAGGTCCCCGAGGAGCTGCGCTCGAGCATGCGGGCCCCCTTCCAGCGCGGCGACTTCCCCTGGCCGGTCGCCTACGGGTACCTCAGCGTCGGGGTCGTCGAGCAGGGGCCGGGCCCGCTGCGCGGGCGGACGGTCTTCTGCCTCCACCCGCACCAGAGCGCCTATGTCGTGCCTGCCGGCGCGGTCACGCCCGTCCCCAGGTCACCTGGTTCGAGGAGCCGGTCTCCAGCGACCACCCGGCGAGGCTGCGGCAGGTCCGGGACCGGGTGGCCCCCGACGTGACCGCCGGCGAGTACGGCTACCACCTGCCGCACTTCGTCGGGTTGCTGGACGCCGGTGCCGTGGACTGCCTCCAGGTCGACGTGACCCGTTGCGGTGGGTACGGCGAGTGGCTGCGGGCGGCGGCACTCGCCGGAGCGCACGGGATCGAGGTCTCCGGCCACTGCGCGCCGAACCTGTCCGCACACGTGATGGCCGCGACGCCGAACATGCGCCACCTGGAGCACTTCCGCGACCACGAGCGGATCGAGCGGATGCTCTTCGACGGAACCCTCGAGCCCGACGGCGGCACGCTGGTCCCGGATCTCTCCCGAGCCGGTCACGGCCTGGCCCTCCGGGAGCGCGAGGCCGAGCGCTACCGGGTGCGGTGAGACCCGGGCCATCAACCGCGGCCCGGGAGCTTCTCGTAG
>CAYSGN010000096.1:0-9950 GCA_964430615.1 uncultured Janibacter sp. | reverse complement strand
AGGGCCCTTCGTGGTGGTAGCGGGGGCAGGATTTGAACCTGCGACCTCCGGGTTATGAGCCCGGCGAGCTACCGAACTGCTCCACCCCGCGTCGTTGCGGTCTTCACTCTACGTGAACGAGCAGGGCACACCAAATCGCCTCCGGGCGAGAGGCTCCGGACCCGCTCAGTCGCCCTTCTTCGAGGGGGACGGCGAGGCCGACGGGGAGTCCTTCCCTTCGCCGGTCACGTCGGTGGACCCGCCGCCCGGCTGGAGCCGGATCGCCTCCTCGAGGTGCTTGTGCATCTCCTTCTGGGCCTTCTCGTACCCGGCGAGGTCGCCCTTCTTCAGCGCGTCCTGGCCCTCCTCGTAGGCCTCCTGCATGCCCTCGAGCTCGGTGCGCAGGTCCTGCTGCCGCGGGCTGAGGCCACCCTGCGGCTCCGGCTCCTCCGAGGTGCCGTCATCCCCCTTCGGGTCGCCGCTGTCGGAGGACTCCGGCTCCCCCTCACCGGTGACGCCGGAATCCCCACCGAAGAGCTGGTCGAGCGCGCTCTCCAGGTCCTGGGCCCAGGCGACCTTGCCACCGAAGGTGACGATGACGATCCGCAGCTGCGGGTAGGAGGTCCCCGACGAGGAGGAGAGGTAGATCGGCTCCACGTGGAGGAAGCCCTCCCCGACCGGCAGCGCCATCTGGTTGCCGAAGTGCACCTGGGAGCCGCCGCGGTTGGCGTTGTTCAGGTAGTCCTGGAGGGTCTGGCTGCCGTTGCCCGAGGTGGCGTTGGAGGAGACGATGTCGTTCTGCACCTGCCCGACGCCGGGCACGGTCGTGTCGCGAGGCACCTCGAGCAGGCGCAGCTGCCCGTAGCCGGAGTCCGGCTTGCCGTCCACGGAGCCGGCGTCGGAGTCCACCGCGAGGTAGCCGGCCATGACGTTGCGGCTGCCCCGGGGGATGTAGGTGGAGGTGAGCGACCAGGAGGGCCGCTTCTGGTTCGGCATCGCCAGGCTCAGGTAGTACGGCGGCTGGGCCACGCCGTCGTCACCGCGCGAGGGGTCGTCCGGCACCCGCCACCGGTCCTGCCCGGCGCGGAAGTCACTCGCCGAGGTGACGTGGTAGTCCGCGAGCACCGCCCGCTGCATCCGGAAGTAGTCGTCCGGGTAGCGCAGGTGCTCCATGAGGTCGCCCTCGATGGCGTCCTTGGGCTTGAGCAGCCCCGGGAAGGCCTTGTCCCAGGCCTGGATGATCGGGTCGGACTCGTCCCACTTGTAGAGGGTCACGGTCCCGTCGTAGGCGTCGACGGTCGCCTTGACCGAGTTGCGCATGTAGTTGATCCGGTCACCGACGAGCGAGCTGGCCTGCTGGGTCTGCATCGAGGAGACCTCGCCGGACTGGACGCCGGACATCGAGAAGGCCGTGCTGTACGGGTACTTGTCCGAGGTCGTGTAGCCGTCGACCACCCACTTGATCCGCCCGTCGACGATCGTCGGGTAGACGTCCTCGTCGAGGTCGAGCCACGGCGCGACCCGCTTGACCCGCTCGGTCGGGGTGCGGTGCTCCAGGAGCCGGGTCTTGGACCCGACGGCGTCGGAGAGGAGGAACTTCACGTCACGGTGGGTCACCGCGTACGCGGCCTGGCGAAGGGGGGACCCGATGGCCACGCCGCCCTTGCCCTGGTACTTGTACCGCGACTCCTCGCCCCCGCTGGGGGTGTCGACCTCACGGGGCTTGCCCTCGCCGCCGACGATCGAGAAGTGGTCCATCTCCTCCCCGAAGTAGATCCGCGGCTCGTACTTGCCGAGGTCCTTGGAGGTGATCCACTGCGGGTTGCCCGCCCGGATCTGGGTGCCCCGGGCCATGACGAGCCCGTACCCGTGGGTGTAGACGGTGTGGTCGTTGACCCAGTCGCGCCGGTCCTCGGGCACCTTCGACAGATCGAGCTCGCGGGCGCCGACGACGACATCGGTCGTCTCGCCGTCGATCTTGTACCGGTCGACGTCGAGGGTGTCCGGGAAGGTGTAGTACGGCTGCTGGGCCTGCAGCTCCTGGAAGGTCGGCGAGACGATCGAGGGGTCGAGCAGACGGATGCCCGGGATCGAGGCGGCGTCCTCACGCAGCTGCCCGGACGAGACGTCCGAGACCGCGTCGTAGCGGGAGGTCTCCACCCCGGTCACGCCGTAGGCGGCGCGGGTCGCGTCGATGTTGCGCTGGAGGTAGGGCTCCTCGAGCGAGTTGCGCGACGGGGAGACTTTGTAGGTCTCCACGAGGGCGGGGTAGATCGAGCCGACGACGACGGAGAGCACGACGAGGGTGCCCACGGCGATGATCGGCAGCCGCCAGGAGCGGGAGCGCACCGACACGAGCAGCAGCACGGCGCACAGCAGCGCCGCCACGGCGAGGATGTACTTCGCCGGCACGATCGCGTGCGCTCCGGTGTAGCCGACGCCCGTGAGGACCTCGCCCTCGCGGGTGGTCAGGGCGTGCGAGTCGAGGATGTAGCTCCACGCGCGCAGCAGCAGCAGGATCGTCGCGATGACCGCCAGGTGCAGGAAGGCGGCGCGGGTGGAGCGGCCCCGGGACGGCGGGACGATCCCGCCGTAGACGTAGTGGGCGAAGATCGCGGCCAGGAGAGCGGCCACGAGAGCCACCGTGAGGAAGCCGACGAGGAAGTTCCACCACGGCATGGCGAAGAGGTAGTAGCTGACGTCCCGGCCGAACTCCGGGTCCTTCATCCCCGTCGAGGACCCGTGGCGCCACAGCAGCCAGGTCTGCCACTGCCCCGCAGCGGCCAGCCCGCCGAGGATCCCGAGCGCGATCGGCAGCGCCCAGGCGGTCACCTTGCGGAAGGGCTCGATCGCCCGCCGGTACTGGGCGAGCGCCTGCTCCCCCGGGCTCATCGGCGTCGACAGCGGCCGGGTGCGGAAGGCCAGCCACAGGCTCAGCCCGATCGGCAGCGCGGTGAGCAGACCGCCGAGCACGAAGAGCAGGACCTGGGTCCGTAGCCGCGACCACCACATCTCCGAGTAGCCGAGGGCGGAGAACCACAGCGACTCGGTCCAGAAGCTCGCCGCGAGGCTCACGAGGACGAGGACGAGCGCGACCCCGGCCGCCCACTTCGCGAGGCGGGGCGACCGGCGCGCGGGCGCGTCGCCTCCGCGGGGCGGGTCGCCCCCGTCGTCCTGTGGCCAGCTCGCGCTCGTCATGGTGGGGACACCGTATCCGGCCGGGCTGACTGTGGGGCAGCATGGTGCCCGTGTCCGACTCCACCGCAGACAGCGCCCCCACGACCGAGCCGCTGACCGTCGCCGCCCTCGAGACCGAGCGATACGTCGCCGCGAGCGGCTGGGACCAGAACCCGCGGGTCTTCGCGCTCGTCGACACCGCCGCCCTGCGCACCGCCGAGCCCCAGCTGGCCGCCGGGATGGGGCCCGCCGACGACGCCCCCGGTGCGCTCACGGCGATCGAGCAGGAGGACCTGCCGCGGACCTCATCCCTGGAGTCGCTGCTCGGTCGGATGGCCTGGCCGGAGACCGTGGACGGGGCCGCCCTGTCGGTCGAGCGGATCGTCATCCCTCCCGAGGCCGAGCACGACCTGCCCGAGGACCCCGAGGCGGCCGTCGACGCCCTGGCGGAGCACCCCCTTCGTCAGGACGTGCGACTGCTCGTCGCGGTGCACCGTGACGGGCGGTCGGTCTGCCTCCTGCGCCAGCGCGCGCACGACCGCGACGACCGGGTGGCCACCGGCGAGGACATCGCGCCGGGCCTCGTGCACGCGCTGCGCACGACGCTCGAGGACTGAGCCTCAGCCGCTCGAGGTCGAGCAGCTCGGCAGCGTGGCCGTCACCGGGTCGTGGGAGATCGCCTCCACCGCGCTCACCGCCTCGTCGAAGGTGCTCACCGGCACCACCGTCAGGCCGTCGGGGACGTTGCCGACGACCTCGTCGCAGTTGGCCTCCGGGGCGAGGAACCACTTCGCCCCGCCCTCCTCGGCCCCGATCATCTTCTGCGCGATGCCGCCGATCGCGCCGACCTTCTCGTCGTCGCTGATCGTGCCGGTGCCCGCGATCGACTTCCCGCCGGTCATCGCGCCGGGGGTGAGCTCGTCACGGACCGCGAGCGCGAACATCATCCCGGCGCTCGGGCCCCCCACGTCGCCGGCGTCGATCTTCACCTCGAAGGGGTAGTCGTAGGTCGGCTGGAGGACCACCCCGATACCGGCCTTCCCCTGCCCGAGGTCGGTCGTCGTCAGCGTCACGCTGCCGCGCTCGCCGTCGCGCAGGTACCCGATCTCGACCCGCTCCCCCGGGTCACGGTCCGCGATGGCGTCGGCGACCTCGGCGACGCCGGAGATCTTCTTCCCGTCGACGGAGACGATGACGTCCTCGACCTTCAGCTTCCCGGCGGCGGGCTTGCCCTTCGCCACCTGGCCGACGGAGGTCTGCGCCGGGACCTCGAGCCCGGTACTGCGCATCCCGACGGCCACCGCCGTGTGCTGGGAGCCGACCATCATCGCCTCGTTGGCCTCCTCGACCTCCTTGGGCGTCCGGTCCCCGAAGACCTGCTCCTCCGGCACCACGCGGGCGGAGGGGTCGATCTTCGCGAAGAGGTACTCCCAGACCGTCACGTGCCGCTCGGGCCCACCGAGGACACGCACGGTGGTGAAGTACAGCTCCCCCTTCGTCGGGTAGGTCCTGGCCCCGTCCACGGTGATCAGACCGCCCTCGTCGTCCGCCCCGTCGATGGTGTTGGTCACCGGGCCCGGACGCTCGATGGCGTACGGCATCTTGATGAACGTCCCGACGAGCGCGACGATGAAGACGATGACTGCGACGAGGAGGATCCGTGTGGCGATCCGCTCGCCACGGGGCCGCTGGGACTTCGGTTCGGTCACGTGTCCTCCTGCCCCGGCGGGAACCATCCGAGGCTGATCGTGGTTGTCTCTAGGGACAACATCTTCGCAGGAGAGACGAGAGAGCCACCGTGAGCAACGACCCCAGCACCCCGGGTGCCTCCGGCGACGACGGCCTGCCGGAGGAGCTGGCCCGGATCTTCCGTGACCTCAACGGCGGTCGGGACCTGCCGCCGCAGGTCGTCGAGCAGCTCAAGGCCATGGGCATCGCCGACGCCGACCCGGCGCAGGTGGCGGCCATGACCTCCCAGATCAAGTCCATGTTCACCCCCGGAGCCACGACGAAGGGGGTGGACGTCGCCGCGGCGACGTCCACCGCCCGCGAGGCGCTCACCGAGGAGGCCGGCGACGAGCGGGCCGCCGGCCTCGCCGAGCAGGCCGCTCAGGTCGCCTCCATGTGGCTGGACCAGGTGACCGAGCTCGAGGCCCCCGGCCTCACCGGCGCAGCGCTGAGCCGTGCCGAGTGGGTCGAGGAGACGATGCCGGTGTGGGCCCGTCTCGTCGACCCGATGGCCGAGGGCCTCTCCGAGGCCATCCGCGACTCCTTCTCCTCCCGCCTCCAGGGACCGGATGCGCCCGACCTCCAGATGCTCGGGCTGCCGCCCGGCATGGACGTGGCGCAGCTGACCTCGGCGATGGCCCCCTTCGTCGACGCCATGGCCTCCCACCTCATGACGAGCCAGACGGCCGAGGCGGTCGGTGCGCTCGCCGAGGACGCGCTGACCGCGACCGAGGTGGGCGTCCCGCTCCTCGACGGGCGCGTGGCGCTCCTGCCGGGCAATGTCTCGGCCTTCGCCGAGGGTCTGGACGTCGAGCTCGACGAGGTGTGGCTCCACCTGGCGACGCGGGAGGCGGCGCGGATGCGTCTCTTCACCGCCGTGCCGTGGCTCGGGCCGCAGATCCTCGCGGCGATCCAGTCCTACGCCCGGGGCATCGCGATCGACACCGACGCCATCGACGAGGCCGTGCGCGACATCGACCCCTCCGACCCGCAGGCGCTGCAGGAGGCGCTCACCGGCGGCTTCCTCCAGCCCACGCCGACGCCCGCACAGCGCCAGGCCCTGACCCAGCTGGAGACCTGGCTGGCGCTCATCGAGGGGTGGGTCGAGCACGTCGCCTCCCGCGCGACGCAGCAGCACCTGCCGCACACCTCGGCGATGACCGAGACGATCCGACGGCGCCGGGCCACCGGTGGGCCGGCCGAGCGCACCTTCGCCGGGCTCGTCGGGCTCGAGCTGCGACCGCGCCGGCTGCGCGATGCCGCCAACCTCTTCGCCGCGCTCGAGGAGCGGGTCGGGGTGAGCGGTCGCGACGGCGTGTGGGCCCACCCGGACGTCGCGCCGAGCGGGGCCGACCTGGACGACGTGCTCGGCTTCGTCGAGCGCACCGCCTCGGGCGAAGGGGGTGGCGACACCGACCTCGACGCCGCGCTCGAGTCGATCCTGCGCGAGGCGGACGAGGGCGGCCCGGGCTCCGGTCGGGGCGAGGACCCCTCCTCCGGCGGCGGTCGGTGAGGAGCCGGACGAGCGGCCACGACGCGCTCGCGGCCGACCTGCGCGCTCTGCTCGAGGAGTGGCGGGGACCGTCGGCGGAGCAGGAGCGCCTGCGGCACGACTACCTCACCCATCTCGCGGAGCACCGGGACACCACGGCGAAGGGCGGACCTCCCGCCCACTTCACCGCCTCCTGCCTCGTCGTCGACGCGGCCGGGGAGCGGGTGCTGCTCACGCTGCACCGCAAGGTGGGGCGCTGGCTGCAGTTCGGGGGTCACCTCGAGGCCGAGGACGACTCGGTGGCGGCGGGCGCCCTTCGGGAGGCGACCGAGGAGTCCGGGCTGCCGGAGGGCGCGCTGCGGCTGCTGCCCGGCCCGGTGCAGCTGGACCGGCACGCGCTCGGGTCGGGCTTCAGCCGGTGCACCGAGCACCTGGACCTGCGCTGGGTGGCGGTCGCCGAGACCGCTGCCGACCCCGTGGTCTCGCAGGAGTCCCTCGACGTCGCCTGGTGGCCGGTCGACGCCCTGCCCGAGGGCACCGAGACCTCGATCGTCGAGCTCGTGGACCTCGCCCGTGCGGCGGTGACGGGGTAGGCCGGCGCGGTCTCGCGCGTCCCGGGGTGGCCGCGGGCCCACGCGACCGGCGCCCGCCGCTGCGGTACCTGTGGAGAACCCGACCGGCTCCGGTCGTCGGTGGGCCAGAGTAGAGCCCACCAGCCGTCGACCGAGTGAGTGACCATGCCCTTCGAGCCACCCCCGCGCCGTGCCCGACTGCGTCCGCTGCGCCGGCCCGAGGGCAGCATCCAGCTCGGGGTGGGCCCGCACTCGGTGCGCTTCGAGGGGCTGACCGACGCCGAGGTGCGCTGGCTCGCCGCGCTCGAGACCCGCTGCGTCCTCCGGGACGCGCTGGCGGGCGCCGCGCTCGAGGGTGTGGACCCGGCACGAGCCGAGCAGGTGCTGGACCGGCTCCTCGCAGCCGGGCTGCTCACCCCCGCCCCGGACGCGGGTGCCCTCGTCGCGGTCGTCGGCAGCGGCGCCCTGCCCGCGCTCCTGACCGACGTGCTGCGTCAGGGCGAGGACACCGCCGCGGTCCGGGTACGCCCGGGTGGGGAGCGCGAGACGAGTGCCGACCTCGCCGTCGTCGTCGGCGCCGGTCCGCTCGACCCGTCGGCGGCCTCGGCGTGGCTCGCCGCGGACACTCCTGTGCTGCCGGTGTGGAGTCAGCCCGCGCAGGCGAGCATCGGCCCGCTCCTCACCCCCGAGGGTCGCCCCTGCCTGCGCTGCCTCGAGCTGACCCGCGCGGGGCTCGACCCCGGCTGGCCGTGGCTGCGGGCCCAGCTGACCGGCAGGGCGGTCTCCTCCCCCGAGCCGGTCGACGGTGAGCCGGCGCTGCGTCTGCTCGCCGCCGGACTCGTGACGAGCACCGTCGCCGACCACCTCGCCGGGCGTCTGCGGGAGCCGGACTGGTCGATCGAGGTCGCCCTCCCCGGCCCGACGCTCGAGCGCCGGCACTGGCGCCACCACCCCGAGTGCCCGGCGTGCGCCCCCTTCGTCCGGGAGGGGGTGGCGAACCCCGACCACGAGGCGTCCAGCACCGATCCAGAGTGGCCAGACACAATGGCGGGGTGACACAGATCCCCGGAGGAGCAGCCAGGAGAGCCGCGCGGCTCGCGTCGCTGCCGCTCGGCCACGCCGGGCGCAGCGCCCGAGGCGTGGGCCGACGCCTCGGCGGAGCCTCCGCCGAGGACATCGACGCGGACATCCAGCGGCGCACCGCCGAGCAGCTCTTCGAGGTGCTCGGCACGCTCAAGGGCGGGGCGATGAAGGTCGGCCAGGCGCTCTCCGTGCTCGAGGCCGGCCTGCCCGAGGACATGGTCGAGCCGTACCGGGAGATGCTCGTACGCCTCCAGGAGGCGGCACCGCCGATGTCCACCGAGGAGGTGCACGAGGTCCTCGCCCGTGACCTCGGGGCCGACTGGCGACGGGAGCTGCCCCAGCTGGAGGACGACCCGGTCGCCGCCGCGTCGATCGGGCAGGTCCACCGCGGGCACACCGCCGACGGTCGCAAGGTCGCCGTCAAGGTGCAGTACCCCGGCGCCGACAAGGCCCTGCGCAGCGACCTGCGCCAGATCGCCCGACTGGCGCGGGTGGCGACGACGTGGATGCCAGCGATGGACATCAAGCCGGTCACCGAGGAGCTGCTCGCGGCGGCCGACGAGGAGCTGGACTACGCGCTCGAGGCGGCCAACCAGCGCCGTTTCGCGCAGGCCTTCCGGGACGACCCGCTCGTCGCGGTGCCCGACGTCGTCCTCCAGACCCGGCACGTGCTCGTCGGCGAGTGGCTCGACGGGGCACCGCTCAGCCAAGTCATCCGCGACGCCGACCAGGACGTGCGCGACCGCGTCGGGCAGCTCTACCTCGACTTCGTCCTCTCCGGACCGGAGCGGGTGGGGCTGATGCACGCCGACCCGCACCCGGGGAACTTCCGGCTCACCCCCGACGGGCGCCTGGGCGTCGTCGACTACGGCGCCGTGGCCCACCTGCCCGACGGCATCCCCGTCGTCGTCGGCCGAGTCGCCCGGGCCGTGCTCGAGGGAGATGGCGAGGCGGCGCTGGAGGGGCTGCGCTCGGCCGGTTTCGTCCGTCCCGGGATCGACGTCGAGGCGGACGCGGTGCTGGACTACCTCGCCCCCTTCGCCGAGCCGCTGAGCGCGCCCTCCCACCACTTCAGCCGGGAGTGGATGCGCGCGGCGACCGCGGGGTTCACCGACGTGCGCGCCCCGGAGTTCGCGACCGGGCTGCGGATGAACATGCCGAAGGACTACGCCCTGGTCCACCGGGTCATCCTCGGCTCGACCGGGGTCCTCTGCCAACTCGGCGCGACGGTCACCGCCCGCGACTCGGTGACCCGCTACCTGCCCGGGTTCGCCGAGCCCCGGGCATAGTCCGCGAGGGAGGCCCCGCGCGGGTCGGCCTTCGCGGACATCGAGCGGTGGTCGGCGGAGCGAAGGGGAGGTCAGCCGCGCTTCGCGGCCTGGGCCTTGGCGGCCTTGGCCTGGGCCTTCGCGGCCTTCTTGTACTCACGGACCTCGAGCAGGGAGGTCTCGTCGACGACGTCGGCGACCGAGCGGCGGGAGCCTTCGTCGGCGTAGGGGCCGATCGCCTCGCGCCAGCCGTCGGGACGCACGCCGAGCTGCTTGCCGAGCAGGGCGGCGAAGATCCGGGCCTTCTGGTCCCCGAAGCCCGGGAGCGCCTTGAGACGCCTGATGAGGTCCGTGGTGTCGGCGGCGGTCGTCCAGATACGGGTGGCGTCGCCGTCGTACTCGTCGCGCACGACGGTCGCGAGGGCCTGGATGCGGCCGGCCATCGACCGGCCGTAGCGGTGCACCGCCGGCGGGGTCGCGCACAGCTCGGCGAACTCCTCGGGGTCGGCCGCGGCGATGGCGGCCGGATCGAGACCGCCGAAGCGCTCCTTGATCTTCGCGGGGCCGGCGAAGGCCCGCTCCATCGGGAACTGCTGGTCCAGCAGCATCCCCGTCAGGAGGGCGAAGGGGTCGGAGGACAGGAGCGCGTCG
>CAYSGN010000095.1:0-9989 GCA_964430615.1 uncultured Janibacter sp. | reverse complement strand
TCGACACGCCCACCGAGCCCGAGACGGCACCGGCGGACACCGCGGACGCACCGGCCCCTGCGCAGCCCGCCGCCGCACCGGAGCAGGCACAGCCCGACCAGCCGGCGGGTGCCGCACCGGAGCAGCCGGCGGATGCGGTACCGGGACAGCCGTCCGAGGAGGACGCCGCCGAGGCCTCCACGCCCTTGGCGTCGACTCCGAGCACGTCAGGCACGACCGACCCCGACCTGCTCTCGGAGCTGGCGAAGAAGAACGCCAAGCCGGACTGGGAGTGACCGGGTGACGACGGCGAGGGGGGCTGCGCGGTGCGCAGCCCCCTTCGCCGTCTTCGGGTGGGAGCGAGCACCACGGCCACGGACCGGCCACGGTCAGGACGCAGCAGATGCGAGCCCACGCGGTCAGCAGAGACCGGATCCCAGGCGCTCCCGGCCTCCGGACAGGGGTACGAGCCCCTCGAGCGGAGGGGCTGCGGGGCGGGGCCGCTACAGATCCCAGGTCACGGCGGTGGCCGTGATCCTCGCCCGCAGATCGCGTTCGTGGACGCGCGTGTGGTGCCGTCCGCAGAGCAACGCTGCGTTGGAGACGTCCGTCCTCCCACCTCGGGACCACCAGTCGACATGGTGGGCATCGCACCACTGCCCGGGCATCGTGCAGCCGGGATAGGTGCAAGAGCGGTCACGCAACCAGATCGCCTTCTTCTGCGCGGGCGTGAACCACCGCACGGCCCGCCCCAGCTCGAGCACCTCGCCCTCACCCCCGAGCACGACGGGGATGATGCCGGCCTCGCAGGCCATGCGGCGCACCGTGGCCGGAGAGAGCACCTCCCCGTTGGCCGCCACGCCACCGCCTCGGCCACCCTGGATCCCGTCGGTGAGGGTGCTCCACGGGATGGTCACGAGGACCTGCGCCTTGGTGGTCTTCGGCGCCTCCCCCGGGGACGCGACCCCACGGGCGATCACCTCGACCAGGGCATCCGCGCGCCGGCGGGCGGCGGACCGTTCGTCCATCTCGCCACGGGGCCCAGGAACCGGCTCCGACAGGGCATCGACGGCCGCGTCGACGATCGCCGCCCCCTCTGGGTCGAGCGTGAGCTTGTACGTCGACAGTCCTGCGGGTCCCGGCCCCTTGTGGAGGGCACGCCCGGCCCGCGCACGCCGGTCCTCGTCGTCCAGCACCACGACCGGCTTGAGCAGGCGCCCGGCATGGGTGATGGCCGTGGCCAGCTCCTTGTCGGTCAGTCCGGGTACGCGGACCAGCCCACCTCCGGCGGGGTCCGGGAAGGTCTCGTCCCGGGCGCCCTCCAGCAGGATCCCGACCTGCCCCGCCAGCTCCGCCGCCTCGACCACCGGAGCCAGGTGGGACCGGAAGCGCACCAACTGGTCGGCCTTCCCCAGAGGCAGGCCCCCAGCCGCGAACGCCCCGATGATCTCGGGGGTACCCGCACCCTCGTCGTCCGCCGTCCGGCCCGCCACCTCGTCCCCGTCCGGCCGGCCCGTCGTCTGCTCCTCGGTCCGCGCCGCGAGGGCGTCCTCATCGGTCGGTGTGAGCGGGCGGGCGGCCTGGGCCACGCGCACCACGCGGGCCACATGCCGCGCATCCGGCTTCGGCGCTCGCGCGCCCTCCGCCAGGGCGACCCAGTCGCCGGGGGTGCGCGCAGCGTGTTCGGGAAGACCACGCGTCACCCCCTCGCGGGCCAGGGCCACCTCAGCCACCTCGAGGGCCTGCCGCAACCTCCCGACGGCCGAGAGCCCGTCCAGGACCTGCCCGTCCGTGAGCCGCCACGCCTGACCACCGACATCCGCGAGCTCGAGGGCATCGACGGTGCCGGTCAGTGCCGCGAGGGTCTCGCCCTCGTTGCTCGGAATCACCGTCGCCGTCGACATGCATCGACTCTATGGAGGATGACCGCCGACGTGGCGAGCTCGCCGGCTCATGTGGACGACACCGACGCGGTGGGAGGGGGTGTGGACAAGCCGGCGGCGCCTTCCCCCTTCGCGCTCGCTGCGCCATGCTGGAGGCATGCAGTGGGAGACCCACCCGGTCACGCCCGAGCGCTTCGAGGACTTCGCCGACGTCATCAACCCGAACCGCCGCGCGACTCACTGCTGGTGCCTGTCCCACCGCCTCACCGCGCCACAGATCGAGGAGCTCGGGGAGGGGAGTCGCGAACGCGCCGCCCGTCTCCTGAGCGAACGCGAGGTCCCGCCGGGGGTCGTGACCTACCTCGACGGGACCCCGGTCGGGTGGTGCAACATCGGCGCCCGCAGCGACATCCCTCGCCTGGTCCGCTCGACGAAGATCCGCCCTGTCGACGACCTCCCGGTCTGGAGCATCATCTGTCTGGTCGTGCGCAGCGGGTACCGGCGGAAGGGCGTGACCCGTCACCTCGTCGAAGGGGCCGTGGAGTTCGCCGCCGCGCACGCTGCACCGGCCGTCGAGGCCTACCCCGTGGATCCGCAGGAGCGACGGATGGACCTGACGATGGCCTTCGTCGGGACCCGGACGATGTTCGAGCCCCTCGGGTTCGAGGTCATCGGCACGACCGATGCCGTCGCCTCGAAGATGCCCCGGCTCGTGATGCGCCGAGTCCTCGAGCGGACACGGGATCTCAGTCCAGCCCCTCCTCCTTGAGGAAGTCCTCGGCCACCTTGTCCGGGTCCTCCTTGTCCACGTCCGTGCGCTTGAGCATGTCCTGGACCTTGTCGGTCGTCAGCTTGGCCGAGACCTCGTCGAGGGTGTCGGCGACCTTGTCCTCGACGTCGGTGCGCACGAGCGGAACGATGTTCTGGCTGCCGTAGAGCTTCTTCGGGTCGTCGAGCACGACGAAGTCGTTCTCGACGATCGCCGGGTCGGTGCTGAAGATGTTCGCCGCGTCGATCTGCCCGTTCTTCAGTGCGCCGCTGGTCGCCTGCCCCGGCTTGAGCGGACGGAAGTTCCCGAAGGTGACCCCGTAGGTCTTCTTCAGGCCGGGGATCCCCTGGGCCCGCTCCTTGAACTCCGACGGCGCCCCGAGGGTCATCTCGCCCGCCACGTCCTCGAGGTCGCCGATGGACTTCAGGTCCTCCGACTCCGCGGTCTCCTTGGTGACGACGATCGAGTCCTTGTCCTCGGCCCGGGACTTCTCCAGGATCGCCAGGCCCTCGGGCAGCAGCTTCTCGAGCTCCTCGTAGGTCTTGTCCGGGTCGGTCTCGGAGAAGGAGTCGTCGTAGTGGAGCGCCAGTCCGCCGGTGTACTCCGGCATGACGTCGACCGATCCCTCCTCGAGCGCCTTGAGGTAGACCTCACGCGACCCGATCCCGGTCTTCGTGGAGGCGTCGATGCCGTCGGCCTCGAGCGCCCCCGCGTAGATGTGGGCGAGCAGGGTGGACTCGGAGAAGTCCGCGGACCCGACGACGACGCCGGAGCCACCCCCTTCGCCCCCGTCCTCGGAGGTGGAGGACATGGGGTCGCTGCCGCCGCCGCAGGCGGAGAGCCCGAGCGCGGCGGACAGCGAGAGGGCGATCGCTGCCGCACGGACGTGGACGATGGGACGGGACGGGCTCATGGCATTCCTCCTGCGGGTGCCGGATCCTTGCTGGGGTCGGTGGCGCGCATCGCGCGCGGGAAGCGGCCGGAGATGCCGGGCGAGACGACGAGACGCTCGAGGAGCGCGAAGGGGGCGTCGAGCGCCAGCGCGAGCAGCGCCACGAGGATGGCGCCGCCCGCGGTGCTCACGTAGTCCGAGGTCGCCAGCCCGTCGATGAGGAAGCGCCCGAGCCCGCCGAGCCCGACGTACGCGGCGATCGTCGCCGTCGCGACGACCTGGAGGACGGCGGCCCGCACCCCCGAGATGATCAGCGGCAGCGCGATGGGCACCTCGACCGAGCGCAGCACCTGCGTGCCGGTCATGCCGATCCCGCGGGCGGCATCCAGCGCGGCCGGGTCGGCGGTCTCCACCCCGGAGTAGGCACCGGAGAGGATCGGCGGGATGGCCAGGAGCACGAGCACGGCCACGCTGGGCACGATGAAGGCGGCCGAGCCCGGCAGACGCGGGAGCAGGACGAGGGTCAGCGCGAAGAGCAGCCCGAGGGTGGGGATGGCGCGCAGCGCGTTGGCCACCGTGACCAGCCACCGCCCCCGGTCGCTGTGCCCGATCCACAGCCCCGTCGGGACGGCGATCGCCGCGGCGAGAGCGATGACGAGCAGCGTGTAGCCGATGTGCTCGAGGAGTCGCGCGAGGATGCCGGCGTCGCCGGACCAGGACTCGCCGCTGACCAGCCACTGCAGGATGTCGACGATCATGCCGCGCTCTCCTGCTGGGCCCGCCGCCACGGCGTGAGCAGGTGCTCGACGCCGCGGATGAGCAGGTCGAAGACGACCGCGAGGACGACGCAGCCGAGGACACCCGCGAGCAGCTCGCCGGGGATCGCGCGGTTGTAGCCGTCGACGAGCAGATCACCGAGCTGGTTGACGCCGATGAGCGAGGCGATCGAGACGATGCTGACATTGCTCACCGAGGCCACGCGCAGTCCCGCCGCGACGACCGGGACCGCCAGCGGCAGATCCACCCCGAAGAACCTGCGGACGGGCGTGTACCCCATCGCGCTCGCCGACCGGAGGACGTCCTCGGGCACCGAGGTCAGCCCGTCCACGACGGAGCGCACGAGGAGGGCGACCGTGTAGATCGTCATGGCGACGACGACGTTCGCCGGGGCGAGGATGCTCGTCCCGAGGATCAGTGGCATGAGCACGAAGAGGGCGAGCGAGGGGATCGTGTACAGCAGGCCTGACCCGGTGATGAGCGTGCCCCGCAGCCACCTCGTCCGGGTGGCCAGCCAGCCGACCGGGATCGCGATGACGAGCCCGAGCAGCAGCGGGAGACCGGCGAGCCAGACGTGCTGGAGCCCCAACGAGACGATGTCGTCGAGGTGGTCGAGGATCCACTGCATCAGCGCCCCGCGGCGGTCGGTGCCTGTCGGCGGTCCCTGGACTCGATGACCTCGAGGACCTCGGTGGCCAGGCAGGTGCCCACGAGCACGCCGCCGTCGTCGACGACGACCCCACGGCGGCTCGGGGACGAGAGGGCTGCGTCGAGCGCGGCACGAAGGGGGCCTCCGAGGCGGGCGAGCGTACCGCCGAGGGCGAGGTCCTCCTCGGTGACCGCCCCGCCCGCGACGTCCTCGGGCCGGGCCCACCCGAGGGGGCGTCGCCCTTCGTCGGTGACGAGGACCCAGCCGCCGGAGTCCGCCGTGCCCTCGGCCCGCCCCTGGGCGACCCCGAGGACGACGGTGGGCTCCTCGTGCAGCGGGTACTCCGCCGCGTCGAAGCCGAGCGCCCGGTAGCCGCGGTCCTTGCCGAGGAAGTCGGCGACGAACCCGTCTGCGGGCGAGGCGAGCAGCTCCCGCGGCGTGGCCATCTGGGCGAGCACGCCCCCGGTGCGCAGCACCGCGACGTGGTCGCCGAGCTTGATCGCCTCGTCGATGTCGTGGGTGACCAGGACGATGGTCTTGCCGAGCTCCCCCTGGAGGCGCAGGAACTCGTCCTGGAGCTGCTCGCGCACGACCGGGTCGACGGCTGAGAAGGGCTCGTCCATGAGCATCACCGGCGGGTCCGCGGCGAGCGCGCGAGCGACCCCGACCCGCTGCTGCTGACCACCGGAGAGCTGGCTCGGGTAGCGGCGCCCGAGGGCCGGGTCGATGCCGACGAGCTCGAGCAGCTCTCGGGCCCTGCCGGTCGCCTCGCGAGCGGACTCCCCGAGCAGCAGCGGGACCGCCGCGACATTGCGCTCGACGGTGTGGTGCGGGAAGAGGCCGCCGTGCTGGATGACGTAGCCGATGCCTCGCCGCAGCTTCGCCGGGTCCATGTCGAGCACGTCCTGCCCGTCGATGGTCACCGACCCGGAGGTCACCTCGACCATCCGGTTGATCATCCGCAGGGTGGTCGTCTTGCCGCACCCGGACGGTCCGACGAGCACCGTGATCGCGCGATCCGGCGCGGTCAGGCTCAGATCGTCGACCGCGACGGTCCCGTCCGGGTACCGCTTGGTCACGCCCTCCAGCTCGATCATGCTCGGTCGCTTCCTGTCGGGGTGCCCCCAACCTACTCGGTGAAGAGCTCCAGCACCTCGTGACGCGGGACCTCGGTCAGGTCCGCGTGCTCCCACCGCGGGGACTTGTCCTTGTCCACGAGCAGCGCCCGCACCCCCTCGGAGAAGTCCGGTCGCTCCAGGAGGTTGGCGCTGACGACCGTGTCCATACCCAGCACCTCGCGGGGCGAACCGGCGGACGCGGCACGGCGCAGCGCCTCCAGCGTCACCGCCACCGACAGCGGTGAGCGAAGGGCGATCTCCTCCGCCGCGCGATGGGCGGCGGGATCGGGGTGGGCGCGCAGCCGCTCGAGGATCGCGGCGGGGTCGTCCCCGGTGTAGCACTCGTCGATCCAGCTGCGGGAGGCGGCCAGCTCGCTCCCGTCGTCCAGGGCCGCCGGCGGCACCGCCTCGACCGGCCCCCCGGCGGCGATGCCGGCGAGCAGCCCCGGCACGTCGGCCGGGTCGAGGACGGCGTCCGCGAGCCCGAGGTGCACCGCGTCACCGCCGCTGACCGTGGCGCCGGTCATGGCCATGTGCGTGCCGAGCTCACCGGGCGTCCGGGAGAGGCGGTAGGTCGCGGCCACGTCCGGGAAGAACCCGATGATCGTCTCCGGCATCGCCACCCGCGAGCGCGGCGTCACCCACCGGGCCGTCGCGAACATCGAGAGCCCGAGCCCGCCGCCCATGACGATGCCGTCCATGACGGCGACGACCGGCTTGGGGTACTCCGCGATCTGCGCGTCGAGGACGTACTCGTCGGCCCAGAAGTCCACGCCCCCGGAGCCACCGGCCAGGTGCGCCTCGCGCACGGCCCGCACGTCACCGCCGGCGCAGAGACCGCGCTCGCCGGCGCCCTCGAGGGAGACGGCGGAGATGTCGGGGTCCTCGGCCCAGGCCTCGAGCTGGCGACGCATCGCGACGACCATCTCGCGGGTGAGCGAGTTGATCGCCCTCGGACGGTTGAGCAGGACACGACCGAGCACACCGTCGCGGGCGAAGAGCACCTCGTCGGTGCCGGTGCTACCGGGAGTGAAGTCGGGCATGGACGTCACCCTGGCACACGGCGGGGACAGCGCCGGGGCCGACCGGGGGCCGGCCGGCGCGACCGTCCGAACGGACGCCGGCCGTCGCCGACGACATCGGACGTGCGTCAGCGGCGACGGAGCAGCTTGACCAGGGCGACGACGACGCACACGAGGCCTCCGATGAGGAAGGCGAAGCGCAGCACCACCACGGTGGCGGTCGCCACCGGGTCACCCGCCGTCGGGCTGGGCTGTCCCGACGTCGCTTGCGTCATCGCACCCATCGCCGACCCGCAGCCGCACAGCAGCAGCACGAGACCGATGACGAGCAGCGCCCAGAGCCCGGCACCGCCCTTCCTCTTCGGGGCCGGCGGCTGGGACTCGGGCGGGGGCGCCTCGGGGTACTCGCTCACGGGGAGTCACCCTGCCACACAGGGCAGCCCACCGCAGGGTCAGCCGTGCGCCGCCGCGTCGATCCGGGCGAAGGGCGCGGCCGCCTCCAGCTCGTGGGCGAGCTCGAGGAGCAGTCGGTCCCCTCCCCTTCGCGCCGAAAGCATCACCCCGACCGGTCGGCCGTCCGCGGTGGAGCCGAGGGGCAGCGAGATCGCCGGGGCACCGGCGGCGTTGTGCAGCGGGGTGAAGCCGACGTACTCGGACACCCGCTGGAAATGGGTCTCGAAGTCCACGTCCGCGCCGAGGTAGCCGATCCTCGGCGTCGTGTGGGTGAGGACCGGGGTGAGCATGACGTCGATCGGGCCGAAGCCCCGGTCGTAGACGCGGCCGGTCGCCCCCAGCCGCGTGAGGACGAGCGGACTGCGGTGCGCCCGTCGCCGGAAGCGTGCGGCGAGACCGCGGGTGAAGACGTCCAGCCGGGCGGGGTCGAAGTCCGCGCCGAGCATCCGCCGCCCGGTCGTGCTGATCGCGAAGGCGAGCAGCGACCAGTAGTCCTGGAAGTCCTCCCGGAAGCTCGCCGGGATCTTCGGGTCGTGGTCGCCGACCTCGTGCCCGAGCGAGGCGAGCAGCTCCGCGACGCCCCGCACGGCCGAGGCGGTGACCTCGTCGGTGGCCGGCGCCAACGGCGAGTCGACGAGCACCCCGATCCGCAGCCGCGCGCCGGGTCCCTCGACGTGCCCGATCTCCGGCCAGCGCGTGCCGGGCAGGTGGCCTTCGACTGCGGCGACGAAGCCCGCCGTGTCGCGCACCGTGCGGGTAAGCACCCCCTCGGTGACGAGCTTGACCGGCATCGACCCGTGCGTCGGGTCGACCGGGAAGCGGCCGCGGGTCACCTTGAGACCGACGAGCCCGCAGGCCGCCGCGGGGATGCGGATGGACCCGCCGCCGTCGTTGCCGTGGGCGATGGGCAGGGCCCCCGAGGCCACGAGCGCGGCCGATCCTCCCGAGGAGCCGCCGGAGGAGTAGCGGGTGTCCCAGGGGTTGCGGGTGACCCGTCGACGCGGCCGCTCGGTCGTCGCGGTCCACCCGAAGGGCGGCAGGTGCGTCGACCCGACCGGCACGAGCCCCGCGTCGAGGATCTCGGAGACGAAGGGCCCGTCGAACCCCATGTGGTGGGTCGGGGTGGCGTCCGACCCGACACTCATCGGCGCGCCGGCCGCGTGCACGTTGTCCTTGATGGCGGTCGGCACCCCGGCGAAGGGAGCCTGCCCCACCGTCGCGAGGGCGGCAGCCCGCCGCCGGGCCCGTGCGTAGTCGTCGTGGGCGAGCGCCCCGAGATCGGTGTCGACGCGCTCGACCCGGCCGATCGCGGCCTCCATGACCTCGACCGCGCTGAGCTCGCCGGAGCGGATCGCATCGGCCACGCCGGTGGCGTCGAGGTCCCCGAGGGCGTCGTCGACGAAGGCCGAGACGCGCCTCCCTTCGTGCTCCTCGGTGGGGCGCTCGTACGGTGCCGGCTCCTGGGTCGCGCTGCTCATGCCCCCAACGCTACCCACCGGTCACCGGCGGCGATCTCACACCTCGCTGCGCGAGAAGTTCGCGAAGGACCGGCTCGCGGTCGGGCCCCGCTGGCCCTGGTAGTGCGAGCCGTACTGCTTGCTGCCGTAAGGCTGCTCGGCCGGGCTGGAGAGGCGGAAGAAGCACAGCTGCCCGATCTTCATCCCCGGCCAGAGACGGATCGGGAGGGTCGCGACGTTGCTCAGCTCGAGGGTCACGTGGCCGGAGAAGCCCGGGTCGACGAAGCCGGCCGTCGCGTGCGTGAGCAGGCCGAGGCGCCCGAGGGAGGACTTGCCCTCGACGCGCGCGGCCAGGTCGTCGGGGAGGCTCACCGTCTCGTGGGTGGAGCCGAGCACGAACTCCCCCGGGTGGAGCACGAAGCCCTCGGCGGGGTCGACCTCGATGAGGCGGGTCAGCTCCGGCTGGTCCTGGGCCGGGTCGATGACCGGGTACTTGTGGTTGTCGAAGAGACGGAACCACTTGTCCATCCGCACGTCGATGCTGCTGGGCTGGACCATCGCCGGGTCCCACGGGTCGAGCACGACGCGCCCGGACGCGATCTCGGCGCGGATGTCGCGGTCGGAGAGGAGCATGGCTCGACCCTAGACCGATGACCGGCGAAGGGGGCGCCACCCGCCTCAGTAGCTGATCGAGAAGACCGCCACCGCCAGCGTCATCACCGTGATGGCGACCAGGACGATGCCGATGAGGTTGAGCCACAGGCCGCCCTTGACCATCTGGGGGATCGTCACGTCACGTAGCCGGAGCCGAAGGCGATCGCGTTCGGCGGCGTGGCGACGGGCAGCATGAAGGCGCACGTCGCTGCGAGCGCCACCGGGATCGTCAGGAGCATCGGGTCGACGTCGAGGCCCAGCGCGACACCGCCCGAGACGGGCAGGAAGGTCGCCGCCGTCGCGGTGTTGCTCGTCAGCTCGGTGAGGAAGATGATC
>CAYSGN010000094.1:0-10253 GCA_964430615.1 uncultured Janibacter sp. | reverse complement strand
GCTAGAGCGGGATGTTGCCGTGCTGCCCGCGGCGGGCGGGCGCCTCGGCGAGGGCGGCAGCGATCGTCGAGCGCGTGCGGTCCGGCTCCACGATCTCGTCGACGACGCCGATCTCGACCGCTCGCGGCAGCCCGCCGGAGAGCCGGTCGTGCTCGTCGGCGAGCTCCTGCTCCACCTGCGCCCGCTCGGACTCGTCGACCTCCGCGAGCCGGCGGCGGTGGAGGATGCGGATCGCCGCGACCGAGCCCATGACGGCGACGTGCGCGCGGGGCCAGGCGAAGACCTTCGTCGCGCCGAGTGAACGGGAGTTCATCGCGATGTAGGCCCCGCCGTAGGTCTTGCGGGTCACCACGGTGACCCGTGGCACGACCGCCTCGGCGAAGGCGTGCAGCAGCTTCGCGCCGCGGCGCACGACGCCGTCCCACTCCTGACCGACGCCGGGCAGGTACCCCGGGACGTCCACGAGCACGACGAGCGGCACCCCGAAGGAGTCGCACATCCGCACGAAGCGTGCGGCCTTCTCCGCGGAGGAGGAGTCCAGGCACCCGCCGAGGCGCATCGGGTTGTTCGCGATGACCCCGACGGTGCGGCCGCCGAGCCGCCCGAGCGTCGTGACGATGTTCGGCGCCCACCGCGCGTGCAGCTCCTGCGTCGGCCCGGAGTCCAGGAGCATCTCGGTCAGCGGGTGCACGTCGTAGGCGCGCTTGTCCGACTCGGGCAGCTGCTCGGCGAGGTCGACATCGGTCACCGACGCGACGTCGAAGTCGCCCTGGTCCGCGAGCAGGCGGCTGAGTGCACCGGCCCGCTCGAAGGCGTCGTCGATGGACTCGGCGAGCACGTGGACCACCCCGGAGCGGCGTCCGTGCGGCTCCGGACCGCCGAGACGAAGGGCGTCGACGTCCTCCCCGGTGACCGAGCGGACGACGTCCGGCCCGGTGACGAAGATCCGCCCCTCCGGGGCGAGGATGACGATGTCGGTCAGCGCGGGACCGTAGGCGGCGCCGCCGGCCGCCGCGCCGATGACGACGGAGATCTGCGGCACGATGCCGGAGGCGCGGGTCATGATCGCGAAGACCTCACCCACGGCGTGCAGGGAGACCACGCCCTCGGGCAGCCGCGCGCCCCCGGAGTGCCACAGCCCGATGATCGGGACCCCGTCGGCGAGGGCCCGCTCGTAGGCGGTGACGATGTCGCGGCAGCCGGCGACGCCCATCGCGCCACCCATGATCGTGGCGTCGGAGGCGAAGACCACGACCGGCTGGCCGCCGACGGTGCCGGTGGCGGCCAGCACGCCGGAGTCGTCGTCGGGGGTGATCAGCTCGAGCGAGCCCTCGTCGAGGAAGGCGGCGAGGCGGGTGTTGGGGTTGCGCGGGTCCTGCTCGCGCGGGAGCTTCTTGCTCGTGGCGACGGCCGCGGAGGCGGAGTTGGGCTGCCGCGCCATCAGAGGCTCCGGAAGGCCAGGGCGACGTTGTGACCGCCGAAGCCGAAGGAGTTGTTGAGCACGAAGAGCTCGCCGTCGGCGGCCAGCGGACGCGGGATGTCCCGGACGACGTCGAGGGAGACCTCGGGGTCGAGCTCCTCGATGTTGATCGTCGGCGGCGCGACCCGGTCGCGCACCGTCTGGGCGGCGAAGACCGCCTCGAGCGCTCCGGCGGCCCCGAGCAGGTGACCGGTCATCGACTTCGTGCCGCTCACGGCCATGTGGTCGGCCTCGTCGCCGAAGGCGCGGCGGATGGCCGCCTGCTCGGCGACGTCACCGACGGGGGTGGAGGTCGCGTGGGCGTTGATGTGGGTCAGGTCGGCAGCGGTCGCGCCCGCGTCCTCGACGGCCTGCACCATCGCGCGGGAGGCGCCGGCGCCCTCGGGCTCGGGGGCGGCGATGTGGTGGCTGTCCGCGCTGACCCCGACACCGGCGATCTCGCAGATGATGTTCGCTCCGCGGGCGCGGGCGTGCTGCTCGGACTCGAGGACGAGGATGGCGCCCCCCTCGCCGAGGAGGAAGCCGTCGCGGCCCGTGTCGTACGGGCGCGAGGCGGTCTTCGGGGAGTCGTTGCGTGTCGAGAGGGCCTGCATGGCCGCGAAGCCTGCGATCGGCAGCGGGTGGATCGAGGCCTCGGAGCCGCCGGCGATGACGACGTCGGCGAGGCCCTCGCGGATGAGGTGCATCCCGTAGCCGATGGACTCCGCGCCGGAGGAGCACGCCGAGACGAGCGTGTGCGCACCGGCCCGGGCGCCGAACTCGAGGGAGACCGTGCCCGCGGCGCTGTTGGGCATGAGCATCGGGATGGACAGCGGGTACACCCGCCGCGGCCCCTTGGTGCGCAGGGCTTCCCAGGCGGTCAGCAGGGTCTGCACGCCTCCGATACCGGTACCGACCGCGCTGGCGAGCCGCTCCGGCTCGACCTCGGGGGCGCCGGCGTTCTCCCACGCCTCGCGGGCGGCGACGAGCGCGTACTGGGCATAGGGGTCGAGCCGCTTGGTCTCGACCTTCTTGAGCACGTCGGCGACCGGCGTCTCGAGCTGTGCGGCGAAGGTCACGGGCAGCCCGAACTCCTCGACCCACTCGGAGTCGAGCGTCGCTGCCCCGGAGGTGCCGGCGAGCGCGGCCTGCCAGGTCTGCTCGGCGGTCCCGCCGAGCGGGGTCGTCGCACCGAGGCCGGTGACGACGACGGTGGGCCGGGAGGAGGTCATGGATGGGCTCCTGTGGGAGGTGGGAGGAAGAAGAAGAGGATGGGGGCGGGCGGCTCCCCCTTCGCCCCTGATCGAAGGGGGAACCGACCGGTCTCAGGCGGCCTGGTTGGCCTGGATGTAGGAGACGGCGTCGCCGACCGTCTTGAGGTTCTTGACCTCCTCGTCCGGGATCTTGGCCCCGAACTTCTCCTCGGCGGTGACGGCGATGGTCATCATCGACAGCGAGTCGACGTCGAGGTCATCGGTGAAGGTCTTCTCGGCGGTCACCTCGGAGGCGTCGATGCCCGTCTCCTCCGAGACGATCTCGGCGAGGCCGGCGAGGATGTCCTGGTCGCTGTGTGCCATGTGGGGGAACTCCTGTGTGTGTCGGCGTTGTTGGTGACCCGATATCTCCCGCCGGGCCGACGGGTGGACTAGGGGAGCGTCACGACCTGGGCGGCCCACACGAGGCCGGCGCCGAAGCCGATCTGGAGCGCGAGACCACCGGGGGAGACCTCACCCTCGCGCAGCATCCGCTCCATCGCGAGCGGGACGGAGGCCGCGGAGGTGTTCGCGGTCGTCCGGATGTCACGGGCGACGGGCAGGTCCTCGGGCAGCCCGAGGGCCTTGGCCATCTGGTCGATGATCCGCACGTTGGCCTGGTGGGGGATGAAGGCGGCGAGGTCCTCGGCCCGGACCTCTGCGGCGTCGAGCGCGCGCTGGGCCTCCTTGGCCATCGACCAGACGGCCCAGCGGAAGACGCTCGGGCCCTCCATGACGATCGCGGGCCAGCGCAGCAGCTCACCGGAGGCGATGGCCGGCTCGGGTGCCTCGCGGGCCGTCCGGGCGGTCGCGCCGCCCTCCTCCCTGAGCATGAGCCAGGGGTCGCGCTGGGCGATGAGGTCGCGCTTGGTCCCGTCGCTGCCCCAGACGGTCGGACCGATGCCCGCAGCGGCGCTGCGGGAGACGATGGCGGCCCCTGCGCCGTCACCGAAGATGAAGGCCGACCCGCGATCGTGGGGGTCGGTGAAGTCGGTGAGCTTCTCCACCCCGACGACGAGCACGTGGTCGGCGCTCCCGGCACGGACCATGTCGTTGGCCACCGAGATGGCGTGGCAGTAGCCTGCGCAGGCCGCCGAGATGTCGAAGGCCGCGACGCCGCTGCCGAGGCGGGCGGCGACCTCCGGCGCAGCGCCGGGCGTCTGGTACGGGTGGGTCACGGTGGCCACGAGGACCGCGTCGAGCTCTCCGGCATCCAGGCCGGCGTACTCCAGGGCCGCCCGCGAGGCGTGCTCCGACATGTCGATGACCGTCTCGTCGGGTGCGGCGCGGTGCCGGGACTCGATGCCGGAGCGGTCCCGGATCCACTCGTCCGAGGAGTCGATGGCCTCGACGATCGCGCTGTTCGGCACGACCTCGGCCGGACGGTAGGCACCGATCCCGCTAATCCGTGCGTGCCGCAGGGTGTCCGGCGCCCTGAGTGCCGGGCTCACGCGAGCGAGCCTTGCGGGTGCAGGCGCAGCAGCGGCTGCCCGGGCGAGACCGGGTCGCCGTCCTCCACGAGCCACTCCACGACCGTCCCGGCGTGGTCGGCGAGGACCTCCCGGGTGTCGCGGAGGGAGGAGATCCGCGCGATGACCTCACCGGCCGGCACCGCCGTGCCGGGGGCGGTGCCCGGCACGTTGACCGTGCCCTTGACCGGGGCGGTGATGATGCGCCACGTGGGCTGCACGGCGCTGCCGTCACGGACCGAGCCGTGCTCGCGGATCATCCGCTGCGCCTTCTCCAGGTCGTCCGGGCTCTTCAGCGCGAGGGTCTCGACCCCCTTGATGCCGCGCTTGGCCAGGCCGGTGAGGGTACCGGCCGGCGGGATCTCGATGATGCCGGTGACGCCCAGGTCCGTGAAGGTCTCCATGCACAGGTCCCAGCGCACCGGGTTGCTCACCTGGGAGACCAGGCGCCGCAGCACCTCCGTGCCGGAGTGGAGCACCTCGCCGTCGACGTTGGAGACGAGCGGCACGCGGGCGTCGTGCGTGGAGACCGCGCGGGCGAGACGGGCGAGGTCCTCGACGGCGGGGGCCATGTGCTCGGTGTGGAAGGCGCCGGCGACCTTGAGGGGGATGACCCGGGCCTTGGCCGGGGGCTCCTCGGAGAGGGCGGCGAGCTGCTCCAGGGTCCCGGCGGCGACGACCTGCCCGGCGCCGTTGACGTTGGCGGCCGTGAGGCCCGCGGACTCGATGGCGGCGAGGACCTCCCCTTCGTCCCCGCCGATGACGGCGCTCATGCCGGTGGGGGTGACGGCCGCTGCCTCGGCCATGCCGCGGCCGCGCTCACGGACGAGCACCATCGCCTGCTCGGCGCTGATGACGCCGGCGGCGCTCGCGGCGGTGATCTCGCCGACGCTGTGCCCGGCGCCGGCGCCGACGACCCGGAAGCCGTCCGCCGGGTGCTCGAAGAGGGTGAGCAGGGCGAGGAGCCCGGAGGCCACGATGAGCGGCTGGGCGATCGCGGTGTCCTTGATGGTCTCCTCATCGGAGGTGGTGCCGTGGGTCTCGAGGTCGATGCCGGCGACCGTCGACAGCCAGTGGAGGCGATCGGAGACGCCGGGCAGCTCGAGCCACGGGGCGAGGAAGCCTGGGGTCTGGGAGCCCTGTCCGGGGCAGGTGATGGCGAGCACGTCTCAACTATCGCGCCGGCGCGCGCCGTCGATCGACGTCGACACCGACAGACAATCACTCTTCCGAGTTGGAGGAATCCTCCAAGAGGCATCCGAGCGCCAGTGCGACGCGGACCGTGAACGCCTCGTGCGGGACCCCGAGGTCGTAGCCGATGACGTCGGTGATCCGGCGCAGCCGGTACCGGACGGTGTTGACGTGCACGACGAGCTCGCGGGCCGTGGCCTCGAGGCCGGGGGAGTCCAGGTGGATCCGCGTGGTCTCCAGCAGGGCGGGGTGCTCGCGAAGGGGGAGTGCCACCTGGTCGTAGAGGTGGCGTACGGCGAGCTCGTCACCGGCGAGGACCCGCTCGGCGAGGAGGTCGTCGGCCGCCACCGGACGCGGGCGACCCGGCCATCCGGCCGCCGCCATGTGACCGGCCACGGCGGAGTGCGCGGAGCGGGCGCCCTCGGCGAGGTTCTTGACGAGCGGGCCGTGCACGAGATCACCGTCGCGGAAGCACGAGGCGAGCTGACCGGCGGTGGCGGTGGGGTCGCCGACACCGCCGACGACCGCGACGAGCCGTGAGCCCTGCACGCCCGCCAGGACCTGGAGCCCGATCGAGCGGGCGGCCCGGTGGAGGTCGGCGACCGCCCGCGCCGCATCATCGCCCAGGGAGTCATGAGGTGAATCGCCTACGAGGACAACGACATCCTCGACAGCCCCCCATCCCAGTGCGGCGGCGCGGGTGCGGATCGACTCGTCGACCTCGCCCCGCATGACGGCATCCATGACGAGTGACTCGAGGCGCGCGTCCCAGGCTCCGCGCTGCTCCGCCGCGGCGGCGTAGACCTCGGCGGCGCCGAAGGCGATCTCGCGCGAGTAGCGCAGCACCGCGATGCGCAGGTCGGCCACGTCCTTGGGGCGGGCCAGCTCCTCGACCCGCTCCTCGACGACCTCGACTACGGTGCGGACGAGCTCGAGTGTCTGACGGAGGGTGATCCGCCGGGTCAGCTGCTGGGGTGCGGCGTCGAAGGCCGCGCGCGTGTCGGCAGGGCCCAGCCCGTCGAGCCACTCGATGAAGTTGAGGATGCCCGCCTGCGCCACGAGCCCGACCCAGGAGCGCTCCTGCGCGCTGAGCGAGGCGTACCAGTCGTGCCGCTCCTCCACGCGCTGCGCGGCCGCCGTCGCGAGCTCGCCGGCGCTGCGGCGCACCCGACGGCGAGTGGTGAGGGAGACCAGGCCGCGACGTGACACCTGACCAGTGTATGTACACACCACACAAGCCGAGGCTCCTGAGCTCCGGGGGCAGGGACGCCGCCGGGGCCACTTCCCCCAGGGGGAACGCCCCAGGTACGCACCCCCGAGGGCGATGCGCACCTGGGTGGCAGGTCAGTCGGTGCCGTACTCCATCGCGGCGCGGTCGAGGGCGTCGTCCTGGTCGTCGACGTCGGAGGCGGAGGGGTTGGCCGCGATCCGGGCGCCGCCACCGGCCTCGAGCTCACCCATGATCTCGAGGTACCCGCCGCTGAGCTGGTCCTGGGCGGCGTAGAGCTCGAGCTTGCTGCGGCTGTCGGCGACGTCGAGGTTGCGCATCGTCAGCTGGCCGATCCGGTCGACAGGGCCGAAGGCGGCGTTCTCGGTACGCTCCATCGACAGCTTGTCCGGGTGGTAGCTGAAGTTCTCGCCCGTGGTGTCGACGATCGACCAGTCCTCCCCCCGGCGCAGGCGGAGGGTGACCTCGCCGGTGACCGCACCGGCGACCCAGCGCTGGAGCGACTCGCGCAGCATGAGGGCCTGCGGGTCGAACCACCGCCCTTCGTAGAGCAGGCGGCCCAGCCGGCGGCCCTCGGCGTGATAGCTGGCGAGGGTGTCCTCGTTGTGGATGGCCGCGAGCAGCCGCTCGTAGGTGATGTGGAGCAGGGCGATGGCCGGGCCCTCGTAGATCCCGCGGGACTTGGCCTCGATGATCCGGTTCTCGATCTGGTCGGACATCCCGAGTCCGTGCCGACCGCCGATCTCGTTCGCGGCGCGCACGAGCGCGACCGCGTCACCCCCGAAGTCCTCGCCGTTGATCGCGACCGGACGGCCGCGCTCGAAGCGCACGGTCACGTCCTCCGGCTCGATGGCCACCTCCGGGTCCCAGAAGCGCACCCCCATGATCGGGTCGACGATCTCGATCGACTCGTCCAGGTGCTCGAGCGTCTTGGCCTCGTGGGTGGCGCCCCAGATGTTCGCGTCGGTGGAGTAGGCCTTCTCGGCGCTGTCCCGGTAGGGCAGGCCCCGCTCGGTCAGCCACTCCGACATCTCCTGGCGGCCGCCCAGCTCGGTGACGAACTCGGCGTCCAGCCAGGGCTTGTAGATGCGCAGGGCGGGGTTGGCCATGAGGCCGTAGCGGTAGAAGCGCTCGATGTCGTTGCCCTTGAAGGTCGACCCGTCGCCCCAGATGGAGACGCCGTCCTCCTTCATCGCCCGCACGAGCAGGGTGCCCGTGACCGCCCGGCCCAGGGGAGTGGTGTTGAAGTACGTGCGCCCGCCGCTGGTGATGTGGAAGGCGCCGCAGGCGATCGCCGAGAGACCTTCCTCGACGAGGGGCCCCTTGCAGTCCACGAGCCGGGAGAGCTCGGCGCCGTACTGGCCGGCCCGGCCGGGGATCGACTCGATGTCGTCCTCGTCGTACTGGCCGAGGTCGGCGGTGTACGTGCACGGCACCGCCCCCTTCTCGCGCATCCACGCGACGGCCACCGAGGTGTCGAGGCCGCCGGAGAAGGCGATGCCGACACGTTCACCAACAGGGAGGGAAGTCAGAACCTTGGACACGCCCCACAGCCTAGAACCTCGGGGGCCACGGGGACGCCCCGGTCCACGCCGGGGCGCGGCCGGAGGGCAAGGTGCACAGCGCACGGGGCGATCCCGGATACGGTGACGAGGTCATGTCCGAGCCGCTCGTCCTCGCCCACCGTGGGGCCTCCGGGTACCGCCCGGAGCACACCCTCGCGGCCTACGACCTCGCGGTCGAGCAGGGCGCCGACTACATCGAGCCCGACCTCGTGATGACCAGGGACGGCGTGCTCGTCGACCGGCACGAGCCGGAGATCTCCGGGACGACCGATGTCGCCGAGCGACTCGAGTTCGCCGACCGGAGGAGGACGAAGCGTCTCGACGGAGAGCCGGTCACCGGCTGGTTCGTCGACGACTTCACCCTCGCCGAGCTGAAGACCCTGCGCGCCACGGAGCGTCTCGGCGACCTGCGCCCGGGGTCGCGGGCGTACGACGGGCAGTTCGAGATCCCCACCTTCGAGGAGGTCCTCCGTGCGCGTGAGGAGCTCTCCCGCAGGACCGGCCGGCCCATCGGGGTCATCCCCGAGATCAAGCACTCGACCTACCTGCACGAGGAGGGCTTCGACCCGGAGGCGGAGGTGGCCCGGCTCGCGACGCAGTACCGGCTCAACCACCCCGGGGCCCCGATCTGGGTCCAGTCCTTCGAGCTGACCGCCCTCAAGGACCTGCGCGATCAGCACGGGTACGGAGGCAGGAGCACCTTCCTGACGACGGTCGACGGCGGGCCCTACGACCTGCGCGTGCAGGGCACGAGCTACCGCGAGCTGACGACCGCCCGGTCGATGAAGGACCTCTCGCGCTGGATCGACGGCCTCTCGCCGGAGAAGGACGCCGTCATCTCCCGCACCGCCGACGGCGGTCTCGGCGAACCGACGAGCTTCGTCGAGGACGCCCATGCGGCCGGCCTCGAGGTCACTCCGTGGACCTTCCGCGCGGAGAACGCCTTCCTGCCGACCGACCACCGCACCGGTACCGACCCGGCCGCCCACGGCCGGATGGCCGACGAGGTCACGAAGTTCTTCGAGGCCGGGGTCGACGGGGTCTTCTGCGACCAGCCCGACATCTGCGTGGCGGCCCGCGAGGACTTCCTCGCCGGTCGGTGAGCCCGGGCGAAGGCGCCCGACCGGCGCCGAGGCCGCGGGGAGCGGTCAGCCGGTGAGCGCGAGTTGCCTCACGACTCGATAGCAGTAAGGTGAGCCTAACCTGAACTCGGAGTCGAGGAGGACCTGTGAAGGACTGGGCGGTACTGGCCAAGACGATCGTTGCGACGGCCAGCTCGGTCGAGGTGGGCGTCGGGGGCCAGGGCGTCCCCCTCGCCCGGCACGCGATGGAGCGAGGCGGGGCGATGCTCTTCTCGCTCTCCGAGGCGGCGCCGGACTGCTCGCACATGATCGCACCGGGTGCGGCCGGGCCCGTCCTGCACGCGGTCGTGGCCGACGTCTCGAACGTCACCCACCCGCAGCGCGTCCGGGGTGTCGTCCGCATCTCGGGTCGCACGGACGTGCTCGACGACGTCGAGGACGCGGTGTACGACCATCTCCAGGTCCCGCACGGGGGACGCGTGGGGCGGCTCTTCCCGGAGGCGGTCTCGCTGGAGTGGGACGTCGAGCGAGGCGCTGCTCCCCGGCCACCCCTCGCCGTAGACGCGGCCTCCTTCGCCGAGGCGCGCGTGGATGCCCTCGGAGGGTGGCAGGACGGGTGGATCGCCCATCTCGACCGGCACCACCGGGAGTCCCTGCGGGAGCTGGTCGTCGGCCAGGTGCAGCCGGTGTCGGTGCTGCGTCCCGTCTACGCCGACGAGGACGGTCTCGTCCTGCGGGAGTACATCGGCACCTGCCGTCGCGACCTGCGGGTCCCCTTCCCCTCGAAGGTCCGCTGCGGGTGCGAGGCGACGCAGGCGCTCAAGGACCTCTTCGCCGTGGTCGGGGCCCAGGGCTGACGAAGGGGGCCGGCGCGGGCCCGGACTCAGACCGGCGCCAGAGGCGTGTGCGGTCCGTCGGGCAGCTCGACCTCGATCGGGTCCCCCGGCCGAACCGTGCCGCCTCGCTCGACCACGCCCATGACACCGGCGCGGCGCAGGATGCCCGC
>CAYSGN010000093.1:0-10440 GCA_964430615.1 uncultured Janibacter sp. | reverse complement strand
GCCCGCCCGCTCAGCGCGTCAGCCGGTCCAGGACCGCGCCGAGCAGGGCCTCCCGCAGCGCGGGCGGCACCGCGTCGAGCAGGGCGTTGATCCCTGCCATCCGCTCGGGGATCTCGAGGTCACCGCCGGGGCCGGCGAGCCCGGCGATCGTCAGCAGGCCGTCGAGGGTCGCGTCGTCGAGGAGGCCCGGGTCGAGGTCCTCGGCCGCCGCGACGAGCGCCGGGTCCGGCCGCGCGGGGCCGCAGCGCCGGGCGGCCGCGACGGACTCGCGCAGCACGGAGACCAGCTCGTCGGTGTGCGCCGCGGTCGCCGCGCAGAGCGACAGGTGCAGCGTCGCCGGGTGCCCCTCGAAGGCCATCTGCGGCTGGGCCGGCCACCCCCTCGCCGCCATCTCGTCGGCGATCGTGAAGACGTCGCACCCCTCCCCGGCGACGAGCGAGAGGAGCGTCGAGTCCGGTGGGACCACCACCTCCACGCCCTCGGTCCCGGCGGCCCCGGCGGCCACCTCGAGGGTCGCCGAGCGTGCCTCGGCGGCGAGCCGGCGGTAGCCCTCGAGGCCGATCGCGTGGACGACCGCCCAGGCGGCGGCGAGCGGACCGCCGGACTTCGTCGACTGCAGGGTCGTGTTGAGCATCGTGTACCCGGGCCAGTCGGCCGAGGCGAAGACGTGCCCGCGGCGCAACGCGGGGTCGCGGTGCAGGAGGAGGGAGACCCCCTTCGGTGTGTAGGCGTACTTGTGCAGGTCCACGGAGATGCTCGTGACGCCGTCGACGGCGAAGGTCCACGGCGGCACGTCCTCGAGGAAGGGCAGCACCCAGCCCCCGATGCACGCGTCGACGTGGCAGCGGACGCCCCGCTCGGCGGCGACGGCGGCGATGTCGGCCACCGGGTCGATCACGCCGTGGGCGTAGGACGGCGCCGAGGCCACGAGGAGGACGGTCTCGTCGGTCACCGCCGCCCGCATCGCCTCGGGGACGGCGCGGAAGGTCACCGGGTCGACCGGCACCGTGACGACGTCGACCCCGAGCAGGTGACCGGCCTTGTGCACCGCCGCGTGGACCGTCGACGGCGCGACGACCTGCGGCCGCGCCACTTCTCGACGCCCCTCCCGGGCGGCGAGGACGGCGAGGATCAGCGACTCGGTGCCTCCGGAGGTGGCGACCCCCACCGCCTGCTCCGGTCCGTCGAGCAGCTCGCGGGCGAGGCCGACGAGGTCGGTCTCGAGGGCCGCCAGCGACGGGAAGGCCGTCGGGTCCAGCCCGTTGGTCGCCGCGAAGGCGGCGAGGGCCTCCCGGCCGGTCGCGTCCGCCTCGGCGAGACCGGAGTCGTAGACGTAGCTGAGCGTGCGGCCACCGTGGGTCGGCAGGTCCCGGGAGCGAAGGGAGGCCAGCGCCTCCCTCACCTCCTCGGCCCCGGCGGGCCGCTCCCACGACAGGTGGGTCGCTCCCCCTTCGCTCATGGCAGGTCCTCTCCGGCGGCGCGCACGCTCGCCTCGTCGATCCGGTAGTGGCGCAGCAGGAGCAGCGAGGCCAGCACGATGGTGGCCGGCAGCAGCGTGAAGCCCAGGGTCATCGCCGTCATCGCGGAGCCGGGCTGGGCGGCCGAGGCGTCCGTCGAGGAGACGTAGCCGCCGAGCATGAGCACGAGCCCGTAGACGCCGGGCCCGAGGGCCAGGCCGAGCGTCTCGGCGGCGGTCCACACGCCGGTGTAGACCCCCACCCTGTTCTCCCCCGTGCGGTCCGCGTCGACGGCCGCGGCGTCCGGCAGCATCGCCATGGGGAACATCTGCGTCCCCGCGTAGCCGACGCCGACGACGGCCAGTGCCGCGGCGACGGGCAGCGCGCCGAAGGGATGGGTCAGCCACACGAGGGCCGTCCCGCCGGCCAGCAGCAGCGACGCGGCGACGAAGCCGGCGCGCTTGCCGACCCGCCCCCCGACGCGCTCCCACACCGGGGTGACGACGAGCGCCGGACCGACGAAGGCGACGAAGAGGACGCTCGAGATCCCCGGGTCGCCCATGACCCACCGGGCCATGTAGTCCACACCGGCGAGCATCGTGCCCGTGGCCAGCGCCTGGAGGGCGAAGGTGAGCAGCAGCGCGCGGAAGTCCGGGGCGCGGGCGACGACCCGCAGCTGATGCCCCAGGGACCCGCCGGCGGTGACGTGCTCGACCGTCTCCGCCCCCTGCGTCCCCCACCATGCGCCGACGGCACCGGTGAGCAGGAGCAGGCCGACGAAGACGCCCACGGCGCGGTAGCCCCACTCCGGCCCGAGCGCGTCGCGCAGGGCCGGCGAGATACCCCCGGAGACGAGGATCGCGAGCGCGAGGACCGCGACCCGCCAGGTCATCAGCCTCGTGCGCTCGTCGTAGTCGCGGGTCAGCTCGGCCGGCATCGCGACGTAGGGCACCTGGAAGAAGGCGTACGCGCTCGCGCAGGCGAGGAAGAGGACGACGACCCAGGCCGCCCCGAGTGCGGGCGGCGCGGTGGGGCCGGCGAAGAGGAGTGCGAAGAGCACGGCGAGGGCGGCCCCGGCCCGCAGGAGGAAGGGGCGGCGACGTCCCTCGGGATGGCGGCTGCGGTCGGAGATGCGCCCGGCGACGGGGTTGAGCAGGACGTCCCAGGCCTTGGGCAGCAGGACGATGAGGCCGGCGAGGCCGGCGGCCACGCCCAGACGGTCGGTGAGGTACGGCAGCAGCAGGAGCCCCGGGACGGTCCCGAAGGATCCGGTCGCGACCGAGCCCAGCCCGTAGCCACGTCGCACACGGGCCGGCAGCACCGCCCGGGTCCGGTCCATGACCGGATGTTACCCAGCGGTCGGATCGCGTGGGCATCCACGCCGCAGCGACCTCCGACGGGGGCGAAGGGGGCGGTGAGAGACTGCACCCCATGCGCCAGATCCGACAGAGCAACAAGCTCAAGGACGTCCGCTACGACGTGCGGGGCCCGATCCTCGTGGAGGCCCAGCGCCTCGAGGCCGAGGGCCACAAGATCCTCAAGCTGAACATCGGGAACACCGCTCCCTTCGGCTTCGAGGCACCGGAGGCGATCGTCGCCGACATGACCCGGCACCTCCCGGAGGCGCAGGGCTACGTCGACAGCAAGGGCATCTACTCCGCGCGCACCGCGGTCGCGCAGTACTACCAGTCCCGGGGGCTGAAGGGCACGACCGTCGAGGACGTCTACATCGGCAACGGCGTCTCCGAGCTCATCACGATGGTCCTGCAGACCTTCGTCGACGACGGCAACGAGATCCTCGTGCCCGCACCGGACTACCCGCTGTGGACCGGGGCGGTCAGCCTCGCCGGTGGCACGCCGGTGCACTACCTGTGCGACGAGGACAACGGCTGGAACCCGGACCTGGCCGACATCGAGTCCAAGATCACCGAGAACACCCACGCGCTGGTGATCATCAACCCGAACAACCCCACGGGCGCGGTCTACTCCGAGGAGACCGTCAAGGGCCTCATCGACATCGCCCGCCGGCACGATCTCGTCGTCATGGCCGACGAGATCTACGAGAAGATCGTCTACGACGACGCCGTGCACCACCACGCGGCGCACTTCGCCGGCGACGACGTCCTCTGCCTGACCTTCTCCGGGCTCTCGAAGGCCTACCGGGTCTGCGGGTACCGCGCCGGCTGGGTGATGATCTCCGGGCCGAAGCACATGGCCGAGGACTTCCTCGAGGGGCTGACCCTGCTGGCGAACATGCGGATGTGCGCGAACGTGCCCGCGCAGCACACGATCCAGACGGCGCTCGGCGGCTACCAGTCGATCGACGAGCTCGTCGCCCCCGGGGGTCGCTACCGCGAGCAGGCCAAGCTGGCCAGCCGCCTGCTCAACGAGATCCCGGGCGTGAGCTGTGTCGAGCCGCGCGGCGCGCTCTACTGCTTCCCCCGGCTCGACCCGACGGTCTACGACGTGCGTGACGACGAGAGCTTCGTCATCGACCTGCTCCGGGCCAAGAAGATCCTCGTCACCCACGGCACCGGCTTCAACTGGACCTCGCCCGACCACTTCCGGCTCGTCGCCCTGCCGGACGAGGACATGCTCACCGAGGCCATCGGCCGGATCGGCGAGTTCCTCGAGACCCGGAGATGAGCGAAGGGGGCACCCGCGCGGCGGTCGCGGCCGGGGGCGCCGTGGGCACCCTCGGACGCTGGTTCGTCGGCCTCGCGCTCCCGGCGGCCGGGACCGGCTGGGGCTGGGGGACGCTCCTGGTCAACCTCACCGGCGCGCTGGCCGTGGGCCTGCTCGTCACCTGGCTCGCAGCACGGACGACCCACCCCCTGCTACGACCCTTCGCCGCGGTCGGGCTGCTCGGCGGCTGGACGACCTACTCCACCTTCGCGGTGGACGTCGTCACGACCGGTGACGACGTCGGCGCGGCCGCGGCCCTCGGCTACGTCCTCGCGACCCTCGTGCTCGGTGTCGGCGCCTCCCTGGCCGGGCTGCTCATCGGGGAGCGGTGGTTCGGCGTGCCCGACCGGCGGGCCGACGAGCTCGCCGGGGAGGAGGAGCTGTGACCCTGCTGCTCGTCCTCGTCGGCGGCGCGCTCGGCGCGCTCGCCCGCCACGAGGCCACGGCCTGGGCCCGTCGCCTGGGAGCGACCGCCGCCGGGGCCACGATGTGCGTCAACCTGCCGGGCTCCCTGCTGCTCGGGCTCGTCGCCGGGTGGACGCACGCCGGCGGGCCGGGCTGGCTGCCGGCACTCGTCGGGGTGGGCTTCTGCGGAGCCTTCACGACCTTCTCCGGCCACGCCGTCGAGGTGGCCGCGGCGATCCAGGAGGGGCGCGCTCGTCACGCGCTGGCCGACCTCGGGCTGAGCCTCGTGCTCGGCGTCGCGCTCGCCGCCGTCGGGTGGTGGCTCAGCACCTGAGCCACCACCCACGAGCCTCCCCCCGGGACCCTGGGCGCGCTGTTGCTATCGAGTCGCGACAAGCGAAGGATGACACATCCGCGCCCTCGCTGGTGGGGATCGGGCCTCAGCGAAATGCGGAGTGCCCGGTGAGCGCCTGGCCGATCATCAGCTGGTGCACCTCGGAGGTGCCCTCGTAGGTGAGCACCGACTCCAGGTTGTTGGCGTGGCGCAGCACGGGGTACTCCAGCGTGATGCCGTTGGCCCCCAGGACGGCCCGGCACTCACGGGCGATGCCGATCGCCTCCCGCACGTTGTTGAGCTTGCCGAGGCTGACCTGCTCCGGTCGCAGCTCCCCGGCGTCCTTGAGCCGGCCGAGGTGCAGCGCCAGGAGCATCGCCTTGCCGAGCTCCAGCGTCATGTCGGCGAGCTTGGCCTGGGTGAGCTGGTAGGCGGCCAGCGGCTTGCCGAAGATGTCCCGCTCCCCCGCGTAGTCGAGCGTGGCCTCGAGGCAGTCGCGGGCCGCCCCGACGGCCCCGAAGACGATCCCGAAGCGGGCCTCGTCGAGGCAGGTCAGCGGACCGGAGAGCCCGCGCGCCCCGGGCAGCATGGCCGACCCCGGCAGCCGGACCTCCTCGAGGACCAGCTCGCTCGTCACGGACGCGCGCAGCGAGAGCTTCTGCGAGACGGGAGGCGCCGAGAAGCCCGGGCGGTCCGTGGGGACGAGGAAGCCGCGCACGGGCGTGCCCTCCTCGTCCGTGCGGGCCCAGACGACCGCGACATCGGCGACCGACCCGTTGGTGATCCACATCTTGGTCCCGGAGAGCACCCAGTCGGACCCGTCGCGCCGGGCGCGGGTGCGCATCCCTCCGGGGTTCGACCCGAAGTCCGGCTCGGTCAGGCCGAAGCACCCGATCGCCTCACCGGCGGCCATCCGTGGCAGCCACTCCTGCTTCTGCTCCTCGCTGCCCCAGTGGTGGATGGCGAACATGGCCAGGGACCCCTGGACCGAGATCAGGCTGCGCAGACCGGAGTCGGCCGCCTCCATCTCGAGGCAGGCCAGGCCGTAGGCGGTGGCGGAGGTCCCGGCGCAGCCGTACCCGTCCAGGTGCATGCCGAGCACCCCGAGGGAACCCAGCTCGCGGGCGAGCTCGCGCGCGGGGACCTGCCCCGCCTCGAACCAGGAGGCCAGGTGCGGCCGGATCCGGTCGGCGGCGAAGCGCGCGACGGTCTGCTGCATCGCACGCTCCTCCTCGCCGAGGAGGCTCTCGATGGCGAAGGGGGCGAAGGGGTCGGAACTCACGGCGGATCCTCCTGGGGACGGGTGCGGGACGAGGTGGGCGGGGCGGGACGGCCGCGCTCAGGGCAGCCGGGGTGGGGGCGAGCGGTAGCTGACGGGGGTGGCGGAGAGCGAGATCGGGCTCGCGGTCGTCGGCACCACCCGGTCGCCGTCGCGGGTCTCCACGACCGGCTCGAGGCCGAGCTCCCGGGCGTGGTCGAAGGCGCCGGCGAGATCGTTCACCGCACCGGCGGGCACGCCCCGCGCGAGCAGCCGTGGCACGAGGTCGGCGACGCGTTCGTCACCGACGAGCTCCTCGATGCGCCCGCGGAGGTGCTCCCGGTGCGTCACCCGGGCGGAGTTCGTGGTGAAGCGCGGGTCGTCGGCCAGCGCGACCGCGTCGAGGGCCGTGACGAGCGCGCGGAACTGGCGGTCGTTGCCGACGGCGAGCACGATCTCCCCGTCCCGGCACCGGAAGGTCTCGTAGGGCGCGAGGCTCGGGTGGGCATTGCCCATGCGGCCGGGCACGGCCCCGGTCAGCACGTGCGCCGCCGACTGGTTGACGAGGGAGGCCAGGGCGGTGCCGAGGAGCGAGACCTCGACGCGCTGCCCCTCCCCCGTGCGCTCCGCATGACGAAGGGCGGCGAGCACCCCGCTCGCGGCGTGCAGCCCGGCGAGGACGTCGACGACGGCCACCCCGGCCTTGGTCGGCCCCGACTCCGGCGTGCCGGTGACGCTCATCAGGCCCCCTACGGCCTGCACGAGCAGGTCGTAGCCGGGCAACGTCGCGGCCTGGGGCGCCTCCCCGAAGGCGGTGATCGAGCAGTAGACGGCTGCGGGGTTGCGCTCGCGGACGGCGTCGTGCCCGACCCCGAGACGGTCGGCCACGCCCGGACGGAAGTTCTCGACCACGATGTCCGCCCCCGCGGCGAGATCGAGGACCATCCGCCGGTCCTCCGGCACGTCCAGGTCCGCCACGACGTTGCGCTTGTTGCGGTTCACCGAGAGGTAGTAGGTCGCCTCGCCCTCGAAGTGCGGCGGCCCCCACCCGCGGGTGTCGTCCCCCTCGGGGCGCTCCACCTTGACGACGTCCGCCCCCAGGTCGCCGAGCACCATGGTCAGGTACGGCCCGGCCAGCACCCGGGAGAGGTCGAGGACCCGCACACCGGCCAGGGCCCCGCTGCCGTGCGCCTCGTCCCAGCCCGTCCTCATCGGCCCTCCCCGCCTCGGAGCGCGAGTGCCCCCGGGTCGCCGTGTACAGGGCGATCCTGCGGCTCGAGCGGTGACATGGTGCACACGCTAGGCGACCGGAGGCGGCACGGCACCCCCTGCGCACCGACATGACCCTGATCCCGAGGACGTCCTAGTATCGGTGCATGACCGAGCGCGACCCCATCGCAGCCGCCCACGACCAGTGGGTCGAGCACGGCTGGCGCGACGCTGCGGACGGGATGGCCCTGGTCACCTCGATCACCCGGGCGCACCAGCTGCTCGTCGAGCGCATCGAGGACGTGCTGCGCCCCCACGACCTGACCTTCGCCCGCTACGAGATCCTGCGCCTGCTCGCCTTCAGCCGCCGCCGCTCGATGCCGATGAGCCGCCTCGGCTCCCTCCTGCAGGTGCACGCCACGAGCGTGAGCAGCGCCGTCGCCCGCCTCGAGAAGCAAGGCCTCGTCGAGCGCCTGCGCCGCGAGTCCGACCGCCGGGTCATCCTCGCGTCCCTCACGGCGAAGGGCGAGGACCTCGTCGAGCGCGCCACGGCCGACCTCAACGCCCAGGTCTTCACCTCCCCCGGCCTCGACCCCGACGAGGTCGCCCGGACGAGCGAGCTGCTCACCACCCTGCGGGCCGCCCACGGGGACACCGTGGCCCACCGCGCCCACGCCTGACCCGAGGCAGCGGAGCGCGGCGGGGGTCGCCGGAGAGGCGACCCGACCCACCGCATCTCCTGCGGCCCCGTACGCCACCACTGCCGGCACTCGCACGAAATACTTGGATGTCCTAGCATTGGGTGATCCCACTCACCGATGACGCCGAGGTGTCCTGCATGGCCGAGCTGCACGTCCCCACCAACCCCGTCCGCTTCGTCACCGCGTCCTCCCTCTTCGACGGGCACGACGCGAGCATCAACATCATGCGGCGGATCCTCCAGAGCCAGGGCGCGGAGGTCGTCCACCTGGGCCACAACCGCTCGGTCCAGGAGGTCGTGGACACCGCCATCGACGAGGACGTCCAGGGCGTCGCCGTCTCCTCCTACCAGGGCGGGCACGTCGAGTACTTCGAGTACCTCACCCAGCTGCTCGCCGAGCAGGGCGCCGGGCACGTCAAGGTCTTCGGCGGTGGCGGCGGCGTCATCGTCCCCGAGGAGATCAGCCGGCTGCGCGAGGCGGGCGTGACGATCTTCTCCCCCGAGGACGGCCAGCGACTCGGCCTCCCGGGCATGATCAACACCCTCGTCGAGGCCTGCGACACCAACCTGTGGGAGCAGGGCCCGGTCGCCCTCGAGCCGGTGCTCGCCGGCGAGCGCGCCGCGATCGCCCGGGCGGTCACCGGCGCCGAGCTCGGCGGGCTCGACGAGGCCTTCCTCACCGGGATCCACGAGGCCGCGGCCCGCACGACCGTCCCGGTCCTCGGGCTCACGGGCACCGGCGGCTCCGGCAAGTCCTCACTCACCGACGAGCTCATCCGGCGCTTCCGCGTGGACCAGCAGGACAAGCTGCGCGTCGCGGTCATCGCCGTCGACCCGACCCGCCGCAAGGGCGGCGGCGCCCTCCTCGGCGACCGCATCCGGATGAACTCCCTCGGCCATGCGACCTCGGACAGCGGTCCGATCCTCTTCCGGTCCGTCGCGACCCGCGGCGACAGCGAGGTGCCCGAGGCCCTCCCGAGGATCATCGACATCATGAAGGCCGCCGGCTTCGACCTCGTCATCGTCGAGACCCCCGGTATCGGCCAGGGGGACGCCGCCATCGTCCCCTTCGTCGACGTGCCGATGTACGTCATGACGCCGGAGTTCGGCGCCGCCAGCCAGCTCGAGAAGATCGACATGCTCGACTTCGCCGAGGTCGTCGCGATCAACAAGTTCGAGCGCCGCGGCGCCGCCGACGCGCTGCGGGACGTGGGCCGCCAGCTCGTGCGCAACCGCGAGGCCTTCGGGCAGAAGCCCGAGGACATGCCCGTCTTCGGCACCTCCGCCGCGACCTTCAACGACGACGGCGTCACCGCGCTCTACCAGCACCTGCGCGGGCTGCTCGCCGAGCGGGGGCTGCAGGTCGACGACGGACAGCTGTCCCCGGTCGACACCAAGTACTCCACCCGCTTCGGCCAGGTCGTCCCGGCCACCCGCGTGCGCTACCTCTCCGAGATCACCGAGACGGTGCGCGGGTACCACGAGCGCACCCGCGAGCTGGCCGATGCCGCCCGCCGGGTGCAGCGCCTGGCGCTCGTCGACGACGAGCTGACCGCGGCCGGCAAGGACGGCCACGGCGTCGACGAGCTGCTCGAGGCGGCCCGCTCGGAGCTGCCCACCGAGATCGGGGACCAGATCGAGCACTGGCCCTCGGTCGTCGAGTCCTACTCCGGCGAGGAGCAGGTCGTGACCATCCGGGGCAAGGAGCTGCACACCAAGCTCACCAAGGAGTCGCTCTCCGGGAACAAGATCTCCCGGGTGGCCCTGCCGCGCTTCACCGACCACGGTGACCTCGTCTCCTTCTGGCGGCGGGAGAACCTCCCCGGCTACTTCCCGTACACGGCCGGGGTCTTCCCCTTCAAGCGGGACAACGAGGACCCGGCGCGGATGTTCGCCGGGGAGGGTGACCCCTTCCGCACGAACCGGCGCTTCAAGCTGCTCTCCGAGGGCCAGCCGGCCACCCGGCTGTCCACCGCCTTCGACTCGGTGACCCTCTACGGGCGCGACCCGGGCGAGCGGCCCGACATCTACGGCAAGGTCGGGACCTCCGGCGTCTCCATCGCCACCCTCGACGACATGAAGGCCCTCTACGACGGATTCGACCTGCTCGCGCCGACGACGAGCGTGTCGATGACGATCAACGGCCCGGCGCCGACGATCCTGGCCTTCTTCCTCAACACCGCGATCGACCAGCAGCTGGACACCTTCCGGGAGCGCGAAGGGAGGGAGCCCTCCGGCGCCGAGGCGGCGGAGCTGCGCGAGCACGCGCTGCAGAACGTGCGCGGCACCGTCCAGGCGGACATCCTCAAGGAGGACCAGGGGCAGAACACCTGCCTCTTCTCCACCGAGTTCTCGCTGCGGATGATGGCCGACATCCAGGAGTGGTTCATCG
>CAYSGN010000092.1:0-10987 GCA_964430615.1 uncultured Janibacter sp. | reverse complement strand
GGAGCCGCCTGACGGAATCGAACCGTCGACCTATTCATTACGAGTGAATCGCTCTACCGACTGAGCTAAGGCGGCCTGCGCCACGGCGCGAGGCACAAGTGTACGCATGCCGCGCCATTCGACCGAATCCGGTCCTGACCGCCCGGCCGCAGCGGTCCGAGGTGCCAGCGGTCGAGGGGTGAGCGCTCGGAGAGGCGAGCCGTATCACCTCGAACGCGGGCCCCTCGAACGAGTCGGACCAAGAGCCCCCGGCCGGCTCAGGCGGCGGGGTCGATGCGATCGGCGGCGGCGACCCGGCCGAGGACGGCGTCGACGATCTCCTCCGAGTGGGTCTCGGGCAGCCAGTGGCCGGTGCGGTAGGAGCGGGTGTCGACGAGCTCCTCGGCGCGGTCGCCGGCTCGCTGGCGCAGGCGCCGCACCGTGTGCTCGGTCGAGGTCGCCGAGAAGGCGGGGTCGCGCGTGCCCCACAGGTAGGCCGTCGGCGGCACCGGGCGGGCGCTGCCTGCGGTCGAGCCGGTGCCGGTCCCGACGGGGGCACCGCCCTGCGCCCGGCGCCGGCTCCGCCGCCAGGCGAGCGTCGGTGAGAGGGCAGCGCGGTACCAGCTGAAGGGGCCGACGGCGCCGCCCGGACGCTTGAGGCGGGCGGCGTCATGGACGGCTCGCTCGCGAGGCATCCCGAGCCGCTCGAGGACCTGCTGGGCGAAGAGCCGGAAGAAGAGGATCGGCAGCACCGGCAGCGCGAAGAAGGCCATGTAGGCGCTGCGCCTCAGCTGGTCACCGTGACGCACGCCGTGGGCCATCCCCGAGGGGCTCGGCGTCGAGAGGACGGTGAGCGAGGCGACCCGCTCGGGGCGCCGGGCGGCGACGGCCCACGCGAGGGCGCCACCCCAGTCGTGCCCGACGACGTGCGCCCGCTCCACTCCTGCGGCGTCGAGCAGCGCGGTCACGTCCTCGACGAGTACCTCGATGGCGTAGTCGTGGTGGTGCGGGGGCGCCGCGCCGGGGGAGTAGCCGCGCAGGTCCGGGGCGAGCACCCGCATCCCGGCGTCCACGAGCCCCGGGGCCACCCGGTGCCAGCTCGTGCGGTCCTGCGGCCAGCCGTGCAGCAGCACCACCGCCGGCCCGTCGCTCGGTCCGCTGTCGTCGACGTCGAAGGTCAGCCCGTCCCGGGAGAAGTAGCGCACAGGAGCAGGCTAGGGGGTCGCATCCCCACCCGCGACGTGGTCGGGGCGACGGCGGACTCCACCCGCGAGGTGGTCGGGGCGACGGGTGGCACCCGCGCCTGCTGCGGCCGAGACGGCGGTGTCGTCGTGACCCCCGAGAGTCAGGGGACCCGCGACTCAGACGGCGCCGATCTGCCTGCGGCGGTAGCCGAGGAGACCGAGGAGCAGCAGCCCGACCGCGACGAGCGTGACCACGGCGAGGGGGGCGAGCGCGACGTCCTCCACGGGCGGGCCGGCGAGGTGCTCCAGCGGCGAGACCTTCATGAGGGCCCCCGGCAGGTCGAGCAGTGTGCCGAAGAAGTCGACGACCGCCATCCACACGACGAGCGCCCAGCAGACCGGCGTCATGAGCCGCGGCGCCCACCCGTGCAGGGCGACCGCCAGCCCGACGACGAGCAGCGGGGCCGGGAGCAGCGCGACGTGGGCGAGGAGCACCTGCCCGACGAGGTCCCACCGGCCGGTGGGGAGCGCGGCCGCGACGCCGGTGAGCAGCCCCGTGACCGCACTGATCGCGACGACGCCGAGGGCGACCGTGCCGGCGTGCGCGCCGAGCCAGCTCGTGCGACCGAGCGGCGTGGCGAGGACGGCATCGGTCCGCCCGCTGCGCTCCTCGGTCTGGAGCGACTGCAGGGCGAAGACGGCGTACGCGGCGACGACGACCGTGACGAAGGACCCGAGGAAGGCGGCGTACCCGCGGGTGAGGTCCGCCCCGGTGAAGACGTCCTGGAGCGCGGGCGGCATGTCCTCGCCCGCGTCGACGACGGCCTGGGTGAAGGCGCCGTCGACGACGCCGAGGGCGATGATGCCTCCGCCCCAGCCGAGCAGGGCGCCGCGCTGGAGCCGCGCGGCCAGCCCCGCGGGGGTGCCGAGCGACGGCCGGGCCTCCGGGCGCCCCGGCCGGGTGGCCACGAGGCTGCTGCCGAAGTCCCGACGGTCCTGCAGCGCGAAGCCTGCCGCGGACGACACGACCGCGGTGAGCACGAGCAGCGCGAGCGGGGCCCACCGGTCGTGCACGTACGGGGCGGTCTGCGTGGCCCACCCGAGCGGTGAGGCCCACGAGAGGGCGCTGCCCCCGACCGCGATCATGTCCCCGAGGGCGCGCACCACGAAGGCCGCCCCCAGCACCGCCCCCGCGAGCCCCGTGGCCGCCCGCGAGAAGGCGCTCAGCTGCACCGTCACCGCGGCCACCCCGGCGAAGGCCATCCCGGTGAGCCCGGTGGCCGCCCCGACGAGCACCGACCCGCCCACCGCGAAGCCTCCCGCGATCGCCAGCAGGGCGACGACGACCCCGGCGAGCGCGTTCGTGACGAGCGCGACGAGCAGCGCCGCGGTGAGCAGCGCGTGCGGGCCGGTGACGTTGGCCCGTACGAGCTCGGCGCGGCCGGTCTCCTCCTCGAGGCGGGTGTGCCGCGAGACGAGGAGGATGCTCATCAGCGCCGCGAGCAGGTAGAGGTAGGGCGCGTACCCGGCGGCGAAGAACCGCCCGTAGGTCGGCGCCTCCATCCCGAAGGCCGGCCCGGTGAACATCCGTCCGACCGGCTGGGCGAGGAGCGGCGCCATCGAGGCCAGGTCCTTCTCGGTCGGCGCGATCGTCGGCAGCGCCACGCCGATGTAGACGACGAAGACCCCGAGCCCGGCGACCCAGGCGGGCAGCCTCACCCGGTCCCGGCGCAGGAGGAAGCGCACCAGGGTCCCCGTCCCCGCGAGGGAGGAGCGGCGCCCCCTTCGCCGGGAGGCATGGCGTGGGGCCTCGTGGGTGACGGTCCGGCTCACGGTGGTCATCGGGGGGCCTCCTGCTCCTGCGGCTCGGTCATCCCGTAGTGGCGGATGAGCAGCTGCTCCAGCGTCGGCGGGTGGGCGACGATGGAGCGCACCCCGAGGGGTGCGAGCACGTCGACGACGCGCTCCACGTGCTCGCCGTCGACCTGGAAGTGCACCTGCCCGTCCTCGCTCCGCAGGTCGTGGACCCCGGGGAGCCGCGCGAGGTCACCGCTCTCCCGGTCGGTCTCGACGGCGAAGGTCGTCCGCGAGAGGTGGCGCAGGTCGCGCAGCGTGCCGCTCTCGACGATGCTGCCCTGACGCACGATGGAGACCCGGTCGGCGAGCGCCTCGACCTGGGCGAGGATGTGGCTGGAGAGCAGCACCGTGCGGCCCTGCTCCTTGATCTCCCGGACGGCCTGCTGGAAGACGACCTCCATGAGCGGGTCCAGGCCGGCGGTCGGCTCGTCGAGCAGGAGCAGGTCGACGTCGGAGACGAGCGCGGAGATGAGCGCGACCTTCTGCCGGTTGCCCTTGGAGTAGGTGCGCGCCTTCTTCGTCGGGTCGAGGTCGAAGCGCTCGCACAGCTCCTCCCGGCGCCGACGGTCCAGCCCGCCGCGCAGCCGGGCGAAGAGGTCGATCGCCTCGCCCCCCGTGAGGTTGGGCCACAGCTCGACGTCACCGGGGACGTAGGCCAGGCGTCGGTGCAGCTCGACCGCGTCCCGCCACGGGTCGCCGCCGAGCACCCGCACGCTGCCGCCGTCGGCCCGCAGGAGGCCGAGGAGGATGCGCATCGTCGTCGACTTCCCGGCGCCGTTGGGCCCGAGGAAGCCGTGCACCTCTCCGGGTGCGACCTCGAGGTCGAGGCCGTCGAGGGCGCGGGTGCTGCCGAAGTCCTTGGTGAGCCCCCGGGCGAGGATCGTCGCGTCCACGGCTCTCACCGTCCTTTCTCGTCGTGCTCGACATCGATGCCCATGAAGCCGGCCAGCTCGTCGAAGGCGCCCTCCTCGAGGAGGCCCTGGGTGAAGAGCTCCATGGCGGGGCGCAGGTAGCGCGTCAGGCTCTCCGGCGGCGCGCTCTCGGCCAGGAAGTCCACATCGAGCAGGCGATGGATGTGCTCGTGCAGGGCCAGGGCGCCGAGGGACCAGACCACGAGGAGCACCGCCCGGTCCCGCGGCACCGCGCTGGGCCTGATGAGTCCGGCCTCCTCGCCGCGGGCCATGTACTCCTCGGCGTCGGCGACCATCTCGTCGACGAGGTGGGCGGACTGCTCGCCCCCCTCGACGAGGGCGCGGACGAGGTAGCGCAGCAGCGGGGGGCCGTGCTCGAGGCGACGAAGGGCGATGAAGGGGTCGAACCTCGCCTCGCCGTCGATGACCTCCTCCTTGCGGGTCTGGATCTCCTGGGCCACGTGCTCGTCGCAGGCCTGGCGCAGCCCCGCCTTGCTCCCGTAGTGGTGGAGGATGAGCGCCTGCGAGACGCCGGCCTCGGCGGCGATCGTCTTGAGGCTGGTCGCGGCGAAGCCCTTCGCCCCGAAGAGGAGAACGGCCGCGTCGCGGATCCGGTCGGCCCCGCTGCGGGTGGTGCGGTCCTCGTCGAACTCATGCTGACTGCTCATTCAGTCAGTGTGCCCCTGACTGAATGAACAGTCAATGCCGGTACGTGGATGGCAGGCTGTGGACGTGCCGGCACCCTTCACCTTCACCGACACCTGGTACGTGCCCGCCGACGTCGACGCGGTGGTCGCGGCCCTCGCCGACATCGAGCGCTACCCCGAGTGGTGGCCGCAGGTGCGCTCGGTGACCCGGCTCGACGAGCGCTCCGGCCGCGGGGTCGTGCGCAGCCTGCTGCCGCTGGTCCTGCACCTCGTGCTCACCCGCGAGGTCGAGGACCACGCCGCCGGCCACCTGCGCGTGGCGATCTCGGGGGACCTGCGGGGGCACGCCGAGTGGCGGGTCGTGGCCGTGGCGAAGGGGGCCGAGGCCCGCTTCGAGCAAAGCGTGAGGGTCGCCACCCGCCTGGAGCGGATGGCGACCCTCGTGCCGTGGCTGCTGCGGGCCAACCACGCGTGGATGATGCGGCAGGGCCGCCGCGGGTTGGCCCGGTGGCTCACTCCTCGTCCGTGAGCGGGTTCTCCTTCGTCGCGAGCTCCTCGCGGGCACGGTTGGTCGCGTGCTCGATGTCCTCGTCGGAGTGCGAGACGTCCTCGGGGCGGGTCAGGTCCGGGGCCGGGACGTGGGAGTGCCCGCTCGGCATGTTCCACCGCGCGGTCGAGACACCGTTGTCCTGGGCCCGCCGGATCGCGTCGATGACGGTCTGCTGGGCCTCCTTGCGGCTGGCCCAGTAGGCGCCCTCGACCGACTTGCCCGGCTCGAGGTCCTTGTAGGTCTCGAAGAAGTGCTGGATCTCCAGGCGGTCGAACTCGCTGACGTCCTCGAGCTCCCGGATGCCGTCCTTGCGCGGGTCACCGGCGGGCACGCAGAGGATCTTGTCGTCGCCCCCCGCCTCGTCGGTCATCCGGAACATCCCGATCGGCCGGGCGCGCACGAGGCAGCCGGGCCAGGTCGGCTCGTCGAGCAGCACGAGCGCGTCGAGCGGGTCGCCGTCCTCACCGAGGCTGTCCTCGATGTACCCGTAGTCGCTGGGGTAGGCCATCGACGTGAAGAGCATCCGGTCCAGGCGGATCCGTCCGGTGGCGTGGTCGACCTCGTACTTGTTGCGCTGGCCCTTCGGGATCTCGATGGTGACGTCGAACTCCACTGGTCGTTCCCCTTCGTTCGGTGACGGTGATTGGGCGAGGGTGATCTAGTCTCGGGGGCAAGTGTCCCATCACTTCTCGTCCACGATCCGCAGGGGGCCCACCGCGTGCGCCGAATGCTCATCGCCCTGACCACGGTCCTGGCCCTGCTCGTGGGCTACGGGGCGGCCGACGCCTACGACCAGGTCCCCGGCGTGCTCACCATCGACGAGCGGCCCACCGAGGACGAGCCGCAGGCGCCGGACGCGCCGGCGGTCCTCGAGGCGACCGACGAGGACGCGCCGGTCCCCACCCGCGCGGGGCTGGCGAAGGTCATGGGCGACAAGGAGATCACCGGGCCGCTCGGCCCCCGCGTGGCCTACGTCGTGCGCGACGCGCTCACCGGCAAGGTCCTGCTCGCGCGGAACGAGGACCGCGGCCAGATCCCCGCCTCGACCGCCAAGCTGCTCACCGCCGCGGCGATCGCCGAGGAGGGCGACCTCAGCCGCACGATGAAGACGAAGGTCGTCACCGGCACGCGCCCCGGGGAGCTCGTCCTCGTCGCCGGCGGCGACACGATGCTCGCCCCGGGCAAGGGCGACCCGACCGCCGTCGAGGGGCGGGCCGGCCTGGCCTCCCTCGCCCAGCAGGTCGCCGACTCCCTCGAGGGGCAGGTGGCGAAGGGGAAGAAGCCCACCCTGCGCCTGGACAACACCTACGCGCACGGCCCGCGCTACGCCCCGGGGTGGGACATGGCCGACGTGGCCGCGGGCTACACCCAGGGCGTCTCGATGGTCGGCCTGGCCGGTGACCGGCCCCAGCCGGGGGAGCCGTCCCCGCGGGTCCCCGAGCGGGTGGTCCTCAAGGCGCTCGCCGCCCAGCTGAAGAAGGCCGGCGTCGAGGTGAAGGTCGACTCGAGCGCCAAGGCCTGGCAGACCGCCGCCCCGACGGGGGCCGAGACCCTCGGCACCGTCGAGTCCGCGCCGATCGGCGACGTGCTCGCGGTGGCCCTGGACGACAGCGACAACGCCCTCACCGAGAACGTCGCGCGGCAGGTGGCCTTCCGCCACGGCGCCGGCACCTCCTTCAAGGACGTCACCGGGTGGGTGCGCACGACGCTCCGCGACGCGGGGGTGGACATGTCCGGCGTACGCATGCGCGACAGCTCGGGCCTCAGCTCCGGGCAGGAGATCCCGGTCCGGGTCGTCTCCGACGTCGTCCAGCTCGGCATCACCGGCTCCGCGCCGAGCCTGACCCGGGTCCTCGCGGACCTGCCCGTCGCGGGCCTGGACGGCACGATGTTCGACCGCTTCCAGGCCCCGAGGACCCGCACCGCGGCCGGGATCGCCCGCGCCAAGACCGGCACCCTGACCGGCACCTCGGCGCTGGCCGGCACGACCACGACCCGGGACGGTCGCCTCCTGACCTACGTCATCAACGCCGATCGCGTGCCCGAGGCCACGGGGACCCTCGGCGCACGCGACGCCCTGGACCGGATGGTCGCGGGGATCACCGCCTGCGGCTGTCGCTGACCCGGCCGCCCCACCACCTGGAGGAGCCACATGAGCACCTACGTCGACTGGACCCTCGCCAAGCGCGCCGGCGCCAGGCTCGTCCCGTCCGGGCCGGACGTCTCGCCCGCGGAGGCCGAGCAGGTCGTCGGGGAGATCCGCGAGCTCGCCGAGGCCGCGACCGCTCCCGTCGCCGCGACCGCCGGGATGCACGCGCCCGGTGACGCCCCGGGCGCGCTCGTCGTCGACCGCCCCACGTGGATCGAGGTCAACGCCGACTCCATGTCGGCCATGCTCGACCCCGCCTTCGAGCGGCTCGCGGAGAAGCGGGACAAGCCGATGTGGGGCCCGGCCCAGGCCGTCGGGAGCAAGTTCACCGGCACCGAGGCCGGCGGCATGCTCGCCTTCCTCGCCACCAAGGTGCTCGGGCAGTACGACATCGCCCCCGACGGCACCCCGGCGCTGCTGCTCGTCGCGCCGAACATCGTGCACACCGAGCGGGAGATCGACGCGGTGCCGCGCGACTTCCGCTTCTGGGTGTGCCTGCACGAGGAGACCCACCGCGTGCAGTTCACCGCCGTGCCGTGGCTGCGCGAGCACATGATCTCCTCGGCCCGGGAGCTGGCCGGCGAGCTCGTACCCGACGGGTCGGCGCTGCGGGAGCGCATCGAGCAGCTCTCCCAGAACCTCCCGCGGGTCTTCAGCGGCGACGGGCAGGGCATCGCCGAGCTCGTCATCACCCCCGAGCAGCGGGAGCGGATGGCCCAGGTGACCGCCGTGATGTCCCTGCTCGAGGGGCACGCGGACGTCGTCATGGACGACGTGGGCCCGGAGCAGGTGCCGACCGTCGCCGAGATCCGCAAGCGCTTCACCGAGCGGCGCAAGGGGGCCGGCGCCGTGGACCGGCTGCTGCGCCGGCTGCTCGGCCTCGAGGCGAAGATGCGCCAGTACCGCGACGGCGCCGCCTTCGTCCGCTCGGTGCAGGAGAAGGTCGGGGTCGACGGCTTCAACGCCGTGTGGACCGCCCCGCAGACCCTCCCCACCGCGCTCGAGATCACCGACCCGGACGCCTGGGTGCGCCGGGTGCACGGCTGATGGGGGCCGGGCACCCCTCGCAGGCGGAGTGCCGAAGGGGGGTCCGCGCGGTCCTCGAGGGGCTGCCGGAGGGCTCCCTCGTCCTCGCCGCCGTCAGCGGCGGCACCGACTCGCTGGCCCTCGCCGCCGCGCTCGCCGCGGAGGCGGGCGCGCACGGGGTCGAGGCCGGTGCGATCGCCGTCGACCACGGCCTCCAGGAGGGCTCGGCCGAGACCGCCCTGCTCGCGGCGCAGCAGTGCATCGACCTCGGTCTGGAGCCGGTCGCCGTCGTCCCGGCGGACGTCGTGGAGACCGGCGGCGGGCTCGAGGCGGCCGCCCGCGAGGCCCGCTACTCCGCGCTGGCCGCCACCGCGACCGACCTCGCGGGGGAGCGCGCGCACATCGTCCTGCTCGGGCACACCCGCGACGACCAGGCCGAGCAGGTGCTCCTCGGGCTGGCCCGCGGCTCCGGCGCGCGGTCCCTGGCGGGGATGCCCGCGGTCCTCGCCCGGGAGGGCACCCCCTTCGCCCGGCCGCTGCTGCACCTGCCCCGCGCCACGACCGAGGCCGCGGCCCGGGCATGGGGCCTGACCCCGTGGCAGGACCCGATGAACTCCGACGAGGGGTACGCCCGGGTGCGGGCCCGCCGTGCCCTCGCCGACCTCGAGGCGGCGCTCGGCCCCGGCATCGCGGAGGCGCTCGTGCGCTCGGCCGACCTGCTGCGCGACGACGCCGACCTCCTCGACGAGCTCGCCGAGGACTCCCTGCCCGGGACCGAGACGGGCGAAGGGGGGAGCACGCACCTGGCCGTCGCCGACCTGCTGGGGCTGGCGCCCGCCCTTCGCTCCCGGGCCTGGCGCCGGGTGCTCGTCGCCGCCGGTGCCCCCGCGGGCTCCCTCACCGCCGGGCACGTCGCCGGCTGCGACGCGCTGCTCACCGACTGGCGCGGGCAGGGGCCGCTGCACCTGCCGGGGGTGCACGTGAGCCGGTCGGGTGGCCGGGTCACCATCGAGACGCGGACTGCGGAAGAATGACGACCGGGTCGAGCTGAGAAGGAGAACCGTGGACGCCAAGGACATGCAGGACGACCTCGTCGAGGTGCTCATCACCGAGGAGGAGATCCAGGCCCGCCTGGCCGATCTGGCCGAGGAGGTCTGGGCCCACTACGAGGGCAAGGACCTGCTCCTCGTGGGCGTGCTCAAGGGGGCGGTGATGGTCATGGCCGACTTCATGCGCCACCTGCCCGGATCCGCGCCGATGGACTGGATGGCGGTGAGCTCCTACGGCTCCGGCACGAAGTCCTCCGGTGTCGTGCGCATCCTCAAGGACCTCGACGGCGACATCACCGACAAGCACGTCCTCATCGTCGAGGACATCATCGACTCCGGCCTGACCCTCTCCTGGATCCGGGCCAACCTGCTCTCCCGGTCCCCGGCGTCGGTGGAGATCCTCACCCTGCTGCGCAAGCCCGAGGCGGCGAAGGTGGAGATCGACACCCGGTGGGTCGGCTTCGACATCCCCAACGAGTTCGTCATCGGCTACGGGCTCGACTTCGCCGAGGGGTACCGCAACCTGCGGGACGTGGCCACCCTCGCCCCGCACGTCTACAGCTGATCGGGAACACCGGGAAACAGGTACTCGTTGGCCTGATAGCCGATGTGTGTCGCGGTTCAGGTAGTTTCGTCCTGTTCGCCGCGGCCACGCCGGCGGCCCGCCACATCGTCGAGTCAGGAAGTCCGGGGAACCCCGTACCCGTATGAACGCCAAGAAGTTCTTCCGTGCCCCTGCCTTCTGGGCGCTGCTGCTCATCACCGTCTTCGTCGTGATGTTCATGACCCAGGGCAACGACGGGTACGAACGGATCGACACGTCCGCCGCCGAGAAGCTCATCTCCAGCGGCAAGGTGGAGGACGCCCACTTCACCACGGACAACGTCCTCCAGCTGGACCTGAAGAAGGGTGAGACCTACTCCGACGGCGAGACCGTCGAGAAGGCGAACAAGGTCCAGACCGAGTTCATCGACGCCCGCGCGGACCACTTCGTCGCCCTCGCCGACAAGCACGTCAGCGGCGTGCAGAACGACACGGTCGAGCGGCCGAGCGTGTGGGGCAACATCCTCCTCTCGCTGCTGCCGCTGCTGCTGCTCGTCGGGCTCTTCTGGTTCATGCTCAGCCAGGCCCAGGGCGGCTCGAAGGTCATGCAGTTCGGCAAGTCCAAGGCCAAGCTGGCGACGAAGGACACCCCGAAGGTCACCTTCGCCGACGTGGCGGGCAGCGACGAGGCGGTCGAGGAGCTGCACGAGATCGTCGAGTTCCTCCGGGAGCCGAGCAAGTTCCTCGCCGTCGGCGCGAAGATCCCCAAGGGCGTCCTGCTCTACGGCCAGCCCGGTACCGGTAAGACCCTGCTGGCCCGCGCCGTCGCCGGCGAGGCGGGCGTGCCCTTCTACTCGATCTCCGGCTCGGACTTCGTCGAGATGTTCGTCGGTGTCGGTGCCTCCCGGGTGCGCGACCTCTTCGAGCAGGCCAAGTCCAACGCCCCGGCCATCGTCTTCGTCGACGAGATCGACGCCGTCGGTCGTCACCGCGGGGCCGGGCTCGGCGGTGGCCACGACGAGCGGGAGCAGACGCTGAACCAGCTGCTCGTCGAGATGGACGGCTTCGACGTCAAGACCAACGTCATCCTCA
>CAYSGN010000091.1:0-11181 GCA_964430615.1 uncultured Janibacter sp. | reverse complement strand
GGCGGCCGGAGGTGTCCCCGACCATGCCGACCCGGTCGCCGACGACGATCGAGGTCCTGCCCAGCTCGCGGGCGCGCATGGCGACGACGACGCGCTCGCCTCCGGCGGTCCCGAGGTCCCCTCCACCGGAGGAGGAGGCGCCGGCCGGCACGAGCACCGTCCACCGGCCCCGGTCGACCGCCGTGACCATCCCGATGACGGCATCCGCATGCTTGGGGCGGTCCTTGGTCCGGGGGCGGGACCCGCGACCGGGGCGCACGCGGACGTCCGACTCGTCCCAGTCGCGTGCGGAGCGACCCATCAGCCCTCCGCGGGGGCGGGGAGGGTGAGCATGTCCTGCCACAGCTCGGTGAAGTCCGGCAGGGTCTTGCCCACCGTGGCCGGATCGGCGATGACCGTGCCCGGCGCGGCGAGCGCGAGCACCGCGCCGGCCATGACCATCCGGTGGTCGGCGTAGGTGTCGAAGGTCGCCGGTCGCAGCGGCGCCGGCGTGATGGCCAGGCCGTCGTCGAGCTCGGTGACGGCGACGCCCATCTTCGTCAGCTCCGTGGCCAGGGCGGTGATCCGGTCGGTCTCGTGGCCGCGGATGTGCCCGACACCGCGGATCGTCGAGGGACCTTCGGCGCACGCGGCGAGAGCGGCGACGACCGGTGTGAGCTCGGCGGCGTCACGCAGGTCGATGTCGATGCCGCGCGGCGTCGTGGTGCCGGTGACGGTGAGGGACTCCCCGTCGAGGTCGACCTCCGCGCCCATCCGCTCGAGCACCTCGCGCATCGCGTCGCCGGCCTGGGTCGTGTGCCGGGGCCAGTCCGGCACCCGCACCGTGCCGCCGGCGACGAGCGCCGCGGCGAGGAAGGGCGCGGCGTTGGACAGGTCCGGCTCGACGGTGACGTCGAGCGGCAACAGCTCGCCGGGCTCGATCCGCCAGGTGTTCGGCTCCGAGTCGTCGACCTCGGCGCCGGCGTCGCGCAGCGCCTCGACGGTCATCTCGATGTGCGGGAGGGAGGGCACGTGCGTGCCGTCGTGCACGATCGTCAGCCCCTCCTCGAAGCGCGAGCCGGCCAGCAGCAGCGCCGAGACGTACTGGGAGCTGGCGGAGGCGTCGAGCACGACGCGGCCACCGCGCACGGACCCCTGCCCGTGGACGACGAAGGGGAGCGTGCCGCTCCCTTCGTCCTCGACCCGCACCCCGAGGTCACGGAGCGCATCGAGGACGGCCGACATCGGCCGTACCCGGGCCTGCTCGTCGCCGTCGAAGGGGACCGGCTCCCGGCAGAGCGCCGCCACCGGCGGCAGGAAGCGCATCACCGTGCCGGCGAGGCCGCAGTCGATCGGCCGGCCGCCACGCAGGGCGGCCGGGGTGACGATCCAGTCGGGGACGGTGCCGACGGTGGCCGTCGCGTCATCGATGCCCGCTCCGAGCTGGCGCAGCGCCTGGGCCATCAGCTCGGTGTCCCGGGAGCGAAGGGGGCGCCGCAGCCGGGAGATCCCCGAGCCCAGCGCCGCGATGACGAGGAAGCGGTTGGTGAGGGACTTGCTGCCCGGCAGCGTCACGGTCGCATCGAGCGGACCGGACGCTGCCGGGCCGGGCCAAGCAGGTGAGGGCATCGTCGTCAGGACACCGAGTTCCGCGCCTGGAGGGCGGCGATCTTGGCCTCCTGGCGGGCGTTGTGCGCCGCGCGCTCGACGTTGTCCTTGCCCATCTTGGCGCGGTAGGCCAGACCGGGCTTGCCCTCGGTGTCGGCCGCGGCGAGCATGAGGCCACCGAGGATGCTGAGGTCCTTGATGAACTGGGTGAGCTTGCCGTTGCGCGCCTGCGGGTCGGACTCGTCCCAGAAGTTGTGCGTCGCGGCCGTCGGGGCGAGCGTGCCCATGAGGATGGTGGCGCCGAGGCGCGGGGCCTTGCCGGAGCCGAGCAGCAGCCCGCCGGCGATCATGGCGGCACCGTTGGCCCGCACGAGCATCTCGGTGTCGTCGGGCAGCGAGGTGTTCTGGGCGATCGGCTTGGTGACCGGCTCGGCGACCGGCGCGTGCGCGGCCGGGTGACGCACGGCGTTGTAGCCGCCCCAGACGAAGATCCCCGCGAGCAGAGGGCGGGCGATGCGACGAACGATCATGTGCAGAACTCCTGTCGTCTGTGCGCGTGGCCGCCCGGTGGGCCCGGACGACCGTCGTACATGCCTACCGTAGTTCGTCGGCGCCCTCGACGTACCCGCGGACGGGCGTCCTACGCTGTCGGTGTGTGTGGACGCTATGCCGCAACGGCCAATCCGGGTGAGCTCGTCGAGGAGTTCGAGGTGGACGCGGATCGCACGGGCGAGCCCGCACGCTCCCTCCTGAAGTCACCGCAGGACCCGCCCCCGGGCACCCCCGACCACAACATGGCACCGACCAAGCAGGCGCCGGTCGTGCTCACCAGGGTGCCGAAGGGGGAGGAGGCGGCGGACCCCCTTCGCCAGCTGCGGCTGCTCACCTGGGGCCTCGTACCCTCCTGGGCCAAGGACCCGAAGGTCGGGCTGCGGATGACCAACGCCCGGGCGGAGCGGCTGCTGGAGAAGCCCTCCTTCGCCAGGGCCGCCGCCGTACGGCGCTGCCTCGTCCCGGCGCAGGGGTGGTACGAGTGGCAGGCCTCGCCGGTCGCGACGGACGCCAAGGGCAAGCCGCGCAAGCAGCCCTTCTTCATCCACCGCGGTGACGGGGACGTCGTCGGCTTCGCCGGGCTGTACGAGTTCTGGCGGGACCCGGCCGTCACCGAGGCGGACGACCCGCAGGCGTGGCTGACGACCTTCACCATCGTCACGACCGCGGCGGACCCCGGGATGGACCGGATCCACGACCGGCAGCCGCTGGTCCTCGAGCGTGCGGACTGGCAGCGGTGGCTGGACCCCCACCTCACCGACACCGCGGAGGTGGGCGAGATGCTCTCCTTCGCCCAGCCGGGGCGCTTCGCGGCCTACCCGATCTCGACGGCGGTGGGCGCGACGCGCAACAACGGGCCCGGCCTGCTCGACCCGCTGCCCCGGGAAGAGCTCGTCGGGGTCGTCGACCCGGAGACGGGCGAGATCATCGGGGCCGACGCGTGATCGAGGTGGGGACCGGTCGCGGACCGGCACGGGCGTACGTCCACGAGGCCGCGGGGGAGACCACCGGCACCCTGCTCCTCACCCACGGCGCCGGCGGCGGGATCGGCGCGTCCGACCTGGCCGCCGTCACGGAGACGCTGCCACCGCGGGGCTGGCGGGTCGTGCTCGTCGAGATGCCCTGGCGCGTGGCGGGCAAGAAGGTCGCGCCCCCGCCCGCACGGCTGGACGAGTCGTGGCGGGAGATCGTGCCGCAGCTGCGGGAGCAGGGAGCGCTGCCCGGACGGCTCGTCATGGGGGGACGCAGCGCCGGGGCACGGGTGGCCTGCCGGCTGGCGGGGGAGCTCGGCGCGGACGCGGTGCTGTGCCTGTCCTTCCCGCTCGTGCCGCCCGGCAAGGGTCCCGAGAAGTCCCGCATCGGGGAGCTCGTCCGCCCGCTCGAGCACGGGCTCCCGGTGCACGTCGTGCAGGGGGCGAAGGACCCCTTCGGTGGCCCCGACGCGGTGCGCGCCGCGCTCGCGGACGCCGGCGGTGATGAGGTGGTCGCGGGCTCTGGGGGTGGTGCCGCTGCCGCCGGTCGTGGTGACGTGGTCGTCGACGAGGTGCCCGGGACGCACTCGTTCTCCGGGGCCGGCGCCGCTGCGGTCGCCACCTCCGTGGCCGAACGCCTGGATCTGCTCTTCCCCTAGGGGGATGTGCACTCTGTGCCGAATTTCCCTAGGGAGATGACAGGGTCGGGCGGCCTAGGGCCAGGATGAGGGCGAGCACCTGGTCCGGGTCGGTCAGGTCCGAGCCGAAGAGGTCGCGCACCTGGTTCATCCGGTACCGCACCGTCTGCGGGTGCACGTGCAGCTCCTCCGCGACGAGCTCGCGGCGCCCCTGGAGCAGCAGCCAGGCACGCAGGGTGTCGGCGAGCCGGCCGGCCGTCGCCTCCGGCACCTGGGCGAAGGGGGCCAGCGCCGCCTCCCGGAGGTCGGCCAGCGCCTCCGGGTCCGCGCGGAGGACGAGCTCGGGCAGCACGCCGTCGGTGTCGAGGGGGTGCTCGGGCCGCACGAGCGGAACCGCCCGCACCGCCCGGCGGTAGGACTCCGCCGCGCGCTGCCACGCTCGCACGGGGCCGACGACCGCACTGCGTCGCTCCAGCAGCTCGAGCAGGTGCTCGCGCGAGTGCCCGACGGCATCGGGGACGAGCAGCGCCGCCCATCCGGTGAGCGTCACCTCCCCGTCGGGCGGGAGCTCCTCCTCGAGGGTCAGCGTGCGGGGGTCGAGCACCGCCGCGGTGTTGAGCAGCCGTTCGGAGGGCACGAGCACGGCGGTGAGCGTGCGCGATGGGCTCCACCCGGCCGCGGCGGCCCCGCGCTCCAGCTCGCTCTCCCCGGCCCCGGTGAGCAGCGCCCGGGTGAGCCGGTCCAGCTGCACGAGCCGAGCCCGCTCGACGCTGGCCACCTCGTTGCTGTGCCCGGCGACCGACGCCGCCGACAGCTCGTCGATGTAGTCGAAGACCAGCCCCGCGAAGCGCGAGAGCGTCCCGCTGTCCACCCCTGCGTCGACCGCGAGGACGGACAGCTCGTGCCAGGACACGCGCGCCCCCACGCGGTAGGCGGCCAGCAGCGCCTCGACCGGGCGCCCGTTGCGCGCCTCCGCCTGGCCCAGCTCCCGCGCCGCGGAGACCCCGACGCCCAGCTGGTCCGAGCCCGGCGCCGGCACCCCGCTCGCCACCGTCACGAAGCCCTCGAGCGAGACCCGCACCGCCCGCTCGATGACCTGCCCCATGCGGCCCTGGAAGGGCACGTCATAGGCCGGCACCTCGCGCATGATCTCGCTGACGACGATCGAGGCCACCCGCGGCAGCTCCGCGCGCAGGGCCGCCACGGCCGGCTGCGGCAGCGCGAAACCGAGCGGTCCCTCGTCTGATGCGCCCATGAGTTCCCACTTTTGTCTCCGGCGAACAAATTCTTCGAACGAACGCTACCCGCAGATGACAGCATTTGGCACCTAGGGGTGCGAAACGATGGAACACATGACCACGAGTCCGACCCTGACCCGAGCCCGCGAGACCGTGGGCCGCGTCGCCCGCGGCCTGGCCACCCCCGTGGTGCCGGAGGACTACCTCGACCTCTTCGCCCCCCTTCGCTCCGGTGCGGACCTGCGCGGACGGATCGTCGCGATCACCCCGGAGACCGCGGACGCGGCGACCATCACGATCCGGCCGGGCCGGGACTGGCAGGGGCACCTGCCCGGCCAGTACATCCGCATCGGCGTGGACGTCGACGGGGTGCGCAACTGGCGCGCCTACTCGCTGACCTCGGACACGAGCAGCCGTGACGGCCACATCACGATCACCGTCAAGGCGATGCCCGACGGGCACGTCTCCCAGTACCTCGTCCACCGCGCCAAGCCCGGCACGATCGTCCAGCTGGACCAGGCGACCGGCGACTTCATGCTCCCGCAGAGCGTCCCGCCGAAGGTCCTCTTCCTCACCGCCGGCTCGGGCATCACCCCCGTCATGGGGATGCTGCGCAACCACGACTTCGACGGGCTCGACGTCGTGCACGCCCACTCCGCGCCGACGGCGCAGGACGTGATCTTCGCCCGCGAGCTCTCCGCCCCGCCCGCCGGCGTGCGCGCCGTCGTGCGGCACACCGACGACGACGGCATGCTCACCCCCGACGAGCTCGAGGCGGTCGTCCCCGACTGGCGCGAGCGCGAGACGTGGATCTGCGGGCCGACGCCGATGCTCGATGCCTTCGAGGAGCTGTACGAGGCCGCCGGTCGCAGCGAGCTGCTGCACGTCGAGCGCTTCCGCCCCACCGTGGTCGAGGCGGGCGAAGGGGGCACCGCCTCCCTGCGCGTCGGCGACGAGACCAAGGAGCTCGACCTCGACGGGGCCACCACGATCCTCGACGCCGCCGAGGGCGCCGGCGTCCTCATGCCGAGCGGCTGCCGGATGGGCATCTGCTTCGGCTGCGTCCTGCCCATGACCGAAGGCGCCGTGCGCGACCTGCGCAACGGCGACCTCACCACGACCACCCTCGACGACCCGCCGGTGAAGGTGCAGACGTGCATCTCCGCCGTCGCGGGCGCGTGCACGATCCAGACCCAGGAGAACTGATGACCGCAACACTCGAGCGCACCAACGGCACCCGCACCCTCGATGCCCGGATCACCGGCGGCACCGCCGATGTCGTCCACACCCAGGTCAACGGCGAGAGCCCGATCGCGCACCTGAGCCCCGAGCAGATCGAGGAGATCGGGCGCGAGCTGGACGAGATCCGCACCTCGGTCATGGACGACCTGGGGGAGCGCGACGCGGTCTACATCCGCCGGATGATCAAGGCCCAGCGCTACCTCGAGCTCGGCTCCCGCGCGGTGCTGCTCTTCTCGGGCAACCCGCTCGCGTGGGTGCTCGGCACGACCGGGCTGACCGCCGCGAAGATCCTGGACAACATGGAGGTCGGGCACAACATCCTGCACGGCCAGTGGGACTGGATGCGCGACCCGAAGATCCACTCCTCGACGTGGGAGTGGGACACCACCTCCCCGGCCGAGCACTGGAAGCACAGCCACAACCAGATCCACCACACGTACACGAATGTCGTCGGCAAGGACAACGACCTCGGGTACGGGATCATGCGCGTCGACGACGCCCAGAAGTGGTACCCCGCCTACCTCGCCCAGCCGCTGCTCAACGCGGTCAACGCGACCTTCTTCGAGTACGGCATCGCCGCCTACGACCTCGAGCTCGGCAAGAACCTGCGCACCCGGCGCGAGGACCCGGCCTTCCGCGCCGAGGCGGCCAAGGTGATCAACAAGGTCAAGAAGCAGGCGACGAAGGACTACCTGCTCTTCCCGCTGCTGTCCGGACCGAACTTCCTCTCCACCCTGGCGGCGAACTTCACCGCGAGCATCGCCCGCAACTACTGGACGCACTCGGTGATCATGTGCGGGCACTTCCCCCAGGGGGTGCGCACCTTCACCAAGACCTCGATCGAGGGCGAGACCCGCGGCGAGTGGTACCTGCGTCAGATGCTCGGCTCGGCGAACATCTCCGGCGGCTGGCTCATGCACGTGATGACCGGCCACCTCAGCTACCAGATCGAGCACCACCTCTTCCCGGACATGCCGAGCCGCCGGTACCGCCAGATCGGCCCGCAGATCGAGGACCTCTTCGCCCGCTACGGGCTGGACTACGTCACGGGCTCGCTGCCGCGCCAGGTCGCCTCCGCCTGGACCGAGATCGTGCGGCTGTCGCTGCCCAACGACACCTCGCTGCGCCAGACGATCAAGATCCTGCGGACGAAGGGGATGAAGGGCCTCAAGTCCCGCGCCCGGGAGACGCGTCACGTCTACGCCTGAGGGCCGGGTCCGGGGTGCCTCTCCCGAGGGAAGTTCCTCCCAGGTGCGCATTCCCCTAGGGGAAGTTCGGATTCGCCCCCTTCGTCCAGCCGGCGGCGTCCCCGTAATCTAGGTCCATGCGCGTCCTCGTCACCGGCGGTGCCGGGTACATCGGCTCCCACACCGTCGTCCGGCTCGTCGAGAACGGCGACGAGCCCGTCATCGTCGACAGCTATGTCAACTCCCGTCCGAGCGTCGTGCCCCGCCTCGAGGAGCTCACCGGGACGAGCATCGAGACCCATGCCTTCGACCTGCGTGATGCGGAGCGGACCTCGCAGCTGGTGGCCGAAGGGGGCTTCGATGCGGTGATCCACTTCGCCGGCCTCAAGGCGGTGGGCGAGTCCTCGCAGATCCCGCTGGACTACTACGAGAACAACCTCGGCTCGACCTTCGCGATCCTGCGGGCGGTGCAGGAGCACGGGGTGAGACGTTTCGTCTTCTCCTCGTCCGCGACCGTGTACGGGCAGACCGAGCGCGTCCCGATGCACGAGGAGCTGCCGACCTCCTCCACCAACCCCTACGGCTGGACGAAGGTGATGCAGGAGCAGGTGCTCACCGACGTCGCCGCCGCGAGTCCCGGTCTGCAGGTCGCGCTGCTGCGCTACTTCAACCCCGTCGGCGCCCATGCCTCCGGCCGCATCGGCGAGGACCCGCAGGGGACGCCGAACAACCTCATGCCCTTCATCGCCCAGGTGGCGGTGGGGCGTCGGGAGCAGCTGCACGTCTTCGGCGACGACTACCCGACACCGGACGGGACCCCCCTGCGCGACTACATCCACGTCGTCGACCTGGCCGAGGGGCACGTCGCCGCGCTGCACCACCTGCGCGACCACCCCGACCTGTCGGTACGCGCGTGGAACCTCGGCACCGGCCAGGGCACCTCCGTGCTGGAGATGGTGCGTGCCTTCGAGCGGGCGAGCGGGCAGACCGTGCCCTACGAGATCGGGCCGCGCCGACCCGGTGACCTGGCCACCTGCTACGCCGACCCCGGCCGGGCGGAGGTCGAGCTGGGCTGGAAGGCCGAGCGGGGCATCGACCAGATGTGCGCCGACACCTGGCGCTGGCAGTCGGCGAACCCCCAGGGGTATCCGGCCTGAGGGAACGTCCCTGAGGGGGATGTGCACCTGGGAGGGACTTCCCTTAGGGGGATGTGCACCCGGAAGACTTCCCGGGCGGGGTGTCAGCCTTCGGAGACCCGGCGGACCTGGGTGACCTGGCTCCAGGAGCCGTCGTCGCAGATCGTCGTGATCCTCTGCATGATCGTCGCGCGCAGCTGCTGAGGGGCCTGCTCGCGGGGGCAGGAGCGATGCACGAGGTCTTTGAGGATCCGGTCCACGTCGTACTCGGCGAGGCAGGGTCCGCAGGACCGGAGGTGCTCGCGGACGTGATCGGCGTCGTCGGCCGTCATCTCCCCGTCGAGGTACTCCATCATCCGGTAGATCGCCTCGGAGCAGTCCATGTGCTCGTCGCGGTTCATGCCTTGCTTCCCTTCGCGGCGGAGAGGCCACGGTCCGAGGCGTAGTCGGTGAGCTTCTCCCGCAGCTGACGCCGTCCCCGGTGCAGACGGGACATCACCGTGCCGATCGGCGTGTCCATGATCTCCGCGATCTCCTTGTACGCGAAGCCCTCGACGTCGGCGAGGTACACGGCCAGCCGGAAGTCCTCGGGGATCTCCTGGAGGGCGCGCTTCACCTCCGAGTCGGGCATGCGGTCCAGCGCCTCCACCTCGGCCGAACGCAGCCCTCTGGAGGTGTGCTGCTCGGCGCGGTGCAGCTGGTAGTCCTCGACCTCCGAGGAGTCGGACTGCTTCGGCTCCCGCTGCTTCTTGCGGTAGCTGTTGATGTAGGTGTTGGTCAGGATGCGGTACATCCAGGCCTTGAGATTCGTCCCGGGACGGTACTGGTGGAAGGCGGCGAAGGCCTTCGCGTAGGTCTCCTGGACGAGGTCCTCGGCGTCGGTCGGGTTCCGAGTGGTCCGCAGGGCAGCCGAGTACAGCTGGTCGAGCAGGGGCATCGCCTCGCGCTCGAAGCGGGCACGGCGCTCATCCGTCGACTCGGCCTGGACGTCGACGTTCGCGTCCGCCTCCGCCTGGGCGTCGCGGTCCTCGGTCGTGGGATCAGTCATCGCACTCCACCCTAGCGGGGTGGTGTGACGCTCACCGGCGTGCAGCACGAGCAAGCCTGGCTCCTGTTCCTGGGGGAGGTGCGGTCAGGAGGTTCCAACGAAGGGGGGCCGTCGCGCATTCCCCGTGGTCGCCAGGACGACGAAGGCCCGTGTCCGCGGTGGACACGGGCCGTCGATGCCCCACGAAGGGGGCCGGAAGAACTCAGGCGTTCGGCTTCTTGCCGTGGTTCGCGGCCTTCTTCTTCCGCGCGCGGCGCTTGCGTGCACGCTTGCTCATGGGTGACTCCTCGCAGTGGATTTCCCGCCGGTGACGGGGACGTGAACGGCCACAATTCAAGCACACGCACCTGTGCGCGGGTTCAGGCATTGTGCTGCTAACCTCCCGGAACCGTGCAGATCAATGGCATCATGTACCCCATGAAGAAGACGATCACGACTCTCCTCGCTGCCGCGACCCTGTCGCTCTTCTCCGTGTTCACGGTCAGTACCCAGGCCTCCCTCGACTGGGCGATGACGTCTGACTCCCTCGACTGGGCAGTCGCTGATTCTCTCGACTGGGCGGGCCCTACCGCCGACTCCCTGGACTGGGCCGGGTTCACGGCTAACTCACTCGACTGGGCCGGCGCCACCGCCGATTCTCTCGATTGGGCCTAACGACTGAGCGCAACACCACGCTCAGCTGAACGAGGCTCATCGACATACGCCTATGCCTTCGCCGCCACGGTGGCGGCGGGGCTCGGGCTTGTTGCCTCTGCTGTCTTCTTCGGCCTCCCCGCGAGAGGCAACTGGTTTGTCGCGCTGCTGATTCTCAGTTGCCTGGCGGCGATCGGTTCGCCCGCCGTGATCGGCTCGATCCGTCTCTCCACGTCCAGCATCATCGTGCTGGCGGCCATCCCACTCGTCGGCCCCTTCGGGGCGGCCCTGGTCGGGATGACGAGCATCCTGTTCGTCAGGACGGAGTTCATCAAGGACGTCTACAACACGGCCCAGAGGGTTCTGCTCGCACTGGCGGGGGCAGTGACGTTCCGTCTTGTCGGCGGGGGACAGCTCGGCAATGTCGAGACTCAGGCGGATGCACTCGACCTGGCCTGGCAGCTCGCGGTGGCTACCGGTGCTGCGGCGTTGACCAACGTCGCATTGCTGTCGGGGATCATCGTCATCACCTCGGCGGGATCCTTCCGGGTCATCCTCATCGATGTCCTCAAGCAGGCCATTCCGGCCTACTTCATCTACGGCGTCGCGGCCTATGTCCTCACCGTCCTCTGGGCCCCTGCCCAGCTCGGCTGGATCTCGGCACTCTTCTTCTTCCCTTCGCTGTACGTCATCCAGTGGGCGTTGACTCAGCACGCGACCGTGTGGTCCGCGCGCCACGAGGTGCTCACCCCCTTCGTCGTCGCTCTCGACGAGCGCTACCCGGGTGCTCAGCGGGAGAGCCGGATGGTCGCCGACGTCGCCACCGGCATCGCCAACAGCCTCGGTCTCAAGCCGAGCGTCGTCGACTCGGTGGGTGTGGCCGCCCAGCTGCGGGACCTCGGCAAGCTCGTGCTCGAGGGGCAGCCGGAGGCGATCATGCGCCGGGACC
>CAYSGN010000090.1:0-11223 GCA_964430615.1 uncultured Janibacter sp. | reverse complement strand
GGTGCGGCGCGACGACGACCTCGATGCGCTGCAGCTCCTTGACCTCGGTGTACCCCGTGGTGGCCATCGCCCGGCGCAGGGCGCCGACGAGGTTGGTCGTGCCGTCCGCGACGCGGCTGGGCCCGAAGAGGACCTCCTGGAGCGGGGCGACCGAGCCGACCTGCACCCGGGCCCCGCGGGGCAGCTCCGGGTGGTGCGCCTCGGCTCCCCAGTGGAAGCCGCGTCCCGGCGCGTCCGAGGCCCGTGCGAGCGCGGCACCGAGCATCACCGCGTCGGCACCGCACGCGATCGCCTTGACGATGTCGCCGCTCGTGCCGAGACCGCCGTCGGCGATGACGTGCACGTACCGGCCGCCGGACTCGTCGAGGTAGTCCCGGCGGGCCGCGGCGACGTCGGCGACGGCGCTGGCCATCGGGGCGTGGATGCCCAGGGCCTGCCGGGTCCGGTGGGCCGCACCGCCCCCGAAGCCGACGAGGACGCCGGCGGCCCCGGTGCGCATGAGGTGCAGCGCGGCGGTGTAGCTCGCCGCGCCGCCGACGATGACCGGCACGTCGAGCTCGTAGATGAAGCGCTTGAGGTTCAGCGGCTCCGCGCGGCTGCTCACGTGCTCCGCGGAGACGGTCGTCCCGCGGATGACGAAGAGGTCGACCCCCGCGTCGACGACGGTGCGCCAGTGCTGCTGGGTGCGCTGGGGGCTCAGTGCCCCGGCCACGGTGACGCCGGCCTCACGGATCTCCCGCAGCCGCTCGGTGATCAGCTCGGGCTGGATCTCCGCGCCGTAGATCTCCTGCATCCGCGCGGTGGCGACCGCCGGGTCGAGGGAGGCGATCTCGGCCAGGAGCGGCTCCGGGTCCTCGTAGCGGGTCCACAGACCCTCGAGGTCGAGCACCGGCAGCCCGCCCGCCCGGCCGAAGGCGATGGCCGTCGTCGGCGACATCACCGAGTCCATCGGTGCCGCGATGACCGGCATGTCGAAGTGGTAGGCATCGATCTGCCAGTCCAGGGAGATCTCCTCCGGATCGCGGGTGCGCCGACTCGGCAGCACCGCGATGTCGTCGAAGGAGTAGGCCCTGCGCCCGCGCTTGCCCCGTCCGATCTCGATCTCGTTCACCCCGACAGCCTATGTAATGGGTTTGGTCGCTGGGCGACCAGGGCGCATAATTGGTTGGTCGATGCATGCAACTAGGTGCGTGCACCTTCGCGTGGCGACGAGGCCACCTCTCCCAGCCACTCCCCCTTCGCACCACCGCAGGAGACGCCCGTGTCGTCCACCACGCATGACCCCGCGCCGGCCCAGGAGTACCCGGACAAGATCGACGCCGCGGTCCTCAAGATCGCCGGCGTCGTCGTCCTCGGCTCCATCATGGCCATCCTCGACGTGACCGTGGTCAACGTCGCCCTCCCGCACTTCCAGACCGACCTCGCGCCCGGGGACACGCCGCTGGCCTACTCCACCGTGGCGTGGACGGTCACGGCCTACACCCTCGCGCTCGCGACGGTCATCCCGCTCACCGGCTGGGCCGCCGACCGGTTCGGCACCAAGCGGCTCTACCTGCTCGCGATCGCCTTCTTCGTCGCGGGCTCGACGCTGTGCGCCTTCGCGCCGACGATCGAGCTGCTCATCGGCGCCCGGGTCGTCCAGGGCCTCGGGGGCGGCATGCTCATGCCGCTCGGGATGACGATCATGACGAAGGCGGCCGGCCCGGACCGCATCGGCCGGCTCATGGCGATCCTCGGCATCCCGATGCTGCTCGGCCCGATCGGTGGCCCGATCCTCGGCGGCTGGCTCATCGACAACGCCCACTGGCTCGGCCGCCCGAGCTGGACCTGGATCTTCCTCATCAACCTGCCGATCGGGATCATCGCCCTCACCTACGCCGCGATCGTGCTGCCCAAGGACCACACCGAGCCGAGCGAGTCCATCGACATCGTCGGGCTGCTGCTCATGTCCCCCGGCCTCGCGCTCTTCCTCTACGGCGTCTCCTCGATCCCGGACGCGGGCACCTTCAACGACTCCGAGGTGCTCGTCCCGATGGGCATCGGGGCGGTGCTCATCGCCGCCTTCGGCTGGTGGGCCCTCAAGCCCAAGCACCCGCTGCTGGACCTGCGGCTGCTGGCCAACCGGCAGTTCTCCATCGCCGCGCTGACGATGTTCCTCTTCGCCTCGGCTTTCTTCGGCGGCCTGCTGCTCATGCCGACCTACTTCCAGCAGGTGCGCGGGGAGAGCACGCTGGACGCGGGTCTGCTCATCGCCCCCCAGGGCATCGGGGCCATGCTCACCATGCCGATCGCCGGCGCCCTCGTGGACCGCTTCCCCGTCGGGCGGATCGTCCCGGTGGGCATCGCCCTCATCACCGCGGGGATGTTCGGGCTGACCCAGCTGACCGCCGAGTCCAGCTACTGGGGCTTCGTCATCCCGGTGCTCTTCGTCATGGGTCTCGGCATGGGCGCGACGATGATGCCCCTGATGACCAGCTCCCTCAAGGCCCTCACCGGGCCGCAGGTCGCCCGCGGGTCGACGATGCTCAACATCACCCAGCAGGTGGCCAGCTCCTTCGGGGTGGCCATCGCCTCGGTCCTGCTGACCCGCGGCTTCAACGAGCGCCCGGTCATCGGGCAGGCGCAGGCCTTCGGCGAGGCGAGCCAGGGCGTGCACGACCCGGGCGCGATCCAGCAGCTCCTGGAGAAATTCCCCGCGGTCGCCGAGATCGCCGCGCAGGTCAACGACCCCGGCGCCCTGGCCACCGCGCTCCAGTCCGCCGTGCACGGCGCGATGGCCGAGGCCTTCGCCGACACCTACTGGGTCTCCGCCTTCCTCTGCCTCGCCACGCTGGTCGTCGCGCTCTTCCTGCCGCGCAAGCACGAGACGAGCCACATGCTCGACGAGGAGCCCGAGGAGAAGCCCACGTTCGCAGCCCACTGAGCCGGTCGCGCCGCGACCGGACTATGCGGAGGCGTCCCCGTCGGGGATGCTGGGAGGGTCCCGTGCTCGGCACGGGACCCTCGTCCGTCCCGCAACCGAAGGAGCCGTGATGGCCGCACTCAGGAAGGGCCGCTTCGCCAAGGCCGCCTATGTCTTCACCGCCGTGGAGCTCGCCCGCCAGTGGGCCCACAACAACCCGGAGCAGGCCGAGCGCTACGTCGACCGGGCGACGCGCTTCGTCGACGAGCGCACCGGGCACAAGCACACCTCGAAGCTCGACGGCGTCGGCTCGATGGCCAAGAAGTCCCTCATCGGCGGCACGCTCCCCTCGAGCACGCACCGCCCGGACATGCGCGCCTGAGCGGCAGGTCCCGCCCGGCACCGCGCGGCCTCCCGCGCCGGCACGCCGTGGCGGGGCTCAGACCTCGGTCGCCTCGAGGACCCGCAGGATGTTGCCGTGGGCCAGGGCCTCGAGGTCGGCCCGGGACCAGCCCCGCTCCCCCAGCGCGCCGAGCAGGCGCGGGTAGCTCGCGACGTCCTCCAGCCCGACGGGCGTCTCGTCGACCCCGTCGTAGTCGGCTCCGATCCCGACGTGCTCGATGCCGACGACCTCGCGCAGGTGCTCGAGGTGGGCGAGGACGTGCTCGGTCGTCGCCACGGGGTCGGGCACGACGTCGGTGCGCCCGAGCACCGCGTCCGCCCGGGCCTGGTTGACGAACTTCGGCACGACGTTGGCCATGACGACACCACCGTTGCCCGGCACCCGCTCGAGGACGTCGTCCGGCACGTTGCGCGGGTGGTCGCACACGGCCCGCGCACCGGAGTGGCTGAAGACGACCGGCAGGCGGGTGGCATCGAGCGCGTCGTGCATCGTCTCGGCGCTCACGTGCGAGAGGTCGACCATGACGCCGAGGTCGTTCATCCGCGCGACGACCTCCCGGCCGAAGCCGGTGAGGCCGCCGTGCACCCGCTCGTCGGTCGCCGAGTCGGCCCACTCGGTGTTGTCGTTGTGCGTCAGGGTCATGTACCGCGCTCCCCGACCGGCGAAGTCGGCGAGGACCTCGAGGGATCCGGCGATGCAGTGCCCGCCCTCCATGCCGATGAGGGCCGCGTGCCGCCCGTCGTCCCAGGCCGCGCGCACGTCCGCCGCCGTGCGCGCCGGGACCATCTCCTCGTAGCGCCGGGTCAGCGCCTCGACGAAGTCGATCTGCTCGTGGGTGGCGCGCACCGCCTCCTCCCCCTGGAGCGAGCACGGCACCCACACCGACCAGAGCTGGGCCGCCAGACCCCCGGCCCGCATCCGGGGCAAGTCGGTGTGCAGCCGCGGCTGGGGCCGGGAGATGTCGCACGCGTCCAGGTCGTAGCCGGCCAGCTCGCGGTGGTGCCACGGCAGGTCGTTGTGGCCGTCGAGGACGGGGATCGGGGTGGTCGGCTCGCTCATCCCGCCAGTCAACCAGTCCGGGCATCGGCCATGCTGGGAGCATGCGCCACAACGCCATCACCGACGTCCCCGGCATCCGGGTCGGCCACGCCACACGCGACGAGCCGGGCTGGCTCACGGGGGTGAGCGTCGTCGTGCCACCCGCGGGGAGCGTCGGGGGCGTCGACGTGCGCGGGGGCGGCCCCGGCACCCGGGAGACCGACCTGCTCGACCCGCGCAACGCGGTCGACGCCGTGGACGCGGTCGTCCTCGCGGGGGGCAGCGCCTTCGGCCTCTCGAGCGCGGACGGGGTGATGGCCGAGCTCGCGGCCGAGGGTCGTGGCTGGCCGGTGGGACGGGAGCCGGGGCAGGTCGTCCCGATCGTGCCGTCCGCGATCCTCTTCGACCTCGGCCGCGGCGGGACGTGGGGGCACCACCCCGGGCCCGAGGACGGCCGGGCCGCCTACCACGCCGCGAGTGCCGGGCCGGTGGACGAAGGGGGTGTCGGCGCCGGCACCGGGGCCTCCGCGGGCGGCCTGCGCGGCGGGGTCGGCTCCGCGAGCGCCGAGCTGCCCGGCGGCGGGAGGGTCGGGGCGCTCGTCGCGGTGAACTCCGTCGGCTCGCCCCTCACGCCCACCGGCACGCTGCTCGGCGCGCCCCTGCTCACCGAGGACGAGGTCACCCTGCCGGAGCCGGATCCTGCTGCGGCACAGGCCTACTGGGAGGCACGTGCGGCCGAGACGGCGTCACTGCGGGCCGGCACGGCGACGACCCTCGCGGTGGTGGCCACCGACGTCACGCTCGACAAGGCCGGCTGCGCGACGCTCGCCCGGGTCAGCCACGACGGCTTCGCCCGCGCGCTGAGCCCGGTGCACACGCCCTTCGACGGGGACACGGTCTTCGCCCTGTCGACGAAGGGCGCCGCCGCGCCCTCCCCCTTCGACGTCGTGGCGCTGCACCAGGCCGCGGCCGACTGCGTGACGCGCGCCATCGTCCGGGCGCTCCTCGCGGCCGAGTCGGCGGACCGCACGGCCGACGGCGGCATGCGCCTGCCCGGGTACCAGGCCACGATAGGCCGGTAGCCGGGCAGGGCTCGTCGATCAGCCGATGGAGTAGTTCGGCGCCTCCATCATGCCCTGGAGGTCGTGGGGGTGGCTCTCCTTGAGGGAGGCGGAGGTGATCCGGACGAACTTCCCCTTCTCCTGCAGCTCGGGGACCGTCCCGGCGCCGACGTAGAACATCGACTGGCGCAGCCCGCCGACCATCTGGTGGGCGACCTGGGCGAGCGTGCCGCGGTAGGCGACCCGGCCCTCGACACCCTCGGGCACGATCTGGTCGTCGCTGGTGACCTCGGCCTGGAAGTAGCGGTCCTTGGAGAAGGACTTCTTGCCGCGGCTGCTCATCGCGCCGAGGCTGCCCATGCCGCGGTAGGCCTTGAACTGCTTGCCGTTGACGAAGATCAGCTCGCCGGGGCTCTCCTCGCAGCCGGCCAGGAGCGAGCCGACCATCACCGTCTCGGCGCCGGCGACGATCGCCTTGGCGATGTCGCCGGAGTGCTGGAGACCACCGTCGGCGATGACCGGCACCCCGGCGGGGCGGGCGGCGAGGGCCGCGTCGTGGACGGCGGTGATCTGCGGGGCCCCGACGCCGGTGACGATGCGGGTGGTGCAGATCGAGCCCGGGCCGACGCCGACCTTGATGGCGTCCGCGCCCACGTCGATGAAGGCCTGGGCGCCCTCTCGGGTGGCGACATTGCCACCGATGATCTGCACGTCCTTGGTCGCCGGGTCCTTCTTGAGCCGCTCGACCATCTCGAGCAGGAGGCGCACGTGCCCGTGCGCGGTGTCGGCGACGAGCACGTCCGCACCGGCCTCGATGAGCCGGGTCGCCCGCTCCCAGGCGTCCCCGAAGTAGCCGATCGCGGCGCCGACCATGAGGCGGCCCTGGGCGTCCTTGCTCGCGTGCGGGAACTGCTCGCTCTTGACGAAGTCCTTGACGGTGATGAGTCCGGCCAGGCGTCCCTCGTCGTCGACGATCGGCAGCCGCTCGCGCTTGTGCTGGCGCAGCAGCAGGGTCGCGTCCTCGTGGGAGATGCCGACGGGGGCGGTGATGAGCGGCATCGGGGTCATGACCTCGCGCACGAGGGTGCGGGCCCACTCGGCGACGGGGGTGAAGCGCAGGTCGCGGTTGGTGATGATGCCGATGAGCACGCCCTGCGGGTCGATGACCGGGAGCCCGGAGACGCGGTACTCGCCGCAGAGGGTGTCCAGCTCCTCGAGGGTCGCGTCCGGGCCGATCGTCACCGGGTTGGTGATCATGCCGGTCTGGGTCCGCTTGACGAGGTCGACCTGGTAGGCCTGGTCCTCGATCGAGAGGTTGCGGTGGAGCACACCGAGGCCGCCCTGACGCGCCATCGCGATGGCCATGCGCGACTCGGTCACGGTGTCCATCGCGGCGGAGACGAGCGGGGTGCGCAGGCTGATCTCGCGGGTGAGGCGGCTCGTCGTGTCGAGGTCGCCGGGGGCCAGCTCGCTGTAGCCGGGCAGGAGCAAGACGTCGTCGTAGGTGAGACCGACCTTGGCGAAGGGGTCGGGGGTCGCGGTCTGGGGGTCGACGCGGGCGCGGGAGTCACCGGAATCCATTGATCCATGATAGGGGATGTTTGATTTTCAATCACATTGGGGCGGGTCAGGCCAGACGACGGCCTCCTCCCTCCCGGCCGGCGCCCCGCCGGGAGACAAGGGCACCCGCGCCCCGGTCGGCCACGCCGGGCCGGGAAGCGCGCCACCGGCGCAGAACGCCACGCCGGGCCGGGAAACCTGAGATCGACCGCGCTATGACGCGGCCCGGCCGAGATGTCCCGGCCACCGGCGGCTATCCCGGCCATCGGCGGTCATGCCGGCCACCGACGGTCATCCCGGCCGCGCCCGGCGCTGCCCGCGGCGACCCGCTCCAGGCCGGGCGGCACCGCCACCGAGCGGGGTCACCCGGGGCGCGGGCTCGGGCCGTGTAGCCCATCCGAGGGTCCGATGAGCGGCGATCTGACCATTCCCTGACCATTCACCCGATTTCCCTCCCAAACCCTTACTCCGAGCGCGACCCCCTCTGATCTACCCGTCCGTAGGTTGTTGGCGCAGGGTCGGCGGAAACGTCCCGCCGAGCTGATCGGACATGTGTGAAAGGTGCATCCATGACTGAGGTTCCCAGCGCTCCGGGGCCGGTCGCCGATCGGTGGGAGTGGCAGTACGAGGGCGCCTGCCGTGACACCGGCAGCGAGTCCTTCTACCACCCGGACGGCGAGCGGGGTGCCGCGCGCCGGATGCGGGACGCGGCCGCCAAGGAGATCTGCGCCGGCTGCCCGGTCATGCAGGCCTGCCGCGAGCACGCCTTCGCCCTGCGCGAGCCCTTCGGCGTCTGGGGCGGCCTCACCGAGGACGAGCGTGCCACGGTCCTGCGTGAGCGCGACCTCGCCCGGGCCGGCCTCGCGGGCTGATCCCCCACACCGGAGCAGCCTCTCGAGGGTGCCTGCGTCGCCCGATCACCCGAAGGGGCCACCTCGCGCGGTGCAGGCGCCCCCTTCGCCGGACGGGCCCGGCACCTAGGCTGGGCCCGTGACCTCCTCCGACGCCGAGCCCGTCCACATCCGCGACGACATGATCCGCCTGGGCCAGCTGCTCAAGCTCGCCGGGCTCGTCGAGGACGGCGTCATGGCACGTGAGGTCCTCGCCGCCGGCGAGGTGAAGGTCGACGGCGAGCTCGAGACGCGCCGCGGCGCCCAGATCAGGGCCGGCTCGGTCGTCGAGCTCGCCGGCCACCGCATCCAGGTCGTCACCGGGGAGCCGGAGGTCGACGTCCCCTGGTGACCGGCGGCGAGGGGGCGGCCCGGACTGTCCGTGCCGCGCCGGGAGGTCGGCCGGCTCAGTCCGTCGCGAGCATCCAGTCCAGGGCCTCCTGGACGTGGATCTCGGTGGTGTCGTGCATCGGGACCGGCGAGTCGTCCTCCTCGAGGAGCAGCCCGATCTCGGTACCGGCCAGCACGATGCCCTCCGCGCCGCGGTCGGCCATCCCCCGCAGCACCTCCCGGAAGGCCTTGCGGGAGGAGTCCTTGATGATCCCGTGCACGAGCTCGTCGTAGATCATCCGGTCGACCTCGTCGCGCTCCTCCTCCAGGGGCAGGATCACCTCGATGCCCCGCTCCTCGAAGGGCCTGGTGTAGAAGTCGCCCGCCATCGTCGTGGCCGTGGCGACGAGCCCGACCTTGCGCTGGCGGGAAGCCTGCACGCGCACCGCGGTGGCCTCGGCGATGTGCACGAAGGGGACGTCCACCCCCTTCGCGATCTCGTCGGCGACCGCGTGCATCGTGTTCGCGGCGAGGAGGATCCCCTCGGCGCCTCCTGCCTGGAGGCTGCGGGCCGCGGCGACCAGCTCTGCGGCCATGCTGTCCCAGTCGCCGGCGTTCTCGGTGTCGTCGATCGCCTGGAAGTCGACGCTGTGGATGAGCACCCGGGCGCTGTGCAACCCACCGAGACGCGCCTCCACCCCTTCGTTGAGCCGGCGGTAGTACTCCGCCGTCGCGGACCAGCCCATGCCGCCGATGACTCCCAGGAGACGCATGTCCCCCACCCTACCCAGCCGTAGCGTGGCGACGCGGGGACCGGTTCCGGTCCCGGATCCCGGGCCGCCATGCACCCGCTCACGGGCCGGGCATACCCTGCGGGCGTGAAGGTCCTGCTGCTCGAAAACATCCACCAGGTCGCCCGCGACGCCCTCCTCGACGCCGGCTTCGAGGTCGAGACGAGGTCCGGCGCCCTCGACGAGGACGAGCTCATTGCGGCTCTCGAGGGCGTCGACATGGTCGGCATCCGCTCCAAGACGCACGTCACCTCGACGGTCCTGCAGGCGCGCCCCGAGCTGAAGGTCATCGGCGCCTTCTGCATCGGCACGAACCAGATCGACCTCGACGCCGCCGCCCAGGCCGGCACGGTCGTCTTCAACGCCCCCTTCTCCAACACCCGCAGCGTCGTCGAGCTGGCCCTCGGCGAGATCATCGCGATGGCCCGCCACCTGACCGACAAGAACGCCGCGCTGCACCGAGGGGTCTGGGACAAGTCCGCCAAGGGTGCCCACGAGGTCCGCGGCCGCACCCTCGGGATCATCGGCTACGGCAACATCGGCAGCCAGCTCTCGGTCGTCGCCGAGGCCTTCGGCATGCACGTCTACTTCTACGACCTCGACGACAAGCTGCCGCTCGGCAACGCCAAGCGCTGCGACAGCCTCGAGGAGCTCCTCGAGACCTGCGAGACGATCACCCTCCACGTCGACGGGCGCCCGGGCAACGCGGGCAACTTCGGCGCCGAGGAGTTCGCGAGGATGCGCCCGCGCAGCCTCTTCCTCAACCTCTCCCGAGGCTTCGTCGTCGACCTGGAGGCGTTGCGCGAGAACCTCCTCTCCGGGCACATCGCCGGAGCCGCGGTCGACGTCTTCCCGCAGGAGCCGAAGAAGACCGGCGAGGCCTTCGAGTGCTCGCTGCAGGGGATCCCCAACGTCATCCTCACCCCGCACGTGGGCGGCTCGACCGAGGAGGCACAGCTCGACATCGGCTACTACGTCTCCGGCAAGCTGCGTGACTGGGCCGCGACCGGCTCGACGGCCATGTCGGTCAACGTGCCCTCGGTCGCCGCCCCCGTCTCCCCCGGCACGACCCGGATCCTGCACCTGCACCAGAACGTCCCCGGCGTGCTCGCGCGGGTCAACACGATCCTCTCCGAGGGCGGGGCGAACATCGACTCTCAGCAGCTGAGCACGAAGGGCGAGTACGGCTACGCCGTCACCGACCTCGCCGGGACCCTCCCCGCGGACACCGAGCAGCGCCTGCGCGAGCTCGAGGAGAGCGTCGAGGTCCGCGTCATCGTCACCGCCTGAGCGGGCCGCCCGTCGGCGACGCGACGGGCCCATGACGAAGGGGGCCACTCACCATGCGGTGAGTGGCCCCCTTCGTCGGGCTGGGAGGATCAGTGGGAGTGGCCGTGGCCGGCCGCCTCCTCCTCCTCGTCCTTCTTGTCGACGACGAGCGTCTCGGTGGTCAGGACCATCGAGGCGATCGACGCGGCGTTGACGAGCGCGGAGCGGGTGACCTTGACCGGGTCGATGACCCCGGCGTGGACGAGGTCCCCGTACTCGCCGGAGGCGGCGTTGAGGCCCTGGCCCGCGGTGAGCTCCTGGACCTTCGCGACGGCGACGTAGCCCTCGAGGCCGGCGTTCTCGGCGATCCAGCGCAGCGGCTCGACGGCGGCCTTGCGCACGATGCTCGCGCCGACGGCCTCGTCACCCTCGAGCTGGAGGTCGTCGAGAGCGGCGACCGCGTGGACGAGGGCGGAGCCGCCACCGGCGACGATGCCCTCCTCGATCGCGGCGCGCGTCGCGGAGATCGCGTCCTCGATCCGGTGCTTCTTCTCCTTCAGCTCGACCTCGGTGTGGGCACCGACCGAGATGACGCAGACGCCACCGGCGAGCTTGGCGAGGCGCTCCTGGAGCTTCTCGCGGTCCCAGTCGGAGTCGGTGCGCTCGATCTCGGCCTTGATCTGGTTGACCCGGCCGGTGACGTCGTCGGCCTTGCCCTGGCCGTCGATGATCGTCGTGTTGTCCTTGGTGACGACGACGCGGCGGGCCTGGCCGAGGTCCTCGAGACCGATCTGGTCGAGCTTGAGGCCGACCTCCTCGGCGACGACCTGGCCACCGGTGAGGACGGCCATGTCCTGGAGCATCGCCTTGCGGCGGTCTCCGAAGCCGGGGGCCTTGACGGCGACGACGTTGAAGGTGCCGCGGATCTTGTTGACGACGAGCGTGGAGAGGGCCTCCCCGTCGACGTCCTCGGCGATGA
>CAYSGN010000089.1:6574-11259 GCA_964430615.1 uncultured Janibacter sp. | reverse complement strand
ACCAGGGCCGGCGTCAGACCTCCTTCGCCGCCGTCGAGGTGGTCCCGCTCATCGAGAGCACCGACCACATCGAGATCCCGGAGAACGACCTCAAGGTCGATGTCTTCCGCTCCTCCGGGCCGGGTGGGCAGAGCGTCAACACGACCGACTCCGCGGTGCGCATGACGCACCTACCCACCGGGATCGTCGTGTCGATGCAGAACGAGAAGTCCCAGATCCAGAACCGCGCCGCCGCGCTGCGCGTCATGCAGTCCCGCCTGCTCCTGCTCAAGCAGGCCGAGGAGGCGGCCGAGCGCAAGGAGCTCGCGGGCGACGTCAAGGCCAGCTGGGGCGACCAGATGCGCTCCTACGTGCTCAACCCGTACCAGATGGTCAAGGACCTGCGGACGAACCAGGAGACCGGCAACCCCTCCTCGGTCTTCGACGGGGAGATCGACGACTTCATCGAGGCGGGCATCCGCTGGCGCATCGAGCAGGGCAAGAGCGAGGACTGAGCCGAGCCGCGGCGGTGTCGAGAACTCGCCGTCGGCTCCGACCTCGGGGTGCAGGCGACCAGAATGGGTCGCATCGACCGAGGAGAAGAGACGATGGCCAAGTACCTGCTGCTCAAGCACTACCGCGGCGCCCCGACCGAGCCGGACTTCGTCCCCATGGAGGAGTGGACGCCCGAGGAGGTGTCGGCCCACATGAGGTACATGAACGACTTCGCCGACCGGCTCGTCGAGAGCGGGGAGTTCGTCGAGTCGCACGCCCTGGCCGAGGAGGGCACCTTCGTCCGCTTCGACGGCGAGGGGCGTCCGCCGGTGACCGATGGTCCCTTCCCGGAGACCAAGGACCTCATCGCCGGGTGGATGATCATCGACGTGGACGGCTACGACCGGGCCCTGACGCTGGCGGCCGAGCTGTCCGCGGCGCCCGGGGCCGGCGGTCGGCCGATCCGGGAGTGGCTCGAGCTGCGCCCGCTCATGACGGATGCCCCGTCCACCACGGACTGATGGACGAGAGCCTCCTGCGCAGCCTCGTGCCGCAGGTCATCGGTGTCCTCGTCCGCCGCGGGGTCGATTTCGCGGCGGCCGAGGACGCCGTGCAGGAGGCCCTCCTGGAGGCGGTGCGCACCTGGCCGCAGACGCCTCCCCGGGACGCGAAGGGGTGGCTGGTCACCGTCGCCTGGCGTCGCCACGTCGACGCCGTGCGCTCCGAGTCCGCCCGGCGCGAACGGGAGGAGCGTCTCGAGGAGGAGCCGACGCCGGGCGCCGTGACCTCGGCGGACGAGAGCCTGTGGTTGTACTTCCTCTGCGCCCATCCCGCGCTCTCCCCGTCGGCGGCGGTCGCCCTCACCCTTCGGGCCGTCGGTGGACTCACCACCCGGCAGATCGCGCGGGCCCACCTCGTCCCCGAGGCGACGATGGCCCAGCGGATCAGCCGGGCCAAGCGCACCCTCGCGGGGGAGCGTCTGGACCGTCCCGGTGACGTCGCCACGGTGCTGCGGGTGCTCTACCTCGTCTTCAACGAGGGCTACTCCGGCGAGATGGACCTCGCGGCGGAGGCCATCCGCCTCACGCGGGGTCTCGCCGCCGGCCTCGACCACCCGGAGGTGCAGGGGCTGCTGGCCCTCATGCTGCTGCACCACGCGCGGCGCCATGCCCGCAGGACGCCCGACGGCCGTCTCGTGCCGCTCGGCGAGCAGGACCGCAGCCTGTGGGACACCGACCTCGCCGCCGAGGGTGTCGAGATCCTCCAGGCGGCTCTCGCCAGGGACCGGCTCGGCGAGTACCAGGCCCAGGCGGCCATCGCCGCGCTGCACGCGGACGCGCCGCGGGTGGAGGAGACCGACTGGGTCCAGGTGGTCGAGTGGTACGACGAGCTCCTCGCGATCACCGACAGCCCGGTCGTCCGGCTGGCCCGGGCGGTCGCCGTCGGCGAGGCCGACGGGCCGCGGGCCGGGCTCGCGGCCCTGGAGGAGGTGGACGCCGGCCTGCCCCGGTGGAGCGCGGCGGCGGCCTACCTGCACGAGAGGGCCGGCGAGCGCGCGCTGGCAGCCCGGCTCTACGCGGACGCCGCGCAGGCGGCGACCGACGTCGCCGAGCGGGACCACCTCGTGCGCCAGGCGGCCCGCCTCAACCAGCCGGACCGGTGAAAGCCGCTGGGTCCGGACGAGGGTCACGGGGTAGCGTGAGCCCGCTGACCAGATGATCGACCGCGCGAAGGGGGCGAGGCACGTGGCCAAGAAGAGCCAGAAGCAGAAGAACGACGGTGAGCTGGTCGTCGCCCGCAACCGCAAGGCGCGGCACGACTACCTCATCGAGAAGACCTACGAGGCCGGTATCGCCCTCATGGGCACCGAGGTCAAGGCCCTGCGGATGGGCCGGGCGAGCCTCACCGAGGGCTACGCCGTCTTCTACGGCGACGAGCTGTGGCTCGAGCAGGTGCACATCCCCGAGTACGTCCAGGGCACGTGGACCAACCACACCCCGCGACGACGCCGCAAGCTGCTCCTGCACCGGGAGGAGCTGGACAAGATCGCCGACCAGGTGCAGGGGAGCGGACGCACCGTCGTGCCCCTCTCGCTGTACTTCAAGGACGGCCGGGCCAAGGTCGAGATCGCGCTCGCCACGGGGAAGAAGGCCTACGACAAGCGGCACGCGCTGCGTGAGCGGCAGGATCGTCGCGAGGCGGAGCGGGCGATGTCCGACCAGTTCAAGAGGCGTGCCCGGTAGCCCTCGCCCCGGGAATGTGTTTGGCCCCCGGCGACGTTGTCGGGGATACTGACAGCCACAACTCCACAGCGTGACGTGTCCGCCTCCATGGGGGTGATCGGTTTCGACATTGGCCGGTCCTTCAGGGGAAGCGGGCCGAGGATGCACGGTCATCTCGTGAACGCCCCGTGCAAAACCAATAGGTGCCGATTCCAAGCGCACCGACTTCGCCCTCGCCGCCTGAGCGAGCCCGAAGTCCGTTGGCCTAGGTTCGATCTCGGCCTAGATCCCAGCGTCAGCTAGAGATCTTGCTGCGTCGTCATGTCGAGGGACGGCGTGGGACTCCCACTCGACTGGGCCTGTCGGGGAACGTGTGCGCGCGAGCCCCGGGGCCGAGAAAATCCATAGCGCACTGCGCCCGGAGAAGCCCTGCTGGTCTGCCAGTGGACGCGGGTTCGATTCCCGCCACCTCCACCACCACGCGCGACACGTCACGCACGACGAAGGGCGGGACCGCTGCGGTCCCGCCCTTCGCTGCTGTTCGGGGTCGGACTACTTCTTGAAGGCGTCCTTGACCTTCTCCCCGGCGGCCTTGAGGTCCCCCTTCGCCTCCTGGTTCTTGCCCTCGGCCTGCAGGTCCTGGTCGCCGGTGGCCTCACCGGCGGCGGACTTCGCCTTGCCGGCCGCCTGGTCCTTCGCGTTCTCGAACTTGTCGTCGATGCCCATACCGTTTCTCCTTCTCCTGGTGAATCCGGATCGCGCGGGTCGCCGCCCTAGGAGCGACCCTCGTTGGCAGCAACCTCCGCCTTGACCTCGTCCATGTCAACCTGCTGGACGGCCTCGAGGAGCTGCTCGAGCTGGGCCTTGGGCAGCGCTCCTGCGCTCTGGTGCAGGAGGATGCCGTCACGGAAGGCCATGAGGGTGGGCACGGAGGAGACATTCGCCAGCGAGGCGAGGTCGGGGTTGTCGTCGATGTCGACCTTGGCGAAGGTGATGTCCTCGTGCTCCTCGGAGGCAGCCTCGAAGACGGGGGCGAACTGGCGGCAGGGTCCGCACCACGTCGCCCAGAAGTCCACGATCACGGTGCCTTCGCCGGTCACCGTCGAACGAAAGCTGTCGAGATCGAGATCAGTGATCTTGGCCATGACCTCCACCATAAGCCTGTCGTCGCCGGTGATGCACCCGTGATGTGGTGTGCTGGGGCGATGTCCGCCACACCCGCGACCGCTCGGGCCTGGGCGCTCGTCGCGGTGGCGGTCGCCCTGGGGGTGCAGGCGCTCGTGCTGTACCTGCCGACGCCGCCCGGACCGCCGTCGCCGATCCCCTACGCGGACAAGCTGATCCATGCCGGCGTCTTCGCCCTGCCGGTGCTCCTGGCCGGGTGGTTGCACCGCCCCTGGGTGCCGGCCGTGGTCGGTGCCGTCCTCGTGCACGCACCCGTGAGCGAGATCATCCAGCACGCCCTCCTCCCGAGCCGGTCCGGCGACGCGCTCGATGCCGTCGCGGACCTCGTGGGCATCGGCGCCGCGATCCTCTGGGTAGAATGGATCGTTCGGCGACCGCGACGTCGCCGCTGAGAAGCTCGCACAGTCTGCTCCGACCCTCCGTGTCGCCCGCGCAATTCGTGTGCGGGTTTGCCCTTCCCACGTTGAGAGAAACGAGCTGCCCCGTGCCGCCCAAGAAGAAAAAAGCCCGCTGGACCGCTGCCCAGAAGGCAGAGGCCCGCAAGCGTCGCGCGAAGGGGACCACCGGCCCCCGGCGTGCCCGCCGTGACGAGCGCCCCAAGCGCGAGGAGCGGCGACGCGAGGACCGTCCGCAGCGCGATGGCCGTCCCCGCCGCGAGGACCGCGCCCGGCCCGGCGACCGTCCTCGTCGCGACGACCGTGCGCAGCGGGAGGACCGCCCCCGGCGCGAGGACCGGCGACGTGAGGACCGCCCCAGGCGGGATGATCGCCCCCGGCGGGACGACCGTGCGCAGCGCGAGGACCG
>CAYSGN010000089.1:0-6474 GCA_964430615.1 uncultured Janibacter sp. | reverse complement strand
GACGACCGTGCGCAGCGCGAGGACCGCCCCCGGCGCGAGGACCGCCGTCGGGACGAGCGGCGTCCCCGCCCGCAGCGCCGCTTCGAGGTCGAGCAGGCCCGGCACACCCCGATGACCCCGGACCCCGAGGCCGAGCGCATGGCGGCCGACTCCTGGACCAAGGCCTCGCGCACGTCGCTGACGGGTCCGGTGGAGGTCGCCGACGACAACGGCTTCGCCGCGCTCGGGCTGCCCCACGTCCTCGTGGAGCGGCTCGCCCGGGACGCGATCACGACCCCCTTCGCCATCCAGGCGGCCGCGATCCCCGACGCGCTCGCCGGCAAGGACGTCCTCGGCCGTGGCCGCACCGGCTCCGGCAAGACCCTGGCCTTCGGCCTCCCGCTGCTGGCCCGGCTCTCCGGCGGACGCGCGAGGAGCCGGGCGCCGCGAGCGCTCGTGCTCGTCCCCACGCGTGAGCTGGCGATGCAGGTGAGCGACTCCATCGAGCCGCTCGCGCACGTGAGCGGACTGCGGCACAAGCTCGTCGCCGGCGGGCTGTCCTACACGAGCCAGACGACCGCCCTCGACAAGGGGGTGGACGTGCTCATCGCGACGCCCGGGCGCCTCGTGGACCTGCTCGACCGGGGTGCGCTCACCCTCGGTGAGGTCGAGGTGACCGTCCTCGACGAGGCCGACCACATGGCCGACATGGGATTCCTGCCCTCCGTGACGAGGATCCTCGACGAGTGCGGCCCCGGGGGCCAGCGCATGCTCTTCTCGGCCACGCTCGACCGCGGCGTGGGCGACCTCGTCGAGGCCTACCTCACCGACCCGGTGACGCACAGCACCGACGACGCGACGGCGAGCGTGGCGACGATGGAGCACCACCTGCTGCTCATCGACCCGCAGCACAAGAAGCAGCTCACCGCGATGATCACCGCCCGTCCCGGGCGCACGGTCGTCTTCGCCCGGACCAAGCTCGGCTCCGAGCGGATCGCGCGCCAGCTCCGGGAGAGCGGCGTCGCGGCGGCCGCTCTGCACGGGGGGCTGACCCAGCACGTGCGCAACAAGGTCATCGGCGCCTTCCGCGACGGCAAGATCCCGGTCCTCGTGGCGACCGACGTCGCCGCTCGTGGGATCCACGTCGACGACGTCTCGCTCGTCCTCCAGGTGGACCCGCCGGCCGACCACAAGGACTACCTGCACCGCGCCGGGCGCACCGCGCGTGCCGGTGAGGCCGGTGCGGTCGTCACCCTCGTGCTGCCGCACCAGCGCAAGGAGGTCATCCGGATGGCCGAGGCCGCGGGGATCGAGGCACGGCCCGTGAAGACCGGTCTCGACGCTCCGGTCCTCGAGGAGCTCGGCGCCACCGAGCCGAGCGGCGAGGAGATCCCGGACGCCGACTTCCGGGCTCTCGTCGACCCCAAGCCGGCTCGTCGGCACTCGGGCACGCGCGGCCCACGCGGGTCGCGCGAGCACCGTGGCCGGCGCGGACCGCAGCGTGGCGAGCGGGGCGGCGAGCGTGCCGGTGGCCGCGGCGGCGACCGGCGTGGGCAGGGCGGGCGTTCCCGTGAGGGGGCCCGCCGGGCCTAAGGTCTGGGCATGGAGTCATCGCTCGCGGGCCAGCTGCTCGTCGCCACGCCGGAGCTGACGGACGACCTCTTCGCCCGCAGCGTGATCCTGGTGCTCCAGCACGACGAGGAGACCGCCGAGGGTGTCGTCCTCAACCGCCCCCTCGACGCCGCGATCGACGACGTCCTCCCGGGGTGGCAGGAGGGCGCGAGCGCTCCGGCCCGGGTCTTCCAGGGCGGCCCCGTGCAGCTCGACTCCGCGATCGGCCTCGTCGGTCTGCCCGGTGACTCCAGCCCCCCACCGGGGGTCAAGCGGCTCTTCGGCGCCGTCGCGCTCGTCGACCTGGACGCCCCTCAGGAGATCATCCGGCCCGAGGTGAGCGCGCTGCGCATCTTCGCCGGGTACTCCGGCTGGAGCGCGGAGCAGCTCGCCGACGAGCGCGAGCGCGGCGGCTGGTACGTCGTCGACGCGGAGGTCGGCGACGTCTTCGACAGCGACCCGGCCACCCTGTGGCGCCGGGTGCTCCGGCGCCAGCCGGGGCCGCTGCGCTGGGTCTCGACCTACCCCGTGGACCCCGACCTCAACTAGACGGTGGGCCCCCTTCGCCGGGTCCTAGGATGAGTCCATGAGCACGCCCGCCGACCCCAACGACCCGACCCCGCTCGCCGCGCCCTCCGACCCGGGCACGTCCACGGCGGTGCTCGAGCGCACCGACCCCGAGACCCAGGAGGTCGAGCCCGGCGACCACGAGCGCTTCAGCCACTACGTGCGCAAGGAGAAGATCCTCGAGAGCGCGCTCTCCGGGGAACCGGTCAAGGCGCTCTGCGGCAAGATCTGGGTGCCCGGGCGCGACCCGGAGAAGTTCCCGATCTGCCCGGTGTGCAAGGAGATCTGGGAGGGGCTCCGCGAGCCGCAGGACGGCGAGGACTGACCCGCTCGGCGATGACCGACCCCTTCTACCGGCAGGTGGACGAACGGCGCTTCGAGTCGCTGCCCACCACCGCGGGACCGTGGAGCCCGCACGCCCAGCACGCCGGGCCACCCTCCGCCCTGCTCGCCCGCGCCATGGCGGCCCACGAGCACCGCCCGGAGATGCGCCTCGCGGACGTGCGCGTCGACATCCTCGGGCCGATCCCGGTGGCTCCGCTGGAGATCGAGGTGCGCACGCTGCGCGGTGGCCGGTCGATGGAGCTCCTCGAGGCCACGGCCACCGCGAAGGGGGGCCCCGTCGCCGTCTCGCGGGCATGGCGGATCGTGCGCACCTGCGAGGACTACCCGACCCTCCCGCACGAGGGACGGGACGCGGGCGGCGCCGTCCCCGGACCGGAGCAGCAGGTGGGGGGCAACTGGCTGAGGATGGCCGGTGCCCACGAGGAGGGGTACCTGAGCGCGGTCCAGTGGCGCTTCGTCTCCGGCGGTCCCGGCACCGACGGCACCGCCGTGGCGTGGGGTCGCCAGCTGGGCGCCCTCGTGGAGGGGGAGGACCCCGAGCCGTGGCAGCGGGCCCTCGTCCTCGCCGACTCCGGGAGCGGGATCAGCCTGGCCGTCGACCCGAGCCGGCACGCCTACATCAACTGCGACCTGCACGTCGCGCTGCACCGCGACCTCGAGGGCGAGTGGCTCCGGATGAGCTCCCGGGCCCTCGCGACGCCCGGCCACGGCGGGCTCGTGCACACGACCTTCGCGGACACCGGCGGCGAGATCGGCGTCGGTGTGCAGGCGATGTTCGCCCAGGCGGCACGGAGCTGACACCGCCGTCCCTTAAGGTGGGTCGGCGATGAGTCAGTCCGCGGCATCCCACCTCCCACCCGCCTTCCCGAGGCGGGCCGCCTGGGGTACCGCCGGGGCGCTGCGCGCCTGGCAGGCGGAGGCGCTGCGCAGCTACCTCGACTCCTCGCGGGCCGACTTCCTCGCGGTCGCGACGCCGGGGGCGGGCAAGACGACCTTCGCCCTGCGTGTCGCCGCCGAGCTGCTCTCGGCGGGTGAGGTCACCAACATCACCGTCGTCGCCCCCACCGAGCACCTGAAGACGCAGTGGGCCGACGCGGCCGGCCGCGTCGGCATCAGCCTCGACCCCCGTTTCTCCAACACCACCGCGGTGACCTCCAGCGACTACGACGGCGTCGCGGTCACCTACGCGCAGGTGGCCTCCCGCCCGTCGGTCCACGAGCAGCGCACCCGCGCCGAGCGGACCCTGGTCATCCTCGACGAGATCCACCACGGCGGCGACAACAAGTCCTGGGGCGACGGCATCCGGCAGGCCTTCGAACCCGCGGTGCGTCGGCTGTCCCTGACCGGGACCCCCTTCCGCTCCGACACCAACCCCATCCCCTTCGTCTCCTACGAGTACGGCGAGGACGGGATCCTGCGCTCCTCGAGCGACTACACCTACGGCTACGCCGAGGCGCTGCGCGACGGGGTCGTGCGGCCGGTGCTCTTCATGGCCTACGGCGGCGCGATGCGCTGGCGCACCCGGGCCGGCGACGAGGTGGCGGCCCACCTCGGTGAGCCGATGACCAAGGACCTCGTCGCCCAGGCCTGGCGCACCGCGCTGGACCCGAAGGGGGAGTGGATCCCCTCGGTCCTCGCGGCCGCCGACAAGCGCCTCACGGAGGTCCGTCGGCACGTCTCCGACGCCGGCGCGATGGTCATCGCCTCGAACCAGACGCAGGCCCGGGCCTACGCCCGCATCCTCCACGAGCTCACCGGAGAGAAGCCGACGGTCGTCCTCTCCGACGACTCCGGCGCCTCGCAGAAGATCGAGGACTTCGCCGGCGGCACGTCGCGGTGGCTCGTCGCGGTGCGCATGGTGAGTGAAGGGGTGGACGTCCCGCGCCTGTGCGTCGGGGTGTACGCCACCTCCACCTCGACCCCGCTCTTCTTCGCCCAGGCGGTCGGCCGCTTCGTGCGGGCGCGCACCCGCGGCGAGACCGCGAGCGTCTTCCTGCCGAGCGTGCCCGTCGTCCTCGCCCACGCCGGTGCCCTGGAGGAGCAGCGCGACCACGCCCTCGACCGTCCGGAGGCCGCCGAGGAGGAGGCTCCGCTCTGGTCCGAGGAGGAGGGGCTGCTCGCCGCGGCCAACCGCAGCGAGGGCGCGAGCGACGACCTGCTCGGGCAGTTCGAGGCGCTGGAGTCCGACGCGCACTTCGACCACGTGCTCTACGACGCGCAGCAGTTCGGGCTGAACGCCGACGTCGGCTCCGAGGAGGAGCAGGACTACCTCGGCCTGCCCGGGCTGCTCGAGCCGGACCAGGTGCGCACGCTGCTCAGCGAGCGGCAGACCAAGCAGTCCAAGAAGACCGGGGCCCGCCGCGACGACGCCCCCGTCGCGGCCCACCGAGCCCTGGCCTCCCAACGCAAGGAGCTGAACAAGCTCGTCTCCGCGTACGCGCGCAAGACCGGCGCCCCGCACGCGAACGTCCACATGGACCTGCGCCGGGCCTGCGGTGGCCCCGAGCTGGCCCAGGCCACGAGCGAGCAGGTCAGCGAGCGGATCGAGAAGATCCGCCGCTGGTTCGTCGGGCGCCGCTGACCCTGCCCGGTGAGGCGCCTGGGAGGTGTGCTCGCCCGAGCGGGCCCGTGGGGGGCGCCCTCAGTGGGGGAGCCGGGTGGCGGCCTGGACGAGGGGTGCGGTCCGCATCTCCAGGTGGGTGACCAGGCAGATCGACGTGCTCGCCCGGACGACGTGGGTGTCGGCGAGGATGTCGTCGATGACCCGGCCGAGGTCGGCGTTGTCGGTCGCCACGATCCTGATGATGAGGTCGCCACGACCGGTCGTGCTGTGGATCTCGAGCACCTCGGGGATGCGGGTGAGGTGGTCGACGACGGAGTCGTGGCCGGAGCGCTGCCGGATCTCCAGCGTGCACAGGGCGGTCACCGGGTACCCCAGCGCGGCGGGGTCGATCGTCGGCGCGAAGCTGCGGATGACCCCCTTCGCCCGCAGGCGGTCCAGCCGCGCCTGGACGGTCCCGCGTGCCACCCCCAGCTCGCGCGAGGCGCCCAGCACGCCGATCGAGGGCTGCTCGGTGAAGAGTGCGATGAGCCGTGCGTCGAGGTCGTCGATGGGGGCGAACTGAGCGGTAGCCATGGTCATATTGTCCGTCGGTGCCGGGGAGTGGCGCAACAGATTGTGCAGCGTGCTCATAGCACCAGCCGTCCGTTGCACACCCCTGTGCTGCCCGTCACGCTGGCGGTATGTCCGACAACGTGGTTGAACTGACCTCCCAGGAGCGCGAGGCCCAGCTGGGTCCCGAGCAGCTCGCCCAGCTCGTGGGCCTCGTCGACTACGACGAGACCACCGACCCCTTCCCGGTCACCGGGTGGGACGCGATCACCTTCGTCGTGGGCAACGCGACGCAGGCGGCGCACTACTACCAGAGTGCGTGGGGCATGGAGCTGATCGCCTATGCCGGCCCCGAGCACGGCCAGGCGGACCACAAGGCGTTCGTGCTGCGCTCCGGCTCCATCCGCTTCGTCCTCAAGGGCGCGGTGCGCCCCGACAGCCCGCTCATCGCCCACCACGCCAAGCACGGCGACGGTGTCGTGGACATCTCCCTCGAGGTGCCCGACGTGGACAAGTGCATCGAGCACGCCCGCTCGGCCGGGGCCGAGGTCCTCGAGGAGCCGCACGACGTCAGTGACGAGCACGGCACGGTGCGCCTGGGGGCGATCGCGACCTACGGGGAGACCCGGCACACCCTCATCCAGCGCACCGTCGGCGGCGAGACCTACGCGGGGCCGTACCTGCCCGGCTACGTCGCCCGCTCCTCCGGCTTCGTCAAGCGCGAGGGTGCTCCGAAGCGGCTCTTCCAGGCCCTGGATCACATCGTCGGCAACGTCGAGCTCGGCAAGATGGACGAGTGGGTCGAGTTCTACAACCGGGTCATGGGCTTTGTGAACATGGCCGAGTTCATCGGTGACGAC
>CAYSGN010000088.1:0-11452 GCA_964430615.1 uncultured Janibacter sp. | reverse complement strand
CCCTAGGGGGATGCGGATTCAGGGGCCCGCGGGGGGACGGTGACGGAGCAGGTCCGGGCTCGGGTCGGGGGCCAGCCGCGGCACCCATGCGGTGGCGGCGGGAGCGGTGCCGCTGACGCGTCGGTGACCGGTGGGCTGGAGAAGGATCCACGGACGGTCCCACCCGCCGAGGTCCAGGGACGAGGTGGCGAAGGCGTCCTCGGCGAGTCCCTGCGTCGTCCCGGACGACGGCTCGTAGACCATGAGCGAGCGGTGACCGTCACCGGGCAGGACGAGGGTGATGTGCCGGGGCAGCAGACCCGTGCCGACGTAGAGCAGCGCCGGCTCCCCCTCGACGACGAGGTCGAGCAGGCGCAGGTAGCGAGCGCGCAGCGCCTCCTCGCTGTGGCCGCGCAGCGGCACGATCCGGTAGCGGGTCCCGGGGCGCGAGGCGCCGTGCTCCATCTCGTGGCGGAGCCCCCACGGAGGCGTGCCCAGGGACGACGGCCACGGGAGGGCCAGGTGACCGGCGGGCGACCACCAGCCGTTGGTGCGGGCCTGGACGGTGCGCTCCCAGGAGGCGAACCGCTCGGCCTGGCTCTCCCCCTCGGCCCCCGGGACGGGGTGACCTTCACCGGCCACGACCCACCGGGCGAAGGGGGCGTCGACGAGCATCCTCGCCACCGTGGCGCAGGCGGCGCCGCACGTCGTCGGGCTCTGCTGACGGGGGCCGGGGACGCCGGCGACCACACGGAAGGGTGGGCTCACCCCACCAGTCTCTCAGGCGCTCAGGCGGACCGCTTGTGCTTCCGCTTCCCGCTCGACTCGTGGCGCACGATGGTCGGGAGGACGTTGTGCAGGACGACCTCCTCGTTGACGACGATCTGGCGGATGCCGTCGTCGCTCGGGACGTCGAACATCACCGGCAGGAGGACCTCCTCCATGATGGCGCGCAGACCGCGCGCCCCGGTACCGCGGGCGATGGCCTGGTCCGCGATGGCCTCCAGGGCGTCATCGGTGAACTCCAGCTCGACCCCGTCGATCTCGAACATCTTGCGGTACTGCTTGACCAGCGCGTTCTTCGGCTCGACGAGGATCTGCACGAGGGCCTCGCGGTCCAGCGGCGCGACGGTGGTGATGACCGGGAGGCGGCCGATGAACTCGGGGATGAGGCCGAACTTCATCAGGTCCTCGGGCATGACCTCGACGATGGACTCGGCCAGGTCGGTCGAGCTGTGCAGCTCGGAGCCGAAGCCCAGCCCCTTCTTGCCGACGCGCGACTCGATGATCTTCTCCAGCCCGGCGAAGGCACCGCCGACGATGAAGAGCACGTTCGTCGTGTCGATCTGGATGAACTCCTGGTGCGGGTGCTTGCGACCGCCCTGCGGCGGCACCGCGGCCGTCGTCCCCTCCAGGATCTTCAGCAGGGCCTGCTGGACCCCCTCGCCCGAGACGTCCCGGGTGATCGAGGGGTTCTCCGACTTGCGGGCGATCTTGTCGACCTCGTCGATGTAGATGATCCCCTGCTCGGCCTTCTTCGTGTCGTAGTCGGCGGCCTGGATGAGCTTGAGGAGGATGTTCTCCACGTCCTCGCCGACGTAGCCCGCCTCGGTCAGCGCCGTGGCGTCGGCGATGGCGAAGGGGACGTTGAGCATCCGCGCGAGGGTCTGGGCGAGATAGGTCTTGCCGCACCCGGTCGGGCCGATGAGCAGGATGTTGGACTTGGCGATGTCCACGTGGTCCTCGTCGCGCTTGGCGACCGCGCCCTCGTCGGCCTGGATCCGCTTGTAGTGGTTGTAGACCGCGACGGCCAGCGCCTTCTTCGCCTTGTCCTGCCCGATGATGTAGGTCTCGAGGAAGTCGAAGATCTCCCGCGGCTTCGGCAGCTCGTCGAGGCCGAGGTCACCGGAGTCGGTCAGCTCCTCCTCGATGATCTCGTTGCACAGGTCGATGCACTCATCGCAGATGTAGACACCCGGTCCGGCGATGAGCTTCTTCACCTGCTTCTGCGACTTGCCGCAGAAGGAGCACTTGAGGAGGTCGCCGCTCTCTCCGACTCGTGCCACGCGCTCTGTCCTCTCGATACCGCCGCGACCGATCTGGCCGCGTGCGACGACGTTACCGAACCGGCTCGTCGTCACCACCCATTGGACACCGGGTCGAGGCGGCGCGTCGCGCTTGTCCGCTCACAGCGCAACGGTCGCCGTCCTGGGTCCGCCCGGGCGTGTCGCCCGAGCATCCCCCTGTCGCACGGCACGAGGGCCCCGGACGGATCCGGGGCCCTCGTGTCGACGGCCGGGGTGGGCCGGCGGTGCGGGTCACTCCTCGAGGGAGGCCTTGCGCGGGGTGAGCACGTCGTCGATGAGGCCGTACTCCTTGGCCTCCTCGGACGTGAGGTGCTTGTCGCGCTCGATGTCCTCGCGGACCTCCTCGACGCTCTTGTTCGAGTGCTTGGCCCAGGTCTCCTCCAGCCAGGTGCGCATCCGCAGCACCTCGTTGGCCTGGATCTCGATGTCGCTGGCCTGACCGTAGTCGCCGCCGGCGAGGGCCGGCTGGTGGATGAGCACGCGCGAGTTCGGCAGGGCGAAGCGCTTGCCGGGGGCGCCCGCGGCGAGCAGCACCGCCGCAGCCGAGGCGGCCTGGCCGATGACGAAGGTCTGGATGTCCGGGCGGATGTACTGCATGGTGTCGTAGATCGCCGTCATGGCGGTGAACGACCCACCCGGGCTGTTGATGTACATGAGGATGTCGCGCTCGGGCTCCATCGACTCGAGCACGAGCAGCTGGGCGATGATGTCGTCCGCGGACGCGTCGTCCACCTGCACGCCGAGGAAGATGATCCGGTCCTCGAAGAGCTTGGTGTAGGGGTCGGTCCGCTTCATGCCGTACGAGGTGCGCTCCTCGAACTGCGGCAGGACGTAGCGGCTCGAGGGCCCGGGCCGCACGGGCAGGCCGCCGGGAGCGGGGGTACGCAGCTGGGGGTCGACGTTCATGGGTTCTCCTTCAGGGCTCGCGGGTCTCGGACTCAGTCGCTGACCGGGTTGTCGTCCCCGCGGCCGGCCTGGTCGGAGCGCTCGAAGACGTGGTCGACGAAGCCGTACTCCTTGGCCTCCTGGGCACCGAACCAGCGGTCACGGTCGGAGTCCTTGGCGATCTGCTCCACGCTCTGGCCGGTGTGCTCGGCGATGAGCTCGGCCATCTGGGTCTTGACGAAGAGCATCTGCTCGGCCTGGATCTTGATGTCGCTGGCGGTCCCGCCGATGCCGCCGGAGGGCTGGTGCATCATGACCCGCGCGTGCGGCGTGGCGTAGCGCTTGCCCTGGGTGCCCGCGGAGAGGAGGAACTGCCCCATCGAGGCGGCCAGACCCATCGCCACGGTGGCGACGTCGTTGGGGATCCACTTCATCGTGTCGTAGATCGCCATGCCCGCGGAGATCGACCCGCCGGGGCTGTTGATGTAGAGCCAGATGTCCTTCTCGGGGTCCTCGGCCGCCAGGAGCAGCATCTGGGCGCAGATGGCGTTGGCGTTGTCATCACGCACGTCCGACCCGAGGAAGATGATGCGCTCCTTGAGGAGGCGCTGGTAGATGTGGTCATCGAGGCCGGCTTGGCCCTGCGGCCCCGCGGCGACGATCTCGGTGCTGTTGCTCACGCTCACTCGCTTCTCCACCCTCTCGGGCGGCTCATCAGATCTGCATGACTGTCATGGACCCTAACGCCCGCGCCCGGCAACTGTTTCCCGGTGCGGGCACGTGTTCGCCCTGAGCGCAACGACGTCGGTCCTGCGTCCGCGAGGAGCGCTCAGGCCTGCTCGCGTGGCGGGGTGACGAGCAGCGCCAGCCCTCCGAAGCCCTCCAGCTCGACGAAGAAGCCGTGCAGCTGGTCGACCTCCCCGAAGAGGGTCCCGTCCCCCATGTCCATGAGCCGGGACCCGGGCCGGAGCCACTCGCTGATGACCGTGCCGCTCACCGGCTCCTCACCGAAGTTGAGGACGGTCACCTGGAGCTGGCCCGGGACGAGCTCGTACTCGTGGACCATGACGAGCATCGACGGGTGCGCCACGTCCGGGACGTCGACCTGACGGGTCGTCGCGATGGCGAAGTACCCGCGCAGGTGGAGGATCTCCCGCAGCCGGTCGGCGAAGGACCCGGGCCGCTCCAGCTGGGCGTCGACCGGCCCGTACAGCGCCCGGCTGCGGGGCATCCCGGAGGCGGAGTGGGTGGCGTCCGGGGCGACGTCGAGCAGGTCGTAGGCGGGCCGGTGGACCCAGCGGGTGTCCCCCTCCGCGAGCAGCGACTCGATCTCGGCCCGCGGGATGGGCAGCGCGCCGACGAGGTCCCACCCGGAGAGCGCGAAGACCCCCGGCTGGAGGGCGTTGAACATCACGAGCAGCAGGTGCGCCCGCGTGACCCGCTCGACGTCCTCGTCGGTGAGCGCGTCGAGGTCGTGGATCCCCAGCGACGCGGTGATGACCGAGGCCGTCGTCGAGGAGATGCCGTTCGTCGTGAAGACGAGGTTGTAGTCGGCGCCCTCGCCGGTCAGCCGCTCGGTGAGCTCCTCACGGATCGTCTCGGCCAGCTCCTCGCCGGTCACCTCCTCCCCGCGGAAGGAGAACTCCTCGTCCCGGTGGCGACTCGCGAAGTGGACGAGCTCGTAGGTCATCTCGTCGTGGTTCTGCAGCGCGTGCACGAGCGAGGCTGCGTCGACCCCCTGCGCCCGGGCCTCGCGGAGGGTGAGCCGGAGGAACTCGGTGTCCCCGGTGGCCAGCGCGTGCTGGTACGCGGGCCGGTTGATGAAGTCGTAGGACAGGTCGGCGCCGGAGGCCGCGGTCTCACGGATGTCGTCGATGGAGAGGTTGAGCTCCTGGAAGGTGAAGCCACCCACCTTGCGCACCATCGACCCGATGAGCTGGTTGGCCGCCTGGGAGAGCGGGTGCCCCTCGGACCAGGCCGGCCCCACCTCGGCGGTCTTCTCCACCCCGAGGAAGCCGTTGGCGTCCAGGCGCAGCCCGCCGGAACCGAGGTCGCCGAGGCTGTGCAGCGCGTCGCCGATGACCAGCCGCATCCCGGCGAAGGTGGGGTCCAGCCAGTTGATCGAGGGCTGCCCCTCCTTGAAGTAGTGCAGGTAGGCCCAGCGGCGGGTCACCCCGTCCGGGCCGGTCACCGGGGCGGTGACCGACCAGTTGGTGTCCTTGACCCCGGGCAGGTGGAAGATCACCCGCTGGAGGGCACCGATGATGTGCCCGGCCTCCTCGAGCGCCTGCTCGGCCTCCTCGTCGAGGTTCACCGAGTCCCGGCCCTCGGGCACCTCCGGGAGCAGGTGCCACTCCTCTCGCGGGATGGAGACCATGTGGTAGATCCCGGGGTAGTCCCCGACGCCGAGCTCGGCGAGGCGGAAGTCCGCCCCCTTGCCGGTGTGCCCCGGGACGATGTCGTCGATGACCGTCCCGTCGTGCTCGGCGGCGACGTCGCACATCCGCCGGAAGTCCTCCTCGGTCCCGAAGAGGCCGTCGATCTCCGTGCCGATCCGGTCGAAGTGCCCGTCGACGCTCGGCGTCGAGGACCACCCCGAGAGCCCGCCGGCCCGCTTCACCGGGCCGGTGTGCACCGCCTGGATCCCGACCCGCTGGAAGGTCTCCCAGAGCCGCGGGTCGGCGAGCGTCGCGAGGAAGGAGCGGCCCGGGCGCGTGATCATCGAGATCGGGTAGGCGGTGAACCACACGGAGGCGGTCTGCACGGCAGCGCGCGGGTCCGGCTGGGCGAAGGGGTTCTGCCACATCGCGCCGATGCCGGTGAACTGTCCCGCGATGTCCTTGGCGTCCTGGAGCATCGACTGGCGTCGCAGCCAGTCGACGTACACGGGGTTGGACCCGACGGGGTCACCCGAGCGTGCCTCTGCGGGGGACGAGGCGCCCTCCGGCCGCAGTCGGGCCCGGGGGCGCAGCGCCCTGGGGCGGGCGGGGAAGAAGACCTGGGCGAAGGTGGGCTCCCCCGGCTCGTCCACCTCGAGCGCCAGCGGCTCCTCGATCTCGGGCGCCTCGGCGGGCACGTCCTCGGACTCGCTCATGACGCCAACCTACGACGCGGGTCGGTCGGGGTGGGTGAACTCGCCCGCGTCCCCGGTCGGCGCACCGAGGTGCTCCCGGCCCCATCTCGGGACGACGAAGAGCCCTTCGCCCTCGACGGTGACCCGGCCCTCGGGGTCGCGGATCTCGCCACGGGTGAGGACCTTCCACCCCTCGACCCGCTCGACCCAGCCGGTGACCGTGTGCTGCGCGCCGAGCGCCGTCGGCCGGCGGTAGGTCGTGTTGAGGTACGCCGTCATCCCCGGGCGCCCGATGCGGGCGGGGATGGTGCCGAGGACCTGGTCGAGGATCGCGGCGATGATCCCGCCGTGCACGCACCCCGGGGGCCCCTCGTAGGCGGCGCCGAGCTCGACGAGGGCGCGGGCGTCGCCCTTCGCGTCGCAGGTGACCGTCAGGGGCGGCGCCACCGGGTTGCGCATCCCCACCATCGGGTTGCCGTGGTCGCGCACCCGTCCGGAGGAGTCGACCTCCATGCCGAGCGGGCCGTCCTGGGACACCTCGAGGAGCTCACCGGTGAGGGCCCGCACCCGGTCGGCCACGGCGGCGTGGGCCGGTGCCCCCACGCGCGTGCGCACGCAGGCGTCCACGAGTCCGCGGATGCTCGCGGTGAGGTCGGCCTGCGCCTCCTCCAGCGCGGCGAGCGCCGCGCGCTCCTCCGGGTCCTCCACGGGCGAAGGGAGGCTGATGCCGCCGTCGTTCACGAGTCCTCCTGGCGATCGGTCTCGGCCCATACTGCACCCTGCCTCGTCGCGGCGGGCCGGGCCCCCGCCGTCCGCCGCTCCGCGACCGCGGGCACCGCGAGGAGCGCCGGGCCGGCGAGGGCACCGACGAGGAGCAAGGAGCGGAGCACGCCCACGTGGTCGCCGAGCATCCCGAGCAGCGGCGGTCCGACGATGAAGGCCAGGTAGCCGATCGTCGACACGACGGACAGCCGCGCCGCCGCCCGGGCAGGGTCGTCCGCGGCCGCGCTCATCCCGACGGGGAAGCCGAGGCTCGCCCCGATCCCCCAGACGGCGATGCCGACGAAGGCGAGCGGGGTGGGGGCCAGGACGACGAGGAGGCTGCCGACGGCCGCGAGCGCGAAGAGGACCCGGAGCACGGCGACCCTCCCGTGGCGGTCGAGCACGCGGCCGCCCACGAGGCGCCCGGCCGTCATCGCGGAGAGGAAGACCGCGAAGGCGAGCACCCCGACCCAGCCGGGCTGGTGGTGCCCCTCCGTGACGGCCAGCGCCACCCAGTCGTTGGCCGTGCCCTCGGTGAGCGCGGCGACGAGGACGACGATCCCGATGACGAGCGTGCGCGGCTCACGCCAGGCGCTCCCCGTCGGCTCGGGGGTGGCCCGGGCGGCGACGGGCTCGTCCGGCAGGAAGCCGCGCGGGGCCCAGCAGCCCACGGCGACGGCCACGGCCGCGGTCCCGAGCAGGTGGGTCAGGACCGGTACGTGCAGGGCGACCAGCGCCGCGGCGATCAGCGCCCCGAGCACCGTGCCCGCCGAGAAGAGGGCGTGGAAGACCGGCATGATCGTGCGCCCGAGACGCTGCTCGACGGCGGCTCCCTCGTGGTTCATCGCGACGTCCCAGAGGGAGATGCCGACGGCGAGGACGAAGATCGCCGCACCCACGGCACGCACGTCACCGACGACATCGAGGCAGACCCCGAGGGCGACCAGTCCGGCAGAGGCGATGACCACCCCCGCGAGCACGGTGCGGGCGGCGCCGATGGCCGTGATGACCCGTCCGGCCACCGGCAGGGCCAGGACCGACCCGAGCGCCCCGGCGAGCAGCGTGCGGCCGAGGACCCCCGGGGAGAGGTCCAACCCGGCGCGGATGTCGGGGATCCGGGCCGCCCAGGAGGCGAAGGCGAAGCCGCCGACCATGAAGGTGACGAGGACGGCGGTGCGCGGGGACGCGCGAAGGGGGCCACCGTCGCTCACGGTGGCCCCCTTCGTCAGGACGTTCCTCAGGCCTGGGTCTCCGCGGTCTCGGCCTCCGTGACGGGCGCCTCGTCGGTGGCCTCCTCGGCGGTCTCCGCCTCCTCGCCCTGGCGCTCCGGCATGATGTCGTCGAGATCGATCGCGTTGCCGTCGGCGTCGACGATCGTGGCCTTGTCGAGGGCCGCGGCCAGCGCCTTGCGGCGGGCGACCTCACCGACGATCCCCTCGACCTGGCCCTGCTGGTCGAGCATCTGGGCGAAGGTGTTCGGGTCCATGCCGTACTGCTGGGACTGCATCATGAGGTACTCGACGAGCTCCTGCTGCCCGACCTCGACCTCCTCGGTCTTGCCGAGCTCGTCGAGGAGGAACTGGGTCTTGAGCGCCTTGCGGGTCTGCTCGTCGACCTCGGCCCGGTGCTCGTCGTCCTCGAGACGCCCCTCCTGCTCGAGGTGCTGGTGGACCTCGGACTCGATGATGCTCTCCGGGAGGGCGATCTCGGTGTTGTCCAGGAGGTGCTCGAGGACCTTGTCGCGGGCCTGGAGACCCTGCTCGAACTTCTTGGCCTGCTCGGCCTGCTTGGCCACGTCGGCACGCAGCTCCTCGGCGGTGTCGAACTCGCTGGCCATCTGGGCGAAGTCGTCGTCGACCTCGGGCAGCTCACGGACCTTGACCGACTGGACGGTCACGGTGCAGTCGGCGCTCTGGCCGGCCTTGTCGCCACCGGCGAGCGGGGCGGAGAAGTCCTTGGTCTCGCCGGCGGACATGCCGGTGAGGGCCTCGTCGAGCCCCTCGAGCATGTTGCCCGAGCCGACCTCGTAGGAGACGCCCTCGACGGAGTCGATGTCCTCGCCGTCGATGGTGGCCTTGAGGTCGATGGAGACGAAGTCGCCGCTCTCGACGGGGCGCTCGACGCCGCTGAGGGTGCCGAAGCGCTCGCGCAGCTCGGTCATCTTCTCCTCGACGTCGGCGTCGCTGACCTCGAGGTTGTCGACCTGGATCTGCACGCCGTCGTAGTCGGGCAGGGTGACCTCCGGGCGCACGTCCACCTCGACGGTGAACTTCAGCTGCTCCTCGTCGGTCATCGGCACCTCGGTGACGTCGACCTCGGGCTGGCCGATGGGCTCCACGCCGGTCTCCTCGACGGCCTGCCCGAAGAACTGGGGCAGCGCCTCGTTGACGGCCTCCTGGAGCACGGTGCCCTTGCCGACCCGCTGCTCGATGATCCGGGCGGGCACCTTGCCCTTGCGGAAACCGGGGACCTGGATCTGGTTCCCGATCGACTTCAGGGCCGCGTCCACGTGCGGCTGGAGCTCCTCGCTGGGGACCTCGACGGTCAGCTTGACCCGGGTCGGGCTGAGGTTCTCGACGGCGCTCTTCACTACAGGACTCCACACGATCTGGACGACGAAAAGGGGTTTCGGGGCGGACCTCCGCACCACGAGGATCCGTGGTCTCGGGACGCCCGCAGACCCCGCCGGAACGGGGCACGCCCACCCACTCTATCCGCCACCGCGCCTGAGACCGAATGCGCTCCCGGGCGCGCCCGCGCGTGAGGGGGTCAGGGTCCCGAGCCGGTGACGAGCGAGACGAGGGTGACCTCCCCCTCGAGGGAGGTGCGCTCGGTGGCCACCTCGACCTCGCGCCCACGCACCGCGAAGCAGATGATCGCGTGCGGGTGCTGCCGGCGGAAGTCCTGGTACGTGAAGTGCGCGTTGAGCGTGGTCCGGCGCACGTCCATGTACGGTGCGCGCTCCTCCAGCTCGGCGAAGCCGGTCGGTGGACGGAAGGCGGTCCGGCCGCTGAGGTGGCCCGCGGTGCCGGTACGCCGCCCGTTGCCCTCCCCCGCCCGGGCGAGCTGGTAGACCTTCGCGCTGCCGAGCACGTAGGCGAACTCGCGGGCCGCGGTCGCGTTGCGCTCGTCGTCGTCGGTGGCCGCGATGAGCGACTTCATCCCGGCGAGGTCCATGTCCCGCACGGCGTAGTCGCTGAGGATGTTCGCCCGCTCCACGCGCACCCCCGCCATCCGCGCGCGGGAGAGCTCGGCCGTGTCGCTGGAGACGAGGACGACGCCGACCTTGAGCTCCTGCAGTGCCGCGGCCAGCCGGACGAGCCACTCGGCGCCTCCCGCGAGGACCACCCCCTGGGGTGAGGTGGTCGCCAGCCCGAGCCGCTCGGCGAGACGCCCCACGCCCAGGCCGTAGATCGTGACCGTGGCCACGATGACGACGAAGACGAGCGGCACGATCGACTGCGCCTCCTCCCCCAGCCGGGCGAGCCGCTCGGCGTGCACCGGGTCCGAGACGGCGTCGGCGGCACCCGCCAGCTGGAGGGCGAAGACGCTCGTCACCGCGGCCGCGACGATGCCACGGGGCGCCATGAAGGAGAGCAGGCGTCGCTCCTCCGTCGAGGCCCCGCTGCCGACGAGCCCGGCGAGGACGCTGACCGGGCGCACGACGAGGACCAGCACCAGGACCATCGGAAGGGCGGTGCTCGCCACGCCGGCCACGTCCTCGAAGGTGACCCGACCGGCGAGGATGACGAAGAGGACCCCGACGAGGAGCACCTGGAGATGCTCCTTGAAGTGCAGGACGTGCTCCAGGTGCAGCCGGGGCCGGTTGGCGAGGAAGATCCCGAGCAGGGTCACGGTGAGCAGCCCGCTCTCGCTCTCCAGCGCGTTGGACAGGGCCATCGCCCCCACGGCCGCGGCGAGGAAGGTCGCGCCGTGCAGGTAGTCCGGGACGAGGTGACGCTTGATCGCGACCTCGAGCACGACGCCGAGCACGAGGGCGATGACGACCGAGACGCCGATCGTCGCCAGGAGGGTGGTCACGACGACGAGGGCCGGATCCTGGGAGGTCCCCGCGACGAGGGTCTGGAAGACGAGGACGGCGAGCACGGCACCGATCGGGTCGACGACGATCCCCTCCCAGCGCAGCAGCGCCGCCACCCGACGGGTGGGACGCAGCTGCTGCAGGATCGGGGCGATGACCGTGGGGCCGGTGACGACGAGCAGCGCACCGACGAGCATCGCCACACCCAGCGAGAAGCCGAGCAGCCACGCGGTCGACGTGATGAGGACCCAGGCGACCGCGACGGTCACCGTGCAGAGCCCGAGGATCGAGCGGCCGAGGCCACGCGCGTCCCGGAAGCGCAGCGAGAGGCTCCCCTCGAAGAGGATGATCCCGACCGCGAGCGAGACCCCGCCGAAGAGCACGTCCCGGCCGAGGACGTCGTCGGGGCTAACGACGTGCCCCAGGCCGAAGCCCACGAGGAGCAGGAGGAGGATCGCCGGGATGCGCGCGGCCCAGGCGAGGATCCGGCTCAGGGTGGCCAGGACGACGACCAGGGCCAGGTAGGCGGCAGGCTCGAGAAGCACGGCCGGAGATCATGTCACACCCTCGTCGGGGTAGCCGGATTCGAACCGACGACCTTCCGCTCCCAAAGCGGACGCGCTA
>CAYSGN010000087.1:0-11507 GCA_964430615.1 uncultured Janibacter sp. | reverse complement strand
GGGTGCTCGGTGCGATGGAGACCGGCTACCAGCGCGGCCGCATCCAGGACGAGTCGCTCGTCTACGAGCACCGCAAGCACGAGGGGTCGCTCCCGATCATCGGGGTGAACACCTTCCTGCGCCCGGACGGCGACAAGGGCGAGCCGGAGGAGATCGAGCTGGCCCGGGCGACCGAGTCCGAGAAGCAGTCCCAGCTGGAGCGGGTGAAGTCCTACCAGCAGGCGCACCGGGACGAGGCCGAGGAGGCCCTCGCCCGGCTCAAGGAGGCCGCGGCCGGGGACGCCAACGTCTTCGCGGTCCTCATGGACGCGGCCAGGGTGTGCAGCCTGGAGCAGGTCACCGAGGCCTTCTTCGAGGTCGGCGGGCAGTACCGGCGCAACGTCTGAGGGTCACCGTGGCTTCGCGGCCACCGAGCTCGCGCCCGCGAGCTCGGTGGCCGCGGGCGTCCCACGGCCGGTGGCGGACCTCCCCTTCGCCCCCCGGACCCCGGCCGAGAGGACGGTGAAGAGCACGGTCGCGGCGAGGGTCACGACCATCCACGTCTGCCAGTCCCCCACCGCGACGACGCGCGGGGCGAGCAGCACGGAGGCGAAGATGAAGATCTTCGTGAAGAAGTGGTTGAAGCCGAAGGCCAGACCCTGGGCGTCGGGGTGCACCTCCTCGACGAACTCCGAGAAGCTGGCCATCCACGGCCCGAAGATCGCGCCGAGGGCCACACCCACGCCGACGAGGAGCACGACGAGGATCCCCCGCGGTGCCTCCACCCCGGAGCCCATGAGCAGGACGAAGAGGCCGAGCAGGACCGAGGTCGCCGCCCCGCCGCCGACGAGGAAGACCTTCCGCCGCTGCAGACGGTCGGAGATGCGCGCGAAGACGAGGCTCACGAGCAGGTTGCTCAGCCAGAAGGCCCCCCGGCGAGCGCGGAGGCGGCACGCACCGTGACACCCAGCTGCTCGACGAACATCGTCTGCCCGTAGGCGTTCATCGTCGCGAGCAGGACGTAGAGGCAGGCCATGGCGCCCACGTGCGCCCAGAAGACCGGGAGGGAGACCAGCAGGCGCAGTCGTCCTCCGCGGGCGGGCGGGGCGGCCGAGTGCACCTCGCGCTCGGTGACGCGCACGGCCCGACGCACCTCGGGGGCCAGGTCCTGGAGGGTCAGGGCGATGATGGTCGCGCCGACGAAGGCGGTGCCGGCCATGATGAACAGCTGGGAGCGCCAGTTGTCGTGGAAGAGACCCAGCGTCGCGGCGGCGACGGCGGCCGCCAGGAAGTTCGCACCCACGGTCCCCCAGCTCCAGAAGGCGAAGGCCTGGGCGCGCCCCATCCGCGGGTGAAGTCGCGGATGAGCGGCTGGGTCCCGGCGACCGCGATGCCCTCGAGGAAGGCCAGCACGACGCGGGCCAGGGCGAAGTGCGCGACCGAGCCGGCCGTGGCCATGAAGAGGCAGCCTGCCGCCGACAGGAACATGAAGGGGACGAGCACCCGCACCCGGCCGATCCGGTCGACCATCTCGCCACCGACGTAGCCCGCGACCGCGCCGAAGATCAGCGACGCCGCCGTGATCGCACCGTACGTGCGCAGGGACATGCCGATGTCCTCCAGCAGGAGCGGCAGGATCGGCGCGAGCTGGCCCTCGAAGGCCGAGATGAACATGGCGAGGACGACGACGGCGAGCAGCACCCGGCGTCGTGCCCCGACCGGGTACTCGTGGAGCAGGGTTCGGTACGACACAGCAGGACCTCATTTCATGGACGGACTGTCCAGTACTGGGTGTGACGTCGGACACTAGACCCAGTTGGCCCGCTGCACAACCCCCTCAGGCGGACGGTGTCGGGTCGAAACCGGACGCCCAGTACCGCCCGTGACGGGAGAGCTCGACGACGGTCTCGACCACACGGGCCACGTCCGGGCGGGGCGCCGGGGACTCCAGCCACCACAGGAGCACCGAGACCTGCTCGCCCACCCACGCCCGGGCGATGACCCGCAGATCCACCCGCGGCGTGACCCCCTGGGTCCGCACGCGGGCCGAGAAGATCTCGAACGCCTCCGTCGTCCACGCCTCGACGAGCAGTCGCAGGGCCCGGCCGTCCCCTTCGCCCCGCAGGATCATCCGGTAGGCATCAGGGTGCTCGGAGGCGTGGCGGAAGAGTTCCTCCACCGGACGTCCGGTGAAGCCGGTCTCCTCGGTGCCCATGGGACGCAGCCGAGCGGCCAGCTCGTCCAGGACGGAGCGGACGACGTGGTCGTAGAGGGCCTCCTTGTCCTTGAAGTGGGTGTAGAAGGTCGCCCGTCCCACGTCGGCGGCCGAGACGATGTCCTCGACGGTCACCGCCGCATAGCCGCGATCGAGGACCTGGGCCACGAGGGCATTGCGAAGCGAACTCTTCGTGCGACGGCTGCGCCGGTCTTCCTGTGCCATGACGCAGTTCTAGCAGTACTGCCAGGGTGTAGACAGTTTCCAGACACTCTGTCTAGGATCATCCCCAGTCCACACCCCAAGAGGAGCGTCCATGAACCTCGGCACCTACCTGACCCGCAGCGCCTCCTTCTGGCCGGATGCGACCGCGCTCGTCTGCGGCGACGCGCGCTGGAGCTACCGCGAGCTCGAGGACACGGCGAACCGCCTGGCCACCGCGCTCGCCGGCCGCGGACACGACGTCGGGGTGCCTGTCGCGACCCTCAGCGGCAACCGCGGCGAGCTCGTCGTCGCCGAGATGGCGATGTCCAAGATCGGTGCGCTCCGGGTGCCGATCAGCGCGCGTCTGGCCGCGACCGAGGTCGAGCACGTCCTCGTGGACGCGGAGGTCCGGGTGGCCTTCGCCGGCGGCGCGCACGCCGACCTCGTGCGCGCCATCGTCGATACCCGGGGCCTGGACTGCACCGTGGTCGACCTCGACGGCGCAGGGCGTGGGACGGCCTGGGCAGACCTGCTCGCCGAGGGCGAGCCGACGCCCGTCGCGGTGGACGTCGACGCGGACACGCCGGCGGTCCTGAACTTCACGTCGGGCTCGACCGGAACCCTCAAGGCCGCGGTCCAGACCACCGGCAACCGCCTGGCGAACATGCGCAAGCTGGCGATGAACCCGCACAGCTCGCTCGGCCCGGGCTCGGTCTACCTGGCTCCCGGCCCCATCACCCACGCCAGCGGCATGGCCGTCCTCGGCTGCTTCTTCCGGGGGACCACGGTCGTCGTGCTGCCCGCCTTCGACGTCGAGGCCTACCTCGACGTCCTCGAGCGCGAGGGGGTGACGCACACCTTCCTCGTCCCGGTCATGCTCAACATGCTGCTCGCCTCCCCGACGATCGGCAGCCGCGATCTCTCACGGCTGAACAGCGTGACGATCGGCGGCGCCCCCGTGAGCCCGGCCCGGCTGCGTGACGCGGTCGACCTCTTCGGGCCCGTCGTCAACCAGGGGTACGGCCAAGGGGAGACGACGAGCATGATCACCTACCTCAGCAGCGAGGACGTCGTCCGTGGCCTCGAGGAGGACCCGGACCTGCTGCTCTCCTGCGGGCGGCCGGTCTTCGACACCGAGGTGCGGGTCGTCGACCCCGAGGACGCCCGTCCCCTGGCCGCGGGCGAGCTCGGGGAGATCGTGGCCCGGGGCCCGGACTGCGTCGGCGAGTACTTCAAGGCCCCGGAGGCCAGCGCCGAGACCTTCCGCGACGGCTGGGTGCACACCGGCGACCTCGGCCGGATCCGTGAGGACGGCTACGTCTTCATCGTCGACCGCAAGAAGGACATGATCATCAGCGGCGGGTACAACGTCTACTGCTCCGAGGTCGAGGCCGCCCTGTACGAGCACCCCGCGGTCCACGAGACCTGCGTGGTCGGGGTCCCCGACGAGCACTGGGGTGAGCGGGTCAAGGCCTTCGTCGCCACCCAGCCGGGTGCCGGCGTCACCGCGGAGGAGCTCCAGGAGCACTGCCGCGGCACGCTGTCCGGGGTCAAGGTGCCCCGCGAGGTCGAGTTCTGCCCCGACCTGCCCAAGAACCGCAACGGCAAGATCGACCGCAAGGCCCTGCGCGACCGGGCGTGGTCCACCACCGAGAGGAAGGTCGGCTGACATGACGTTCTCGCTCCTGCCCACCTACGAGGACGACCCGGCCCTCGCCGAGCTCGTCACGAGGCTGCGCGAGTACCTGGACGGCGAGCTGGCGGAGTACGAGGAGGGCCTCGGCCTGGGCCCCGAGAGCGTCCTGGACCGCTCGATGCTCGAGCCGGTCTGGCGACGCAGCCGCGAGCTCGGCTTCTACGGGGTCCACCTGCCCGAGCACCTCGGTGGGCGGGGCCTGAGCTTCACCCAGCTGGCCGCGCTCAAGGAGGAGGTCGGCGCCTCGGAGCGCGAGCTGTCCACGAGCGTGCTCGGTGCGGCCCGGCGGGCGATCCAGCTGAGCATCGGCTACGCCGCGAACCGGACCGTCTTCGACGGGCCGCTCCTCGAGAAGCAGGCGATCCAGCACAAGGTGGCCGACATGGTCACCGACTACTACGCCGCCCGAGCCATGACCTACGACGCCCTCGCGGCCCTCGACGCCGGTGCGCGTCCGCGCATCGAGTCCTTCATGTGCAAGCTCTTCGTGGCGGAGCGGGCCTTCGAGATCGCCGACGCCGCGGTGCAGATCCACGGCAAGGCGGGGATGGTCCGTGGCGCCCCCCATGGAGGTGATCTGGCGCAAGCTGCGGATGTTCCGTGTCCTCACCGGCGCGTCCGAGGTCCAGCGCAACGGGATCATGCGTGAGCTCGCGGCGTCGGCGGCCCGCTGATGGCACAGCCGGAGGGGAGCAGCAGCGCGGACGCCGACGCCGATCGCGGATTCGTCGCCGCCCTCGAGCCCGGGGTCGTCCACGACGCCGAGGGGCGGGTGGTCTACGACGCCGACGCCTACGGATTCCTCGACGGGCCCGCCGCCCCGGACGCTCACCCCGGGCTGTGGCGGCAGAGCCGTCGACTCTCCCGTCAGGGCCTGTACGAGGTCACCGAGGGCATCTACCAGGTCCGCGGGCTCGACCTGGCGCACATGACGCTCGTCGAAGGTGACGAGGGGGTGCTCGTCATCGACACCCTCACGAGCGCGGAGACCGCCACGGCCGCGCTCGGGCTCTACCGCGCGCACCGGGGCCACCGCCCCGTCACCGCCGTCCTGCTCACCCACCCGCACGCCGACCACTTCGGCGGCGTCGGCGGCGTGCTGGCCGAGGCAGCTCCCGGGGTGCCCGTCCTCGCGCCGGCCGGCTTCCTCGACCCCGCCGTCTCCGAGAACGTCTACGCGGGCCCGGCGATGAAGCGCCGCGCCACCTACATGTACGGGTCCGACCTGCCGGTCGGCCCGGCCGGGCACATCGGGTGCGGCCTCGGGCAGCGGCTCTCCGCCGGGACCATGGGGCTGGTCGAGCCCACCGAAGAGATCCGCGAGACCGGAGAGACCCGGACCGTCGACGGCATCGCCCTGGAGTTCCAGATGACCCCGGGCACCGAGGCCCCCGCGGAGATGAACATCTACCTCCCCCACCACCGGGCGCTCTGCCTCGCCGAGAACGCGGTGCACACCCAGCACAACATCCACACCCTCCGGGGCGCCCCCGTGCGTGACGCCCGGCTGTGGGCTCGTTACCTCACCGAGGCGCTGCACCTCTTCGCCCACCGCACCGACGTCGCCTTCGCCACCCACCACTGGCCCACGTGGGGCGGTGAGCAGGTCGCCACCTTCCTCGCCGGGCAGCGCGACGTCTACGCCTACCTGCACGACCAGACCGTGCGCCTGATCAACCGCGGGCTGACCCCGCGCGAGATCGCCGAGGAGCTGCGGCTGCCCCCGGCGCTCGAGGCCCAGGAGCACACCCGCGGCTACTACGGGTCGCTCAACCACAACGTCAAGGGGATCTACCAGCACTACCTGGGATGGTTCGACGCCAACCCCGCGCACCTGTGGGAGCTGCCACCGGCCGCCGAAGGGAGGCGCTGGGTCGACCTGCTCGGCGGCACCGACGCGGCGGTGGCCCACGCACGTCGCCTCGTCGACGACGGCGACCTCCGCTTCGCCGCCACCCTGCTCGGCCATGTCGTCTTCGCCGACCCCGAGGACGAGACGGCCCGCCGGCTGCTGGCGGAGGTCTACACGGCCCTCGGACGCGGCTGCGAGAACGCGCCGTGGCGCAACTTCTACCTCACCGGCGCCCAGGAGCTCCTCGAGGGGCCGGCTCCGCGACCGGCGTCGGCCGGCCCGCAGCTCCTCGGCGCCCTCGACGTCGACCAGCTCCTCGACGCACTCGCCGTCCGGGTGGACGGGCCCGCCGCGTGGGACCTCGACCTGCGGATCGACTGGCACCTGACCGACGAGGACCGCTACCACCACCTGCACCTGACCCACGGCGTGCTCGTGCACCACCCCGACGCCTCTCCCGACCCCGCGGCCCAGCTCACCCTGAGGCTCACCCGGGAGCAGCTCGTCGGGATCATCGCCCGCCGGGAGCCGGCCGGGGTGGAGCACGAGGGGGATCTCGGCGTCCTGGGGACGCTCATGGGTGTGCTGGAGCGGCCGGACCCGACCTTCCCCGTCGCCACCCTGTGAGGGCGAGCCGCGAGCGGCTGCACCGGCGGGCCGGGGAGCATCCGCGACGCCCCGGTAGCGTGAGGAGGGTGAGTCCGACCGAGCGCTGGCCCGCAGGGGTCTACACCGAGGGCGAGGAGCCCGACTACCGCTTCTCGCTGGCCAACGAGCGCACCTTCCTGGCCTGGCTGCGCACCTCGCTGGCACTCATCGCCGCCGGAGTGGCCATCGACGTCCTCGATCTCGGCATCGGTGCCCGCCTCACCCAGGCGCTCTCGATCCTGCTGCTGGTCACCGGCATGCTCACCCCGGCCTTCGCCTGGCTGCGCTGGGCGGCCAGCGAGCGCGCGATGCGGCGCAGCGAGCCGCTGCCGCCCGTGGGGGCGCTGGCGGTCCTGCTGGCCGGGCTGCTGCTCCTCGTCGCCGTCGCCCTCGCCCTGGTGGTCGGTGCCAGGTGAGCGAGCTCGCCAGGTCCGCCCCGGCCGGGGCCCAGCCGGAGCGCACCGCGCTGTCCTGGCAGCGCACGGCGCTCTCCTGCACCGCAGGCGCCGGGATCATCGCCCGGCACACGGCGCCGGACCTCGGGCCCTACGTGCTGCTCGTCTTCGTCGCCACGCTCGCCCTGGCCGTGACCGCCTTCGGCCTCGGCCGGAAGCGGTACGGTCTCCTCCCGTCGGAGACCACCCGCAGCCGCGACGGACGCGCGCCCATCGCGCTCGCCCTGGCGATCAGCGCGCTCGCCGCCACGGAGCTGCTCGCCACGCTGCTGGAGGTCTCATGATGGAGGGCGAGCAGCCGGACACGGCCCACGACCCGGAGGTGACGTGATGCAGGACGACCTCGGCGCCCACGTCGAGCTGACCGGCCCCCCGCGTCGGGTGGTCTCGCTCGTCCCGAGCCTCACCGAGGCGATCGCCGCGACCTGCCGCGAGCGGCTCGTCGGCGCCACCGACTGGTGCACCCACCCCGCCGACCTGGACGTCCCACGGGTACGAGGCACGAAGAACCCGAACCTGCGCGCGCTCGTCGACCTCGCTCCCGACCTCGTCGTGGCGAACAAGGAGGAGAACCGCGAGCTGGACGTGCGCCGGATGCGCGAGCGCGGGATCGCCGTGTGGGTGACCGACATCGAGACCGTGCCGCAGGCCGTCTCGTCCATGCGCCGGCTGATGACCGAGGCGCTCGGCGTCGACGTGCCGACGTGGCTCACCCGGGCGGAGGAGCTGTGGTCCGCCCCGCCGCCGAGGGACCGTGGCCGCGTGGTCGTGCCGATCTGGCGGGACCCGTGGATGGCCGTGGGCCCGCGCACCTACACCACCGACCTGCTCGGGCGGCTCGGCTGGAGCAACGTCCTGGACGTCCCCGACGAGGCCGACGACACGGCCACCACCCGGGGTGCTGAGCACCCGGGGTCGGCACGGGGCCGGGAGGGCAGCCGGAGCCGCTACCCGCACGTGGAGCTGAGCGACATCGACCGGGAGGACGTCGACCTCGTCCTGCTCCCCGACGAGCCGTACGAGTTCACCGCCGATGACGGCCCGGAGGCCTTCACCACCGCACCCACCCGGCTCGTCAGCGGCCGGCTGCTCACCTGGTACGGCCCGGCGATGGTCGAGGCCCACGAGCAGCTGCGCTGACCCGCCGAACCCCGCTCGACGTCCGCGGACACCGCACCGCGCGCGGCCCCCTTCGCGCACGTCGAGCGGCGGTCGGCGCGGGAGATCACGGACGGCGCAGGAGAGGGACGGCGGCGACGGAAGGCTCAGCCCACCCCTCCACCCGCCGCGAGGAGGCGCGCGACCTCGGGCAGGCGCCCGGCGGCGTCCCGGGCGAGGAGGAAGCCGACGATCCCGACGACCCACGCGGTCGTCTCCCCGCTCGCGCTCTCCATCCACGACCCCACCCGCACGAGCACCGGCTCGACGAGCCCGGCCGCGGCCACCCGCGCCACGAGCAGCAGCAGGGCGGGCAGGAGCATGACGAGGCAGTAGGCCGCGAGCACCCCGACCTGGGCGATCGGCTCCATCCCGGAGCGGCTGATGAGCGCGGTCGCCCCGAGGTAGGGCAGCATGGTCGCCGCCTCGAGGAGGGCCGCCGTGAGCGCCAGCCCCATGATCGGGACGGGTCCGCCGTGGTCGGCGTCGGTCATCCGCTCCCGCCACCGGTGCAGCCTCCCGCTCCCGCGCGTCCCCGACCGACCGATCCACAGGCCCCACACGACCAGACCCACCCCGAGGACCAGCTGGGCGCGCACGACCGCCTCGTGCTCGAGCAGGTCGCCGGCGCGCTCGAGCACGAGGGTGGCGCCGCCGAGGATCGCGATCCCGAGGGTGAGGTAGAAGCCCGCCACCGTCCCGAGGAAGACGAGCACCCGCCCCACGCGCGGACGCCCCGGAGCGAGCAGGAGCCAGATGGGGATGAGCAGCGTGCCGAAGCTCGTCGAGTCGATGAGCGCCAGGACGACGAGCGTGGCGGCGAGTGTCGTGGTCACGGGAGAGACCCTCGCCCGGGGACGCCCGCTCGCGCATCGGGCATCGGAGGGAGACGGCGCCGCGCGGGTCCGTCCTTGGGATGAGAAGGGGGTGAGCGGACTGTGCTGGGATGGCCGGGTGACGGGAGTGGCCCACCTCTGGCGCACGACGGTGCGCGGCAGTCCCCGACGCCAGGTCGTCGGGGAGGCCGCAGCGACCTTCGTCTTCGGGACGGCCCTGGTCGCCATCGGCCTCGTCGGCACCGCCGGGACGCGGGCCGCCGCCCTGCCGAGCCGCTGGCTCTTCACGCTGCCCCTCGTCGCGCTCTGCCTGCTGCTGCTCGCGAAGCGCACGCGTCCCGGGACGGCTGCGGTCGCCGGCGCCGGGGTCTTCGCCGTCGACCAGACCATGGGTGGGAGCATCGGCGTGCTCGTCGCCTATCTGGACCTGCTCTACTGCGTCGCCCGCTGGGGCCGTCCGGTCGTCGTCCAGCGCGTGAGCGTGCTCGTCGGCCTCGCCGTCGTCGGGTCGGGCGCGGCCCTCTACATCGTCACCGGCGGGCTACGGCCCGCGACCCTGCTCTCCCTCGTGGTCTTCTCGGTCTTCGCCACGCCCCTGTGGTGGGGCCGGTCGGTGCGCAGCCAGGCGGAGCTGGCCACCGTGGAGGCGGCTCGGCGGGAAGACCACCAGCGGCTCGCCGAGCTGCGCGAGGGTGAGCTGCTGCGGGAGGAGCGGGCGCGGATGGCGAGCGAGCTGCACGACGCCCTCGCCGGCAACCTCGCGGCCATCGGGATCCACGCGGAGGCCTCCCTCTCGCGCGACGCCGACGGGCGGGAGGGCACGACGCGGGAGAGCCTGTCCGCCATCCGTCGGGCGAGCCTCGCGGCCTCGGACGAGCTGCGCACCATGGTCCTCCTGCTGCGCTCCGGCGAGGACGAGCGCACCTCCCCCGCCCGGCTCGTCGACCTCGACCGGCTCCTCGAGCAGGCTCGTCACCGAGGGCTCGTCGTCGAGTGCCTCCGCCCCGACCCGTGGCCGGACCTGCCCGCTCCGGTCGACCACGCCGCCCACCGGATCGTCCAGGAGGCCCTGACCAATGCCGCCACGCACGCCCCCGGTTCCGCGGTGCAGGTGACTGTCGACATCACCGGGGAGGAGCTGGCCCTGACGGTCACCAACACGGTGAGCGAGCCGCCGTCCCCGCGCTCGGACGGTGTCGGGCTGGGCAGCATGCGCGCCCGAGCGACGTCGTTGGGAGGGCACGTCGACGCCGGCTGGGAGGATGGCACCTGGAGGGTCGCCGCCATCCTCCCGCTCACCACCACCGGACCGAGCGAAGGGAGCCCGTCGTGACCGTGCGGGTGCTGGTCGCCGACGACCACGGGGCCATTCGCTCCGGCCTGCGGCTCATGCTCGACGAGGTCGACGGGATCGCGGTCGTCGGTGAGGCCGCCGACGGCGCCGCCGCGGTGACCAACGCGCGCTCGCTGCGCCCGGACGTGGTGCTCATGGACATCCGCATGCCGGGTGTCGACGGGATCGAAGCGACGCGCGCTATCGTCGGGGCCGGGGTCGCGGACGTGCTCGTCCTGACGACCTTCGACCTGGACGAGTACGTCTTCGGCGCCCTCCGCGCAGGTGCGGCCGGCTTCCTCCTCAAGACCGTCGACTCGGCCACGCTGGCCGATGCGGTCCGTCGGGTGGCCGCGGGCGAGGGCATCCTCTCGCCCGAGGTCACCCGCCGGCTGCTCGACGAGTTCGCTGCGGCGCCGGAGCCCACCGGCCGGCCGGCACCCGCGGCGATCGAGGACCTCACGCCGCGCGAGCACGAGGTCCTCGTCGGTCTCGGACGCGGGCTGTCCAACGCCGACCTGGCCGTCCGGCTCGGGGTCTCCCTGGCCACGATCAAGTCCCACGTCTCCAGCGTGCTGGCCAAGCTGGACTGCGACTCACGCATGCAGGCCGCGGTCATCGCCCGCGAGGCCGGCCTCGGCTGAACCGCTGCACCCGCCGGGCCCCCGCTCGACGGCCGCGAACCCCGCACCACGCGGAGCCCCCGTCGTGGACCGTGCACGGGGTTCGGCGCGGGACGAGCGCGGCACGACATGGCGAAGGGGGCCGGTCACCTCGCGGGTGGCCGGCCCCCTTCGCCCGGGGTCACGGTGGGTCAGCGCTTCTTCGGGGCCACTGCGGCCGCGGCATCGATGATGCCGTCGCCGTAGAAGCCGTTGAAGTCCGCGTCACCCACGCACTCGGCGTTGTACGACGAAGGGATCGGGTCCGGGTAGTCGAACAGGCGCGGCTCCGGGCACGCGGTGTCGCGCGCGGAGTCCATGAGGATGTCGCCGACCTTGTCGGCGTTCATCGTGAAGCCGGCCTTGCCGTGGACCTTCCCGTAGCGGGAGACGATGAGCGCGGAGACACCGGCGGCGTGCGGCGAGGCCATCGACGTGCCCTGGTAGTACTCGTAGTACCCGCACTCCT
>CAYSGN010000086.1:0-11522 GCA_964430615.1 uncultured Janibacter sp. | reverse complement strand
GAGGCGAGCAGGGCGAGGATGATCCCGTCCTTGTCCGTGGTCCACACCGAGCCGTCGAAGCGCAGGAAGGAGGCTCCCGCCGACTCCTCGCCGCCGAAGCCGACCGACCCGTCGAGCAGCCCGGGGACGAACCACTTGAAGCCGACCGGGACCTCCCACAGCCGCCGGCCCAGGTCCTCGGCGACCCGGTCGATCATCGAGCTGGACACGAGCGTCTTGCCGATGCGCTCGCTGGACCAGCCCGGGCGGGCGCCGCCGTGGAGGTAGCCGATCGCCACGGACAGGAAGTGGTTGGGGTTCATCAGCCCCGCGTCGGGGGTGACGATGCCGTGCCGGTCGGAGTCCGCGTCGTTGCCGGTGGCGATGTCGTAGTGCTCCCGCTGGGCGATGAGTCCCGCCATCGCGTCGGGGGAGGAGCAGTCCATCCGGATCCGACCGTCGGTGTCGAGGGTCATGAAGCGCCAGGTCGGGTCGACGAGCGGGTTGACGACCGTCAGGTCGAGGCCGTGCTGCTCCCCGATGGCACCCCAGTAGTCCACCGCGGCGCCGCCCATCGGGTCGGCGCCGATGCGGACGCCGGCCTCCTTGATGCGCCGCAGGTCGACGACCTGCGGGAGGTCCGTGACGTAGGCGGCGAGGTAGTCGTGCTCACCCGCGGCCGCGCGCGCTCGGGCGAAGGGGACCCGCCGCACCCGACGTAGCCCGTCGCGCAGATGGGCGTTGGCCGCCTCCGCGATGGCGGAGGTGGCGTCGGTGTCGGCCGGGCCGCCGTGCGGCGGGTTGTACTTGAAGCCGCCGTCGCGGGGCGGGTTGTGCGACGGGGTGACGACGATGCCGTCGGCGAGGCCGGCCCCCTTCGCCGTGAGGTCCTTGCCGCGGTTGGCGGTGAGGATGGCGTGCGAGACGGCGGGGGTGGGCGTGTACCCGTCCCGGGAGTCGACGAGGACGGCGACCTCGTTGGCCGCCAGCACCTCGAGGGCGCTCACCCAGGCCGGTTCGGAGAGGGCGTGGGTGTCGCGACCGAGGAAGAGCGGCCCGTCGATGCCGGCCGCGCGGCGGTGGTCGACGATCGCCTGGGTGGTCGCGAGGATGTGCGCCTCGTTGAAGGACCGCTCGAGCGAGGACCCACGGTGCCCGCTCGTGCCGAAGGCGACCTGCTGGGCGACGTCCTCGGGGTCCGGCTGGTGGGCGTAGTAGGCCGTGACGACGTGGCCGACGTCGATGAGGTCCTCGGGCTGGGCGGGCGTGCCGGCGCGGTCGGCTGCTGGGCTCATGACCCGACGCTATCGCCGCGCGCAAGCCCGCCGGCCCCGGGCGCCGGGTCGTCCGGTGGGTGGCGCCGGGGGCCGTAGGCTCGAGGGATGAGCACCGCAGCTGGCAGCCTCACCTGGACCCCCGCAGCGACCCGCCCCGGCCTGCTCGCGGCCCCCGTCGCGGCGGCGATCAGCGCCCTGCCCTCGGCCGAGGTCGCCGAGATCGACCCCGCGCTGGCCGACACGGCCGCCTTCTGCGAGGCCTACGGCTCCGCGCCCGAGCACTCCGCGAACTGCGTCGTCGTCGCCGGACGTCGGGCGGGGGAGACCCGCCGAGCGGCCGTCCTCGTCCTCGCCACGGACCGGGCCGCCATCAACAACGCCGTCCGTCGGCACCTGGACGTCCGCAAGATCTCCTTCATGAGGACGCAGGAGGCCACCGAGCTGACCGGCATGGAGTACGGGGGGATCACCCCGGTCGGCCTGCCCGGGGAGTGGCCGGTGCTCGTCGACGAGGGGGTCCTGGCCGCCGGTGAGGTCGTCATCGGCTCCGGCGTCCGCGGCTCGAAGCTGCTCGTCGACGCCGCCGAGCTGGTCGCCCTCCCCGCCGCCGAGGTGCTCGCGCTCGCCACGGCACCACCCGCCGGCCGGTCCTGAGCCGGTGGCGGCTTTGACTCCCTTCGCCCGCCCACGGAGGATCTGCGCATGACCGACCTCGCCATCGTCGACGCCGCGTCCACCCCGCTGCGTGCCCGGGTGGGCACGAAGTTCGCCTACGGGACGAAGGGGGTCAAGGAGGCGCTGCTCTCCTTCGCGGTCTCCCGCGCGCACCATGTCGTCGAGGAGCACCTGCTCGTCCACGCGGCCGGCCGGCAGGTCGAGCCGCAGGAGCTCGCCGGCAACCACGGCACCCGGCTGCACCTCGTCGACGACGTCGGCGACGGGTGGCTCGAGGTGACCTACGAGGCGGTCGTGGACATCACCCGGCCCACGGGCGAGCAGGTCGGGGCGGAGATCGAGTACGACCGGTGGGCCTTCACCCGCCCGAGCCGGTACGCCGAGTCCGACCGGCTGGCGCCGATGGCCGCGCGGCTCTTCCCGGCCCAGGCCGGCGTCGAGCGGGTGCTCGCCGTCGCCGAGTGGGTGAACCACCACATGTCCTACATCTCGGGGGCGAGCCGCGGCACCGACGGCGCCGTCGACTCCATCCTCCAGGCCGAGGGGGTCTGCCGGGACTTCGCCCACGTCGTCGTGGCCCTGCTGCGCGCCCTCGGGACCCCGGCCCGGCTCGTGTCGGTCTACGCCCCCGGTCTCTCACCGATGGACTTCCACGCGGTCGCCGAGGCGTGGGTCGACGGGGCCTGGCACATCGTCGATGCGACCCGGCTCGCGCCCCGCGAGTCGATGGTGCGCATCGCGACCGGCCGCGACGCGGCCGACACCGCCTTCCTCACCACACGCGGCGGGCGGACGACCTTCAACCGGCAGGCGGTCACCGCCTCGCTCGTCGACGGCTCCCTGCCCCCGGAGGATCCGGACCGGCTCGTCCGCCTCGCCTGACCGCGGAGGGCGCTACTCTCGGGTAGCACCGGGGCCGCTCAGCGGAGAGCGGCACCGAACGGGAGGAAGAGCCATGCGCCGACGCCGTCGCACCCTGTCCATCGCCACCGCTCTCGCCGCCGCCGCGGCCGGTGCCGGGCTGGCCGCGCCACCGGCCGGCGCCGACCCGCCGCCGAAGCAGTACGTCCAGCTCGGGGACTCCTACTCCGCCGGCAACGGCACCGGCAGCTACACGGGGACGACGTGCTGGCGGTCACCGGAGAACTACGGTGCCCGGGTGGCGGCCCAGGACGGCGCCGAGTACACCAACGTGGCGTGCAGCGGGGGAGTCGTCGCCGACATCCTCGAGCCCCGTGCCCTCGGCGAGCCGACGACGCGCACGGCCACCTACCCGCTGCCGGGCAGGGCGCCCGACGTCGAGCACCACTGGCTGCGCCAGGCCGAGAAGCAGCAGCTCTGCGGCACACCCGCCCAGGACGACTGGTTCTACGACTACGCGATCACGAGCAGCACGGTGAACGGCTCCGGCAACCGTCGCACCCTCACGGCGACCGTGAGCTGCCAGCTCACCGCCACTGCGCAGATCGATGCGGTCACCCGGGACACCGACGCGGTCTTCCTCACCGTCGGCGGCAACGACGTCGGCTTCACCGACATCGTCCTCGCGTGCATGGTCCTGCGCAGCCCCGCCGGGTGCGAGCGAGCCGTCGACACCGCGAACGCCGCCATCCCCCGGCTGCGCGACGAGGTCCGTGAGGCACTGGCCGCCGTGCACGAGCGCTCCGGCGGCCGGGCCGACATCTACCTGCTCGGCTACCCGTACCTGCTCGACACCGACGGCTACGGGATCCCCGAGGCGGCGCCGACCTACGACGCCGGCGCCGAGCTCGCTGCCTTCCAGGACAGGGGTGATCGGGTGATGGCCGAGACGATGGCAGCCCTGGACACGGGGACCGGGGGCAAGGGCGGCTTCACCTTCGTCGACGTCAAGCCCGCCTGGGGCGGGCACGCCCACGGGCTCGACCCGAGCAGCACGCCGGACAACACCGACGCCTGGCTCGTCCCCGTCCTCGCGCCGGGCACCCAGCAGTCGGAGTGGGTCCACCCGACGGTCGAGGGCTACGCGGCGTCCGCCACGGCCCTGACGGAGGCGATGCGCTGAGCCGCGCCGTGCGGCGTGCCCGTAGCGTGGATGCATGACGAGCACCCGCACGCCCCGGCGCCACCCGCGTCTGATCGCGACGGCGGTCCTTCTCCTCTGGCTGCTCGTCGCGGGGGTCGGCGGCCCGCTCGTCGGGCAGCTGAGCAGCGTGCAGAACAACGACCAGGCCTCCTTCCTCCCGGAGGATGCCGAGTCGACGCGCGTGAGCGCCCGGCTCGGTGACTTCGGCGCGGACTCCACGCTGCCGCTGATCGTCGTCGTCGAGGACGAGGGGGGCCTGGACCGATCGGACCTGGCCCGCCTCGGCCGGTACGCCGAGCGGCTCCCGGAGACGACGGTGGACGGGGTCCCGGGGACACTCGGCGACCACCTGGCCTCCTCGAAGGTGCCGGTCGTCCCGGCCGAGGACGGCAAGGCCGCGCTGCTGCCGCTCACGCTGGACGCCTCCGACGTGGAGCGTTCCGTCGACGGGACACCCATCTCCACCCGGATCGTCGACGGCCTGCGCGGGGACCTCGCCCCCGACGTCGGGGGCGAGGTCTCGGTCACCGGTGCCGCCGGCTTCACCGCCGACCTGGGCGAGGCCTTCGCCGGGATCGACGGGCTCCTCCTCCTCGTCGCGCTCGCGGTGGTCCTCCTCATCCTCGTCGTGGTCTACCGCAGCCCGATCCTCCCCTTCGTCGTGCTCTTCACCAGCGTGTGCGGGCTCGCCGCGGCGGCGCTGCTCATCTATCCCATGGCCGAGGCGGGCTGGATCCAGCTCTCCGGGCAGAGCCAGGGCATCCTCTTCATCCTCGTCGTCGGTGCGGCGACCGACTACGCGCTGCTGCTCGTGGCCCGCTACCGCGAGGAGCTGCACCACACCGACGCGCTGCCGGCCCTGGCCACCGCCTGGCGGCAGACGCTCGGCCCGGTGGCGGCCAGCGGCGGCACCGTCATCGCCGGCCTGCTGTGCCTGCTGCTCTCCGACCTCGGCAACATCTCCGGCCTCGGGCCGATCGGGGCGCTCGGGATCGCGGGGGCGATGACCGCCGCGCTCACCCTGCTCCCGGCGGCTCTCGCGCTGCTCGGCCGGGCCGCCTTCTGGCCCTCCGTCCCCCGTCTCGGGGCCCCTCCCCGGCACCGGCTGTGGTCCGGTGTCGCCACCTCCGTCACCCGGCGCCCGAGGGCGACGTGGGTGGTCACGACGCTCGTCCTGCTCGCCGCCGCCGCCGGCGCGCTGACCTTCAACGCCTCCGGCATCACCCAGGCGGAGTTCTTCACCACCGAGGTGGAGTCGGTGCGGGGGCAGGAGGTGCTCGACGAGCACTTCGACGGGGGTGACCAGCGGCCGGTGCAGGTCGTGGCGCCGCAGGAGGCGGCGACGGAGGCGAAGGGGGTGCTCGCCGACCACCCGCAGGTGGAGGCCCCGGTGGAGCAGGAGCGCTCACGCACCGGCAGCGGCGAGGTGCTGCTCAGCGTGCCCCTGTCCGTCGGCTCGGAGTCCGACGAGGCGGAGGAGGTGGTGCGCGACCTGCGCCAGGAGCTGCACGCGGTCGACGACGACATCCTCGTCGGGGGCGCCACGGCCACGGAGGTGGACACCGACGAGGCGAGCCAGCGCGACCAGCGCGTCGTCATCCCGGCCATCCTCGCCGTGGTCGCCCTCATCCTCCTCGCGCTGCTGCGCTCGGTCGTCGCGGCGCTCGTCCTCGTCGCGGTCAACGTGCTCAGCTTCGCGGCCACGCTCGGGATCGCTGCGCTGCTCTTCAACCACGTCCTCGACTACCCGGGAGCCGATCCGTCCACCCCCGTGCTCGCCTTCGTCTTCCTCGTCGCGCTCGCCGTGGACTACTCGATCTTCCTCATGACCCGCGCACGCGAGGAGTCCCTCGAGGTGGGGGCACGTCGCGGGGTGCGCCGGGCGGTCGCGGTGACGGGCGGGGTCATCACGAGTGCCGGCGTCGTGCTCGCCGCGACCTTCTCGGCGCTCTGGGTGATCCCGCTGCTCTTCCTCGCCCAGATCGCCTTCATCGTCGCCTTCGGCGTGCTGCTGGACACCTTCGTCACCCGCTCGGTCCTCGTCCCGGCCGTCGTCGCCGACCTCGGCAACCGGATCTGGTGGCCGTGGGCCGCGGGGATGGCGCCGGACGAAGGGCGCCCCACCCGCCCCGGTCGGCACCGGCGCTGAGCTACCACCGGCCCGCTCGGTGGCCGGGCCGTCGCCGAGGGCGGCCGCCCTCGGGCCGCGCCGCCTTCCCCGTCGCCGGGGCGCACCTGCTTGTAAGGTGAGCCTAACTTTCACAGAAGGGACGGCGGCGGATGGCCAAGCGCGGCTTCGGCGGTGCGGTGATGCACGCCCTCGGGGCGCGGGACCACGAGGTGGTGGTCACCGGGACCGAGTGGATCACCGAGCACTTCGTGCGGGTGCACCTGACCTCCGAGACGCTCTTCGACGAGCTGGAGCCCGGTCCGACGACGTGGGTGCGCTTCTGGTTTCCCGACCCCGAGGACCCGCAGGTTGAGCACCAGCGGGCCTACACCATCAGCACGTACGAGGCGGCGAGCGGTCGCTTCTCCGTCGACATGGTCGTCCACGAGCCGACCGGACCGGCCTCCCACTGGGCCCAGCACGTCGCGCCCGGTGCGCGCGTCGCCGTCATGTCGATGGGCTCGCGGGTCTTCGAGGTCCCCGAGGACCCGCCCGCCGGGTACCTCGTCCTCGGCGACCCCGCCTCGACCCCGGCGATCAACGCCATCCTCGAGACGGTCCCCGACGAGGTCCCCGTCGAGCTCTACCTCGAGGAGCACGTGACCCAGGACCGGGACATCCCGCTCGCCGACCACCCCCGCCTGCGCCTGCACCGGATCCCGCGCCAGGGGGCCGGCTCGCTCGCGGCGGCACTGGAGGGCCGGGACTGGTCGGACTGGTCGGTGTGGGCCGGCACGGAGGCCGGCTCGCTCAAGGCGCTGCGCTCCCGGCTGCGTGAGGACTTCGGCTTCCCCAAGAGCGAGATCAAGGCGCAGGCCTACTGGTCCCAGGGGAGGGCCTTCGGCAGGCGTCGTGGGGGCGAGGAGGAGAACGCAGAGGTCGCGGACCCGGCGCCCGCACCCGCCTCCCCGAAGGGGTCCTGGCGCGCGGACGGCGGTCGCCGGCTGCTCGCCCCGCTCACCCGCCGGCTCGTGGTCGCGGGCCTCCTCCAGGGGGTGGTCACGCTGCTCCAGCTGGCCCCCTTCGTCCTCCTCGTGGAGCTGGCCCGCCTGCTGCTCGCCGGCGCCGAGGGCGAGCGGCTGTGGCGGCTCGGGCTGATCGCCGTGCTCCTCCTCGGTCTCGGTGCCCTGCTCGAGAGCGGGCTGCTGCTCTGGCTGCACCTCGTCGACGGGGCCTTCGCCCGCGACCTGCGCGAGCGGCTCCTCACGACCCTCGGACGGCTGCCCCTCGGGTGGTTCGACGCCCGCGGCGGCGGGCAGGTCAAGAAGATCGTCCAGGACGACACCCTCTCGCTGCACTACCTCGTGACCCACGCCGTCCCAGACGCGGTCGCCGCGATCGTCGCGCCGCTCGGTGTCCTCGCCTACCTCATGTGGGTCGACTGGCGGCTCGGGCTGGCCCTCTTCATCCCGGTCCTGGTCTACCTCCTCACCCTCTACACGATGGTCCTCCAGTCCGGCGAGACGATCCCGAAGGCGCACGCCTGGATGGAGCGGATGCACGTCGAGGCCGAGGGCTACCTCGAGGGCCAGCCGGTGGTGCGCGTCTTCGGGGGTGGCGCCGCCTCGAGCTTCCGGGCGCGGCTGGACGAGTTCATCGCCTTCCTCGGGCAGTGGCAGCGACCGTTCACGGGCAAGAAGACGGTGATGGAGCTCGTGACCCGACCGATGACCTTCCTCGGTGTCATCGTCGTCCTCGGCTCGACGCTCGTCGTCGCCGGGATGGACCCGGTCGACCTGCTGCCCTTCCTCTTCCTCGGGACCACCTTCGGGGCTTGTCTCCTCGGGATCGGGTACGGGCTGAGCGGGATGCGGGACGGGCTGGTCGCCGCCCGCAACCTGCAGGGCGTGCTCGACGAGGAGCAGCTCGAGGTCCGTGACGAAGGGGGCATGCCGCGCCGTGACGAGCCGGCCGGAAGGGTCGTCCTCGACGACGTGCACTTCGCCTACCGTCCCGGCGTGCCGGTCATCGACGGGGTCGACCTCGTCCTCGAGCCGGGGACGGTGACCGCACTCGTCGGGCCCTCCGGCTCGGGGAAGTCGACCCTGGCCGGCCTGCTCGCCCGCTTCCACGACGTCGTCGGGGGATCGGTGCGCATCGGGGGCCGGGACGTGCGCACGATGACGAGCGAGGAGCTCTACAGCCGGGTCGGCTTCGTCTTCCAGGACGCGCAGGTCGTCCGGGGGACGGTGCACGACAACATCGTCCTGGCGCGGCCGGACGCCGGCGTCGAGGAGGTGCGGGCGGCGGCGCGGGAGGCGCAGATCCACGAGCGGATCATGCGCATGCCGCAGGGCTACGAGACCGTCCTCGACGGCCCCGAGGGGCTCTCCGGGGGAGAGCGCCAGCGCCTGACCATCGCCCGGGCGATCCTCGCCGACACCCCGGTCCTCGTCCTCGACGAGGCGACCGCCTTCGCCGACCCCGAGTCGGAGTACCTCGTCCAGCGGGCGCTGGACCGGCTGGCGCGCGGGCGCACCGTGCTCGTCATCGCCCACCGGCTGCGTACCGTCACCGACGTCGACCGCATCGTCGTCCTCGACCACGGGAGGGTGGTCGAGACCGGGCGGCACGAGCAGCTGCGCTCGGCCGGAGGACGCTATCGCGAGCTGTGGGACGCCGGGGAGCGCACGACGGTGGAGGCGCTGCGATGATCTCGACGATGCTGGCGCTCATGCCTCCGGGGGCCCGGGCCCGGGTGCGTGGCTTCGTGCTGCTCTCCGTCGTCTCGGTCGCCCTGCGTGCGGTGGCCGCGGTGCTGCTGCTCCCGCTCGTCGGCGCCCTCTTCGGGGAGCGCCCCTCGGCCGCCTGGCCGTGGGTCGCGGGGCTCGCGGCGTGCGTCGTCCTCGGCTGGCTCCTCGACACGCGGATCGCGGCCATCGGCTTCGACCTGGGCTTCGCGACCCTCGACCACGCGCAGCACGAGGTCGCCGAGCGTCTCTCCCGGGTCCCGCTGGAGTGGTTCGACGCGGAGCACACGGCGAGCGCGCGCACGTCGATCGCGGCGACCGGGCCCGACCTCGTGGGCATCGTCGTCTACCTGCTCACGCCGCTCCTGCAGGCGCTGCTGCTGCCCGTGGTCATCGGTCTCGCGCTGCTGCCGATCTCCTGGCCGCTCGGCGTGGCCGCGCTCGCAGGGGTCCCCGTGCTCCTCGGGGCGATGTGGGGGGCCGGCCGACTCAGCCGCCGGGTGGACGGGGCCGCCGCGAGCGCCAACGCCGAGCTCACCGGGCGGATCGTCGAGTTCGGCCGCACGCAGCAGGCACTGCGCGCGGCCCGTCGGGTCGAGCCGGCCCGCAGCGAGGTGGGCCGTGCCCTGGCCGGCCAGCACGGCGCCCACCGCCGGCTCGTGCTCATGCAGGTCCCCGGTGAGCTGCTTTTCTCGGTCGCCACGCAGGTGGTGCTCCTCGTCCTCGGCGGCACCACGGCATGGCTGGCCGTCAGCGGCGAGCTGGACGCCCCCACGGCCGTCGCGATGATCGTCGTCATCGTGCGCTACATCGAGCCGGTCACCGCCCTCGGCGACCTCGCGCCCGCGCTCGAGGGGATCCGGAGCACCCTGCGCTCCATCGGCACCGTCCTCGACGCGCCGCTCGGGTGCTGCGCCGGCCCCCGCGGAGGGGGAGGGGTCTCGTCCGCGGGTCACGGCGCCGCGGGTGGTGCTCGACGGGGTGGACTTCGCCTACGGGGACCAGCCGGTGCTCCGGGGGCTCACGCTCTCCTTCGCCGCGGGGGAGACGACCGCGCTCGTCGGTCCCAGCGGGTCGGGCAAGAGCACCGTCCTCGCGCTCCTCGCGGGACTGCGCGAGCCGGACGCGGGGCAGGTCCTGCTGGACGGCCACCCGGCGACCCTCCCCCAGGGCGAGGTGAGCATGGTCTTCCAGCACCCCTTCCTCTTCGACGGGACGATCCGGGAGAACGTCCTCGCCGCCGACCGGTCGGCGGCGCCGTCGGCGCTGGCCCAGGCATTGGCGCTCGCCCGGGTCGACGCCCTCGCGGCGCGGCTGCCCCAGGGTCTGGACACCCGCGTGGGGGAGGGCGGCGCGGCCCTCTCAGGAGGTGAGCGTCAGCGGGTCTCGATCGCCCGCGCCCTCCTCAAGCCCTCCGGGGTGCTGCTCGTCGACGAGGCCACGAGCGCCCTGGACACCGAGAACGAGGCCGCCGTCGTCGACGCGCTCGCCGAGGACCCGCAGGGCCGGACGAGGGTGGTCGTGGCGCACCGGCTGTCGACGATCGCCGCAGCCGACCGCGTGGTCTTCCTCGAGGACGGCCGGGTCGTCGAGGAGGGGAGCGTGCCCGAGCTGCTCGCTCTCGAGGGACGGTTCGCGCAGTTCTGGCAGCAGCAGGACCTCGCCGCGGGCTGGCACGTGGCCTCCCGCTGACGACGGGGGTGACCGGCGCAGCCGGTCATCGAGCGGCTGGGCCTCGCAGGCGGCGGTCCGGGCGCGGGCCGCGGAGGTCAGTCGAGGTGGTCCGGCAGGTCGGGGGCCAGGCCGACATAGGTCGCCGGGGTGAGGGCGGCGAGGCGCTCCTCGACGTCGGCGGGCAGACCGAGGCCACGGACGAACTCCACGAGCTCCGACTGCCCGATCCGGCGTCCGCGGGTGAGCTCCTTGACCCGTTCGTAGGGCTCCTCCATGCCCGGGACCCCCCGGGCGCCGAGGGCCCGCATCGCCGACTGGATCGGCTCGCCGAGGACCTCCCAGTTCGCGTCGAGGTCGGCGGCCATCGCCTCGGGGGCCGCGTCCAGCCCGGCCAGTCCGCGGGCGGCGTTGTCGATCGCGAGCAGCGAGTGCCCGAGGGCGGTGCCGATGTTGCGCTGCATCGAGGAGTCGGTGAGGTCGCGCTGCAGCCGGGTGGTCACCAGGGTGGTGGCGAGCACGTCGAGGAGGGCGTTGGAGACCTCGAGGTTGGCCTCGGCGTTCTCGAAGCGGATCGGGTTGACCTTGTGCGGCATCGTGCTCGACCCGACCGTGCCCTGCCCGCGCACCTGCGCGAAGTAGCCCAGCGAGATGTAGCTCCAGACGTCGGTGCACAGGTTGTGCAGCACCCGGTTGAACCGCGCGATGTCGGCGTAGATCTCCGCCTGCCAGTCGTGGGACTCGATCTGGGTGGTGAGCGGGTTCCACGTCAGCCCGAGGTGCTCGACGAAGTCCCGCGAGATCGCCTGCCAGTCGGCGCCCGGAACGGCCGCCAGGTGGGCGCCGTAGGTGCCGGTGGCGCCGTTGATCTTGCCGAGGTACTCGTCGGAGGCGACCCGGCGGATCTGTCGCAGCAGGCGGTGGGCGAGGACCGCCAGCTCCTTGCCCATCGTCGTCGGCGTCGCCGGCTGGCCGTGGGTGTGCGCCAGCAGCGG
>CAYSGN010000085.1:2182-11627 GCA_964430615.1 uncultured Janibacter sp. | reverse complement strand
GCAAGGCGTACTGGAGCGCCTTCGACCCCTCACCGGAGATGGTCGTGTGCTTCGTGCCCTCGGACGCGACCCTGGCAGCCGCGCTCTCCCGCGCGCCGGGTCTGCACGAGGAGGCCATGACCGACCGGGTCGTCCTCGCCTCCCCCGGCACCCTGCTCGCCCTGCTGCGCACCGTCGCCCACGCCTGGCAGCAGGACTCGGTCACGCGGGAGGCGCAGGAGCTGCTCGCCGTGGGGCGTGAGCTCTACACCCGGCTGGCCACGCTCGGCGACCACGCGAGCCGGATGGGTCGGTCCCTGCAGCGCTCGGTCGAGGACTACAACCGGCTCGTCGGCTCGCTCGAGTCCCGGGTCCTGGTCAGTGCCCGCCGGATGGGCGAGATCGGGCTGAGCACGGAGGCCATCGACGAGGTGGCCCCGGTGACGACGACCCCCCGCCCGCTCACCGCGCCGGAGCTCCTCGACGCCGCGACCGCCGAGGACGCGCGGCCCGAGCTCGACCTCGAGGGGCTCGACGGCCGACCCGGGCCGGGCCATGCTGGGGGCACCGGACGTGAGGAGGCGTCATGACCCAGACCCCTTCGGCTCCGAGCTGGGAGCCGCCTCTCAGCGGCACGGACGCCGAGCAGCTCATCGGGGCCCTCGATCGACAGCGCGCCACCTTCCGGTGGAAGGCCGACGGCCTCGACACCGACGGGTTGACCGCCCGGATCGGTGCCTCGGCCCTGACGCTCGGCGGGCTGCTGAACCACCTGGCGCTCGTCGAGGATCTGTACTCCGCGCACCACCTCTCCGGGGCGCCGTTGGACCCCCGGTGGGACGAGGACCACCTCGAGGAGCGCTGGGAGGAGATCATCCAACGCCCCAGCGGCTCCCCGGAGGAGCTCTACGCGGTCTACGACGGGGCCGTCGAGCGGGCCCGGCGGCGCTTCGCGGACGCCATCGCCGAGGGCGGCCTGGACCAGCCCGTGCACATCGGCGTCCCCGGCGTCGGCAACGCCAGCCTGCGCCGCCTGCTGCTCGACCTGCTCGAGGAGTACGGCAGGCACACCGGGCACGCGGACCTGCTCCGTGAGGCGGTCGACGGGCGCGTGGGTGAGGACCCGGACGAGGACTGGGTCATCCCCTGGTCGTGAGGTGGGCGATCCGCAGGGCCAGGAGCCGCGCGGGAGGCGGGCCGGGTCAGACCTGCAGTGCCCGCGCGATGGGCACGCCGGCCCGGTAGCTCAGGTGCAGGTGGTTCGGGGCCTCGAGCACGGCCAGGTCCGCCCGCGCACCGACCTCGATCCGCCCGACGTCCGCGCGGCGCAGGGCCCGCGCCCCGCCTCGGGTCGCGGCGAGGACCGCTTCGGTCGGGGTCATCCCCATCTCCCGCACCGCGAGCGCGATGACGAAGGGCATCGAGCTGCTGAAGCACGTGCCCGGGTTGCAGTCGGTGGCCAGGGCCACCGAGACGCCGGCGTCGAGGAGCGCCCGGGCGTCGGGGTAGGGGGACCTCGTGGAGAACTCCACGCCCGGCAGCAGGGTCGCCGTCGTCGTCTCGGCGCTGTCGACGAGCGCCGCGACGTCCGCGTCGGACAGGTGGGTGCAGTGATCGACGCTCGCCGCCTCGAGCTCGCAGGCGATCTGGACACCCGGGCCGTGGTCGATCTGGTTGCCGTGCACCCTCAGCTCCAGCCCGGCGTCGCGTCCGGCGGAGAGGATCCGGCGGGACTCCTCACCGGTGAAGGCGTGCGGGGAGCTCGGCTCGCAGAAGACGTCGACCCAGCGGGCATGCGGCGCGCACGCCTGCAGCATCCCGCCGACGACGAGGTCGACGTAGGCGTCCCGGTCCGCGCGCATCTCCGGAGGCACGACGTGTGCCCCGAGGAAGGTCACCTCGTCGGTCACCTCCGCGGCGATGCGCAGCGCCCGGACCTCGTCCTGGACGGTCAGCCCGTAGCCGGACTTCACCTCGACCGTCGTCGTGCCCTGGGCACGCATCTCGGCCACCCGTGCGACGAGCGCGTCACGCAGCTGCTCGTCACCGGCCGCGCGGGTCGCCTCGACGGTGACCCCGATCCCACCACCGTCGTAGCGCTCCCCGGCCATCCGGGCCGCGAACTCCGCGGACCGGTCGCCGGCGAAGACGAGGTGGGCGTGGCTGTCGACGAAGCCCGGCAGGACGCAGCGCCCGGCGACGTCGACGACCTCGTCGGCCGCGGGCGCGGCGCCCGCGTCACCGACCCAGGCGATGGTCGACGGCCCGTCCGGCGTGCGGCGGTCGACGACGAGCGCCTGCCCGCTGCGGATGCCGGCGCCGTCCTCGCCGCTGCCGTCGCAGGTGAGCAGCTCACCGATGCCGGTGACGAGGGTGCTGGTCATGAGGGGGTCCTTCCGTGGTCATCGGCACCGTCCCACGGACGAAGGGCGGCCGCCAGCAGCCCCCCGACGTCACCGAGGTGGTGCCGTCCGGCGGTGACGACCTGCTCGCCGCCGATGACGACATCGGTGACGTCGGCGGCCGAGGCCGCGAGGAGGGTCTGCTCGGGCAGGGTGCCCGCCGTGCGCGGGCTGGCCGTGCGCACGGCGACGAGGTCCGCGAGGGCGCCCACCTCGATCCGACCGCCGGACCAGCCCAGCGAGGCGTATCCCTCCTCGGTGGCGGCGGTGAGCAGCTCCTCGGGCGTGAACCGGCCGCGGGAGAGGCTGCGCAGCCGCTCCCCCGCCTCCAGGCCCTGGACCTCCCGGAAGGGGTCGAGCACCACGTGCTGGTCCGACCCGAGGCACAGTCGGCTGCCCGCGTCACGCAGCTCGCGGGCAGGACCGATGCCGTCGCCGAGGTCGGCCTCGGTGCTCGGGCAGAAGGCCGCGAAGGCCTGCGCCCCACCCAGGGTGGTGATGTCCTCGTCCGACAGGTGGGTGGCGTGCACGGCGGTGAAGCGTCGGTCGACGAGCCCGCTGCGGCCGAGCAGCTCGACGGGTGAGCAGCCGTACCGCGCGCGAGTGGCCTCGACCTCCCCCGGCTGTTCGGAGACGTGGGCGTGCAGGACGTCGATGCCGTGTGCGTCGAGGACCGTCCGCACGCGCGCCAGCTCCTCGGCGGGCACCGCACGCACCGAGTGCACCGCCGCACCGGTGCGGGCGAGCGGGGTCTCGACCGGAGCGGAGAAGGCACGCCGTGCCCAGGCCTCGACCGATCCGTCGTCATAGCGGCGCTGCACCTGATCCAGCGGTCGGTGACCGTCGGCGTCCAGGCCCCCCGCGAGGTAGAGCGTGTCGAGCAGGGTCAGCCGGATGCCGGCCTCGGCGGCCGCGGTGACGATCGCCTCGCGCATGGCGTCGCCGTCGTACGGACGCCCGTCCGGGGCGTGGTGGACGTAGTGGAACTCCCCGACGACGGTGAAGCCGCCGAGCACCATCTCGGCGAAGACCGCCCGCGCCAGGTCGAGGTAGCACTCGGGGGTGAGCGTCGCCGCGACGGCGTACATCCGCTCCCGCCAGGTCCAGAAGCTGCCCCCGTCCCCGTGCGTGCGTCCGCGCAGGGCCCGGTGGAAGGCGTGGCTGTGCGCATTGGCCAGCCCGGGCAGGACGAGACCCGGCAGCTCACGGTCCCCGTCGACGGGCGGGACCCCGCGCTCGACCGCGACGATCCGGCCGGCCTCGGTGGTGATCCGCACGTCCGCGACGACTCCCTCCGGGAGCCGGGCGAGGGCGCTGTGCCAGCTGGTCACGACGCCTCCTGCCCGTCGCCCACGAGGTCCTCGAGGACCGCGGTCAGCGCCTCGATCCCGGTGAGGCAGTCCGCCTCGTCGGCGTGCTCGGCGGGGCTGTGCGAGACGCCCGTCGGGTTGCGGACGAAGAGCATCGCGGAGGGCACGCCCGCCGTCGCGAGCACGCCGGCGTCGTGACCGGCCCCGGTCGAGAGCAAGGGCGGGCTCTCGCCGTCGCTGCGCAGGGCCTGGTGGATCCGCGAGGTCAGGGCATCGGTGAAGGGGGTCTCCCCCGTCCAGGACTGCTCCGCCACGGTGCCCCCGAGGTCGGCGACGCGGGCGCTCACCTGCTCCACCGTGCGATGCACCTGCGCCTCGCTCGGGCCCCGTGCGTCCAGCCACAGGCGCACGTGGCTGGGGATGGCGTTGATCCCGTTCGGGGTGACCTCGAGCCGGCCGACCGTCGCCACGCAGCCGTGGGCCCGTGCCGCCTCGCGGACCGCGAGGGTGATCTCGGCGGCGAGCAGCATCGCGTCGCTGCGGTCGCCGAGCGCGGTCGTCCCCGCGTGGTTCGCGACACCGGGCAGGTCGATCCGCCACCGGCCGTGCGGGTGGATCGCGGTGCCCACCGCGACCGCGCCGCCCCAGGAGTCCTCACCGCCGGGCGCGTCCAGGCGCAGGTCGGCGAGCCTCTTCGGATTGCCCAGGGCCACGCCCTGCTCCACGTGCAGCTCGACGAAGCCGGCGACGCGGCGCAGCGTCTCCTCGTCGGGCCCGTAGTCGTCCACCGACCGCCCCGCGGCGCGGCGCGCCTCGGCGAGGCTCGTGCCGTCGGGGTCGGTGAGGCCGAGGGCGCGCTCGGGCGCGAGGGCTCCGGTGAGCACCCGGGAGCCGGCGCAGGCGACCCCGAACCGGGCACCCTCCTCGTCGACGAAGTTCGCCACGGCGAGGGGCCGGGCGGGGGTCACCCCCTTCGCCCGCAGCGCATCGATGGCCGCGAAGCCGGAGACCACGCCCAGCGGCCCGTCGAAGGCGCCGCCGTCGGGGACGGAGTCCAGGTGGCTGCCGGTGACGATGCCTCCCTCGCCGGTCTCGGCGAGGTGCCGGTCGACGTCGCCCCACCAGGCCCACTGGTTGCCGACCCGGTCCTCGACGACGTCCAGGCCGCGAGCGCCCGCCTCGGCGACGAACCACTCCCGCAGGACGGCGTCCTCAGGGGTCCACGCGTAGCGGCGGTAGCCGCCGGTCCCGCCGTGCCGGCCGACCCCGGAGAGGTCGGACCACATCGACGCGAAGGTGGACATCGTGCTCACCCCTCCTCGTCGCGGACCTTCGCCGGCATCGGCACCCGTACGCCGCGCTCCTGCGCGACCTCCGCGGCGCGGCCGTACCCGGCGTCGACGTGCCGGATCACCCCCATGCCGGGGTCGTTGGTGAGCAGGCGCTCGAGCTTCTGGGCGGCCAGGTCGGTGCCGTCCGCGACGCCCACCTGGCCGGCGTGGATGGAGCGGCCCATGCCGACTCCCCCGCCGTGGTGGATCGAGACCCAGGTCGCGCCCGAGCTCGTGGAGGTCAGTGCGTTGAGCAGCGGCCAGTCCGCGATCGCGTCCGACCCGTCGACCATCCCCTCGGTCTCCCGGTAGGGGCTGGCCACGGACCCGGAGTCGAGGTGGTCGCGGCCGATGACGATCGGGGCCTTGACCTTGCCCTCGCGGACGAGGTCGTTGAAGAGCATCCCGGCGCGGTGCCGCTCGCCGTAGCCGAGCCAGCAGATACGCGCGGGCAGCCCCTCGAACTCGACGAACTCCCCGGCGGCATCGAGCCACCGGTGCAGGTGCTCGTTCTCCGGGAAGAGCTCTTTGAGCGCGGCGTCGGTGACCGCGATGTCCTCCGGGTCACCGGAGAGCGCCACCCAGCGGAAGGGCCCGAGGCCCTCGCAGAAGAGCGGGCGGATGTAGGCCGGGACGAAGCCGGGGAAGGCGAAGGCGCGCCCGTAGCCCGCGTGCCGTGCCTCGTCGCGGATCGAGTTGCCGTAGTCGAAGACCTCGGCGCCCTCGTCCTGGAACTCGACCATCGCCTGGACCTGCGCGGCCATCGACTCGCGGGCCTTCTTCGTGAAGCCGTCGGGGTCCCCTTCGGCCTCGCCCTGCCAGTCCTCGAGCGGGATCTCCGCGGGCAGGTAGCTCAAGGGGTCGTGGGCGCTCGTCTGGTCGGTGACGACGTCGACCTCGATGTCGCCGGCACGGTGGCGGCGCAGCAGCTCCGGGAAGACCTCGGCGGCGTTGCCGACGAGCCCCACCGAGAGCGGGCGGCGCACCCGCTTCGCCGCGGTGACGCGGGCGATCGCGTCGTCGATGTCGTCGGTGACCTCGTCGAGGTAGCGCTTGGAGCGGCGCCGCTCCAGGCGGGCCCGGTCGACGTCGACGATGAGGCAGGCGCCGCCGTTGAGGGTGACCGCGAGGGGCTGGGCGCCGCCCATCCCGCCGCAGCCGCCGGTGATCGTCAGCGTCCCCGCGAGGGTGCCGTCGAAGCGCTTGCGGGCGACGGCGGCGAAGGTCTCGTAGGTGCCCTGGAGGATGCCCTGGGTGGCGATGTAGATCCACGAGCCGGCGGTCATCTGGCCGTACATCATCAGGCCCTCGGCCTCGAGCTTGCGGAACTCCGGCCACGTGGCCCAGTCGCCGACGAGGTTGGAGTTGGCCAGGAGGACCCGCGGCGCCCACTCGTGCGTACGGAAGACGCCGACCGGCTTGCCCGACTGCACGAGCAGGGTCTCGTCCGGCTCGAGGTCGGTGAGGGTCTCGACGATGGCGTCGAAGGCGGCCCAGGAGCGGGCGGCGCGCCCGGTCCCGCCGTAGACGACGAGGTCGTCGGGGCGCTCGGCGACCTCGGGGTCGAGGTTGTTCATGAGCATGCGCAGCGGCGCCTCGGTCTGCCAGCTCTTCGCGGTGATCTCGGTGCCGCGCGGTGCGCGGACGGGGCGGGCGCCTTCCATGTCGGTGCTCCTTGTGTCTCTCGTGGTGGGCGAAGGGAGGGTCAGTCCAGCGGGCCGGTCGCGGCCTGCGCGGCGGCGAGGACGGCACCGTGGACGACGGCGGTGTGGGCGCCCTCGATGTCGGGGGCGAGGAAGCGGTCGGGGCCGGGCGCGGTGTCACCGGCGGCGTCGAGCGCCTCGATGACGGCCGCGGTGGCCGGCGCCGGCTGCAGGGGGGCGCGCAGCCGGATGCCGCGGGCGGCGGTGAGCAGCTCGATGCCGAGGACCCGGGCCAGGCCGTCGACGCCACGACGCAGCTTGCGCGCGGCGGACCACCCCATCGAGACGTGGTCCTCCTGCATGGCGCTGCTCGGGATGGAGTCGGCGCTGGCGGGCGCGGCCAGGCGCTTGAGCTCGGAGACGATCCCGGCGGCGGTGTACTGGGCGATCATCAGCCCGGAGTCGGTGCCGGGGTCGTCCGCGAGGAAGGGGGGCAGGCCGTTGGAGCGCTTCACGTCGAGGAAGCGGTCGGTGCGCCGCTCGCTCATGCTCGCGACGTCCGCGAGGACGACGGCGAGGAAGTCGAGCACGTAGGCGACGGGGGCGCCGTGGAAGTTGCCGTTGGACTCCACCCGGCCGTCGAGCGTGACGACGGGGTTGTCGATCGCCGAGGCCAGCTCCCAGCCGGCGACCCGGGCCGCGTGCTCGAGGGTGTCTCGGGCCCCGCCGTGCACCTGCGGGGAGCAGCGCAGCGAGTAGGCGTCCTGGACGCGGGTGCAGGCCTGCGGGTCGCGGTGGCTGTCGCGGATCGGGCTGTCCGCGAGCACCCTGCGCATGTTCTTCGCGGAGGCCGCCTGCCCCGGGTGCGGACGCAGCGCCTGGAGGTCCGCCGCGAAGACGTCGTCGGTGCCGAGCAGGCCCTCGACGCTCATCGCGGAGGCGATGTCCGCGGTGGTGAGCAGCCGGCGCAGGTCGTGGATCGCCAGGCAGAGCATGCCGAGCATGCCGTCGGTGCCGTTGATGAGGGCCAGGCCCTCCTTCTCCTCGAGCTCGACCGGGCTCAGGCCGGCCGCGGCGAGCGCGGGGGCGGCCTCCCCCTTCGCCCCGGTCGCGTCGCGGACCACGCCCTCGCCCATGAGGACCAGGGCGCAGTGGCTCAGCGGCGCCAGGTCGCCGGAGCAGCCGAGCGAGCCGTACTCGTGCACGACGGGGGTGATCCGCGCGTTGAGCAGCGCGACGTAGAGGCGCAGGGTCTCCTCGCGGATGCCGGTGCGGCCGGTGGCGAGGGTCTGGATGCGCAGCAGCATGAGCGCGCGCACGACCTCCTCCTCGACCTCGGGGCCGGTGCCCGCCGCGTGGCTGCGCACGAGCGAGCGCTGGAGGCGGGTGCGCTTCTCGCTGGGGATGTGGGTCGTGGCCAGGGCGCCGAAGCCGGTGGAGACGCCGTAGTGCGCGACCATGTCCTCCGCGAGGCCCTCGATGATCGAGCGGGCCGCGCGGACCCGCTCCCACGCGGCGTCGCTGATCTCGACCGGCGCGCGGTGGCGCGCCACGGCGACGACCTCGTCGATGGTCAGCGGCCGCTCGCCGAGGACGACCAGGGTGTCGGTGGTGGTGTGCGTGCTCATGTCCACCATGGAACCGGTCCCGGCACCGCTGCGGAGCGACTGACGAGAGGTTAGTGTCTTGGATACGAGACAGTGCGTACTTCCCCTAGGGAGATGCGCACCACCGGGCGAAGGGAGGAACCGTGGCCAACGCCGCCGCAGCGGGTCACGCGCTGCGCGCGCTGACCCATCTGGCCAGCCGTGCCGAGCCGATCCCGGCCGCGCACCTGGCCCGCGAGCTCGGGCTGCCGCGCAGCTCGACGTACCACCTGCTCGCGGTGCTCGTCGAGCACGGATACGTCGTGCACTACGCGGAGGAGCGCACCTACGGCCTCGGCACGGCCGTGCACGAGCTCGGGGCCGGCTACCAGCGCCAGGACCCCCTGACGCGGCTCGCCCGCCCACTCGTCGAGCGGCTCGTGGACTCGACGACGCACAACGCCCACCTGGCGGTGCTGCTCGGCCGGGACGTGCTCTACGTCATCGAGGAACGCGCCGCCGGGCGGCCGTCGCTCGTGACGGACGTCGGGGTGCGTCTCCCGGCCAGTCTCACCGCGAGCGGGCTGGCGCTGCTCGCCGCGCTGCCCCGTCGGCAGGTGACCGCGCTGCACCCCTCCGCCTCCGTGCTGCCGCCGGGCGGCCCGGCGACGCCGTCGGCGCTGCGCCGCGAGCTCGTGGACGTGCGAGCGCGCGGCTTCGCCGTCGAGGAGGGCAGCATCTCGCCGGAGCTGTCCTCGGTGGCGGCCGCGATCCTCGACCGCGACCAGCACCCGGTCGCCTCCGTCGCCGTCACCTACCGCACCGAGGACGTGGACGAGGAGGAGCGGGCCGGCCTCGCCGTGGCGGTGCGCCACACGGCCACGGCCATCGGGGCCCGCCTCTGACGACGTCCGCTGGAGGCGCGGCTCATCTCCGGGCCGGCGGGGGCGAGGGCGGTCGGTAGCCGGGTCGACCGGCGGTGCCGGCCGAGCGCACCGCGGCCCGGCCGATCGCCCGACCGGCCCGCTCGACCGCGCCCGGTGGCTGCTCGGAGATGCTCGGCGGCATGACGACGACGGGGCAGGTCGCCGCCCCGACGAGGCGCTGGGCGAAGAGCGGCTGCCCGGTCATGCGCCGTGGGGCGTCCACGACGAGCAGGTCCGCCTCACGTGAGGCGTCGAGGAGGACCCGGCG
>CAYSGN010000085.1:0-2082 GCA_964430615.1 uncultured Janibacter sp. | reverse complement strand
CGATGGCACCGAAGATCTGCGCCGTCGCGAAGAAGTAGGAGATCGCCTGGCCGCGGACCTCGAGCGGGAAGATCTCCGAGACCGTCAGGTAGCCGGCCGAGGCACCCGCCGAGGCGAAGAAGAACGCGACGCACCAGAAGATCGTGTGGGTCGCCGCGGTGAGCATGTCGGCGTAGAAGAGGAAGGCCGAGACCGTGAGCACGATCGCCGCGAAGGCGTAGCAGCCGCCGATCATCTTGCGCCGTCCGACCGTGTCGAAGAGCGGGCCGAGCAGCAGCGGCCCGAGCAGGTTGCCCAGGGCGAAGGGGAAGAAGTAGACCGCCGCGCTGGAGGGGGTCTTGTCGTAGAAGTTCTGCAGCACGAGCGAGTAGGTGAAGAAGATCGCGTTGTAGAGGAAGCTCTGCGTGATCATCAGCGTCGCGCCGAGCACCGTGCGTGTGGGATACATCTGGAAGAAGACGTAGACCAGCTGCCGCGGGGTCAGCCCCTCCCGGGACTTCAGCCACATGCCGTCCCGCTTCATGTCGAGGTCGGGCAGCTCCTTGCCCTCGGAGCGGACCTCCTCCTCGATGCCGGAGACGATCTCCTCGGCCTCGTCGAACTTGCCGTGGGTGACCATCCACCGCGGGCTCTCCGGGATGTGCCGCCGCAGGTAGATGATGCCCAGACCGAGGACCGGGCCGAGGAGGAAGGCGATCCGCCAGCCGATGCCCTCTCCGACGATCTCCGGGTTGAGCAGCCAGTAGCTGGCGAAGGCACCGACACCGGCACCGAACCAGTACGTCCCGTTGATGGCCAGGTCGACCCGGCCGCGGTACTTGCCGGGGATGAGCTCGTCGATCGCCGAGTTGACCGCCGAGTACTCACCACCGATGCCCGTGCCGGCGATGAAGCGCAGCACGAGGAAGACCCACATGTTCGGGGAGAAGGCCGCCAGACCCGAGGCGATGAGGTAGACCGCCAGGGTCATCGTGAAGAGCTTCTTGCGGCCCAGGGTGTCGGTCATCCGACCGAAGAAGAGCGCGCCGACCACCTCACCGACGAGGTAGACCGTGCCGGCGAGGCCGACATCGGCCGCGGTCATGTCGAGCGACTTCTCGAAGCCGCCCGCGGCGACGATCTGGATCTCGAGACCGTCGAGGATCCATGCGGTCCCGAGACCGAAGATCACCATCCAGTGGAACCTCGACCACGGCATGTCGTGCATCCGGGCCGGGATCAGGCTCCTGACCGGCTTGTCCTGCGTCGCTGTCTCGGTCATGCGGACCTCCCCTCAGAGAGCGCCGGGCACACCACCCGGCCCTTTCGGGCCGTTACTCCTGCGAGGGGGTCCTGAAACGTGATTCGCGAAGGGAGTTTTCGCTCAGCCCTTGATCTCGGGGAACATGTCGTCCCGCCACTCGGTGCCGTCGCCGAAGCGGGCCACGTCGTCGCGCCCCGCGGCCAGCCCTTCCTCCCGCTGGCGCAGCTCGACGCGGCGGATCTTGCCCGAGATCGTCTTCGGCAGCTCGGCGAACTCCAGGCGGCGCACCCGCAGCCACGGGGAGAGGGTCTCCCGGGCGTGCCGCAGGATCTCCCGTGCGGTCTCCCGTGTCGGCTCGTGGCCGGGGGCGAGCATGACATAGGCCTTGGGCACGGACAGACGCACCTCGTCCGGGGCCGGCACGACCGCCGCCTCGGCGACGGCCGGGTGCTCGATGAGCGCAGACTCCACCTCGAAGGGGGAGACCTTGTAGTCGCTGGACTTGAAGACGTCGTCGGTGCGGCCGATGTAGGTGATGTAGCCGTCCGCGTCCCGCTCGGCGACGTCACCGGTGTGGTAGCGCCCGCCCTTCATCGCCTCGGCATTGCGCTCCTCGTCACCGAGGTAGCCGGTCATCAGGGCCACCGGCTCCGCGGAGAGGTCGATGCACACCTCACCCTCGCCGACCCCCTCGACGATCTCGTCGGTGAGCGGGTCCACGAGGACCACCGGGTGGCCGGGCAGCGGCTTGCCCATCGATCCGGGTCGGACCCCCGTCCCGGGCGGGTTGCCCACCGACGCCGTGGTCTCGGTCTGGCCGTAGCCGTCACGCAGCTCCA
>CAYSGN010000084.1:0-11909 GCA_964430615.1 uncultured Janibacter sp. | reverse complement strand
GCGTCGGGGCGGTCGGTGGGGAGCACCCGGAGGGAGACGTTGCCGACGAGCTCCTTGTCGAGGCGGTCCTTGACCAGGCGCGCGGTCACCTTCGTCCCCCGGGTCGGCCCCCGGCCGACGAGCGGGGAGGTGTTCGTCCCGATCGTCATCGAGATGGCCGGCTCGTCGACGGTGATGACCGGCAGCGGCACCGGGTCCTCGGCGTCGGCGATGGTGTCACCGATCATGATCTCGGGGATGCCGGCGATGGCGATGATGTCACCGGGCCGGGCGGCCCCGGTCTCCAGCGGCGTGCGCTCCAGCCCGTCGGTCATGAGCAGCTCGGTGATCTTGACCCGCTGCATGCTGCCGTCGCCGCGGCACCAGGTGACCTGCTGGCCCTTGCGCACCTCGCCGTTGAAGACCCGCAGCAGGGCCAGGCGGCCGAGGAAGTTGCTCGAGTCGAGGTTGGTCACGTGGGCCTGGAGCGGGGCCTGGTCGTCGTAGGTCGGCGCGGGCACCGTCTCCATGATCGTGCGGAAGAGCGGCTCCAGGTCGCTGCCGTCGGGCAGCTGGGCGTCCTCCGGGCGCTCGAGGCTCGCGACACCGGCCTTGGCCGAGGCGTAGACGATGGGGAACTCGAGGGCGGCCTCCGGGTCGGCGGCCTCGTCGACGAGGTCCATGAAGAGCTCGTAGACCTCGTCGACGACCGCGGCGATGCGGCTGTCCGGACGGTCGACCTTGTTGATGCACAGGATGACCGGCTTGCCCGCGGCGAGTGCCTTGCGCAGCACGAAGCGGGTCTGCGGCAGCGGCCCCTCGGAGGCGTCCACGAGCAGCACGACGCCGTCGACCATCGACAGGCCGCGCTCGACCTCACCGCCGAAGTCGGCGTGCCCGGGGGTGTCGATGATGTTGATGGTCACGCCGTCGGGAGCGTCGTGGGCGGCCGCGGAGGGCCCGTTGTAGTGGATCGCGGTGTTCTTCGCGAGGATCGTGATGCCCTTCTCCCGCTCGAGGTCACCGCTGTCCATGGCCCGCTCGTCGACGTGGTCGTGCTCGCCGAAGGCGCCCCCCTGCCAGAGCATCTTGTCGACGAGCGTGGTCTTGCCATGGTCGACGTGGGCGACGATCGCGACGTTGCGCACGTCGCTGCGAGAAGTCAGGGGCATGACGGGAATTCTCTCAGCCGCCGCGGACCTGCCCCAAACGGGGCGCCCGGGGAGCCGGTGCGGGAGCCAGATTGTCCGGTGGCACCCCCTCCTTTGCGAAAAGTTGACCGGATCACCCCATGCGAGGGCCCGCGGTCCGCTACCTTGGCGGTCACCCATCCCGAGTGTGCGACAGGTCATATCCACTGGGCGGATCGTCGGCGGCCACCGCCGGTCCGTTCCCGAGAGCGAGGAACCACACATGTCCATGAGGAAAGCGGCCCCCCTGGCGGTGCTCACCGCCGCCGCGCTCGCGCTGAGCGCCTGCGCGGAGAGTCAGCGTGACGGTTCCGGGGGCGGTGACGGCGGCGGCGGGACCTTCACCTTCGGCGCGGCCGGCGCCCCTGAGGTCTTCGACCCCTTCTACGCCACCGACGGGGAGACCTTCCGGGTCACGCGGCAGATCTTCGAGGGCCTGGTCGAGGTCAAGCCCGGCAGCTCCGAGATCGGTCCGGCGCTGGCGACGAAGTGGAAGCCGAGCAAGGACGGCAAGACCTGGACCTTCACCCTGCGCGAAGGCGTGAAGTTCAGCGACGGCGAGCCGTTCGACGCCAAGGCGGTGTGCGCGAACTTCGAGCGTATGGCCGACCAGAACAAGGCGGCCCAGTCCGGCCCCGCGGAGTACTGGAGCACCGCGATGGAGGGCTTCGGCAAGGACGCCCTGTACGAGAGCTGCACCCCGAAGGGCAAGAGCGAGGTCGTGCTGAAGATCAAGCGCGCCACCTCGAAGTTCCCGGCGATGCTCTCCCTCTCCTCCTTCGCCATGCAGTCCCCCAAGGCTCTGAAGGAGGGCAACGCCAACGACGTCAAGACCGAGGGGCAGGGCTTCTCCTACCCGAAGAACTCGAAGAACCCGGTCGGCACCGGGCCGTACGTGCTCGACGAGTACGACGAGGCCAACAAGACCGTCACCCTGAAGCGGAACGAGGACTACTGGGGCGAGAAGGCCAAGACCTCCGAGATCGTCTTCAAGATCATCCCGGACGAGTCCACCCGCCGGCAGGAGCTCGAGGCCGGCAGCATCGACGGCTACGACCTGCCCAACCCGGTGGACTGGAAGGGTCTGGAGGACGCGGGCAACAAGGTCCACATCCGCGACCCCTTCAACATCCTCTACCTGGGCCTGAACCCGGAGGCGAACCCGAAGCTGAAGGACGTCAAGGTCCGCAAGGCGATCAACTACGCGATCGACCGTGAGGGCCTGGTCAAGTCCCAGCTGCCCGAGGGCGCCACCGCTGCCTCGCAGTTCATGCCGGAGACGGTCGACGGGTACAACAAAGACCTCAAGCCCTACCCGCACGACGTGAAGAAGGCCAAGCAGCTACTCAAGGAGGCCGGCGCGGAGAACCTCACCCTCCAGTTCGCCTACCCGAGCCAGGTCTCGCGTCCGTACATGCCGAACCCGCAGAAGATCCACGAGGCGCTGGCCAACGACCTCGAGGAGGCCGGTATCACCGTCAAGGCGACGACGAAGCCGTGGAACGGCGGATACCTCGACAACGTCGACGCCGGCAACTACGACGCCTTCCTCCTCGGCTGGACCGGTGACTACAACTCGGCCGCCAACTTCATCGGCACCTTCTTCGGCAACCCGAAGGTCAACGACTTCGGCACGGTGGCCGGCGGCTACGGCAAGGACCTCGCCAAGGAGCTGGCCGAGGCCGACAGCACCGTCGACGAGAAGGAGCGGGCCGCGAAGTACGAGAAGGTCAACAAGAAGATCATGGAGGAGTACGTGCCGGGCGCGCCCATCTCGCACTCCCCGCCGGCGATCGTCGTCAGCGAGGACGTCAAGGGCCTCGTGCCCAGCCCGCTGACCGCGGAGAAGTTCGCCACCGTCACCGTCGGCGGCGAGTGACCGGCTGACGCCTGCCACCACCGCCCACCGGGCGGGTCGGGGCCGTCCGACCACTTCGGTCGCGACGGCCCCGGCCCCTGCATAGAGCGAGGTCCCCTCCCGTGCTGAAGTTCATCGTCCGACGGCTGCTGCAGCTCGTGCTCGTCGTCTTCGTCCTCTCGCTGCTGCTCTTCATGTGGCTGCGCGCGCTCCCCGGCGGGGTCGTCTCGGCCATGCTCGGCGAGCGGGCCACCCCAGAGTCCCGGGCCGCCCTCGAGGAGGCCCTGGGCATCGACGACCCGATCTACGTGCAGTACTGGCGCTTCCTCGAGCGCGCCGTCCAGGGCGACTTCGGGGTCTCCACGGGGGTGCAGCAGGGCAAGCCGGCCATGGAGATCTTCCTCGACCGCTTCCCGGCCACGATCGAGCTCAGCGTGGTCGCGCTGGCCCTCGCCGTCGTCCTCGCCATCCCGCTGGGCTACCTCTCGGCGCGGCGCCGGGGCGGGGCGGTGGACAACGGCTCGATCCTCATGTCGCTCGTCGGTGTGGCCGTCCCCGTCTTCTTCACCGCCTTCCTGCTCAAGTACGTCTTCGCCGTCGAGATGGACCTGCTGCCGGTCTCCGGCCGCCAGTCGATCAACAACGCCACCCAGGTGACCGGGTTCTTCGTCCTCGACGGTCTGCTCACCCGCGAGTGGGACGCCTCGTGGGACGCGCTGAAGCACCTCATCCTGCCCGGGATCGCGCTGGCCTCCATCCCCTTCGCGATGATCTTCCGGATCACCCGGGCCTCCGTCCTCGACGTCCTCGACGAGGACTTCGTGCGCACCGCCGAGGCGAAGGGGTTGAGTCACCGCGTCGTGCGCGGGCGCCACGTCATGCGCAACGCACTGCTGCCGGTGGTCACCGCCGTCGGTCTCCAGATGGGGCTCCTCCTCTCCGGGGCCGTGCTCACCGAGACCGTCTTCAACTTCGGTGGCATCGGGAGCGCCCTCGAGGAGGCCTTCCGGGAGCGTGACTACCCGGTGCTCCAGGTGATCGTCCTCGCGGCGGCCATCGCCTACGTCCTGATCAACCTGCTGGTCGACATCCTCTACGCCGTGATCGACCCCCGAGTGAGGACCCGATGACCCCACCCGACGAGAACCCCCGCCGCGGCCCCGGCTCGCGGCGCCGACAGCGCATCGACGACCTCGCGAGGAGCGGCACGACCACGACGACGGTCGACGAGGCGGGCGGCATCGACGAGACCGCCGGCGTCTCGCTCATCGCCTCGGCCTGGCGGCGGCTGCGCCGCAACCCGATCTTCCTCCTCGGCCTGGCCATCACGGCCCTCTTCGTCCTGCTGGCGATCATCTCCCCGTGGCTGGCACCGCACGACCCGGCCAAGTGGCTGCTGCAGGACCAGATCAGCCAGCAGACCAACCCCATCCCCGACCCGCAGCCCGGCTTCCCCCTCGGCGGCGACGCCAAGGGCCGTGACCTGCTCTCCCGGCTGCTCATCGGGAGCCGGCAGACGCTCATGGTCGGCGTCCTCGCCACCCTCGGCGGGCTCGCCGGCGGTGTCGTGCTCGGCACCATCGCCGGCGCCTTCAGCGGGTGGGTCGACAACGTGGTGATGCGGGTCGTCGACGTCATGCTCGCCATCCCGTCGCTGCTGCTGGCCATGTCGATCGCGGTCATCGCCGCCGAGCCGAGCCAGTGGACGGTCATCATCGCCGTCGGCGCCGTCCAGGTGCCGATCTTCGCCCGGCTGCTGCGCGGGTCGATGCTCGCCCAGCGCAGCAAGGACCACGTGCTGGCCGCCCGCGCGCTCGGCGTGAAGCGCTCGGCGATCGTGCTGCGGCACATGCTGCCCAACTCCCTCGCCCCGGTCATCGTGCAGGCGACCCTCGTCCTCGCGACCTCGATCATCGACGCGGCCGCCCTCTCCTTCCTCGGCCTCGGCAACCCTGATGACAGCCTCCCGGAGTGGGGCCAGATGCTCGGGCAGTCGCAGCAGTACATCTACGACAACCCCCACCTGGCCTTCTACCCGGCGGCGTGCATCATCGTCGTCGCGCTCGGCTTCACCCTCATGGGCGAGTCGCTGCGAGAGGCCCTCGACCCCAAGAGCCGGCGGTGACCCGTATGACGACCACCAGCACCCACGAGCCCCTGCTCTCCGTCCGCGACCTCTCGGTGACCTTCGGCCACAAGGGCGGCACCCCCTTCACCGCGGTCGACGGGCTCAGCTTCGACGTCCGGCCCGGTCAGACGGTCGGCCTCGTCGGCGAGTCGGGCTGCGGCAAGTCGGTGACCTCGCTGGCGATCATGGGCCTGCTGCCGCAGCGCGGGAACCGCGTGACCGGCACGGTCGACTACGCCGGCACCGACCTGCTCGCCCTCTCCGACAAGGAGATGCGGGCCAAGCGCGGCAAGGAGATCAGCATGATCTTCCAGGACCCGCTCTCCTCCCTCAACCCGGTCGTGCCGATCGGCCGACAGGTCACCGAGGTCCTCGAGCGGCACCGCGGGATGTCGCGGAAGGCCGCGACGCCTCTCGCCCGGGAGATGCTCGAGAAGGTGGGCATCCCCGACCCGGACCGGCGGTTGAAGGACTACCCGCACCAGCTCTCCGGAGGGATGCGCCAGCGGGCGCTCATCGCGATGGCGCTCGCCTGCGAGCCGCGCCTGCTCATCGCCGACGAGCCGACGACGGCGCTCGACGTGACCATCCAGGCCCAGATCCTCGCGCTGCTGCGAGAGCTCGTCGAGGACACCGGGACCGCGCTGATCCTCATCACCCACGACCTGGGCGTCGTCGCCGGCGTGTGCGACGAGGTCAACGTCCTCTACGGCGGGCGACTGGTGGAGCGGGCGGACCGCCACGAGCTCTTCGCCCAGCCGCGCCACCCCTACACCGGTGGGCTGCTCGCCAGCGTCCCGAGCCTCGACGGGGCACGCGGGGAGCGCCTCAACCCCGTCCCCGGCTCGGTGGCCGACAATCTGCCCTGGGCGAGCTCCTGCGCCTTCGCCCCGCGCTGTGCCAATGCCGACGACACCTGCCGCAGCGAGACGCCCGCGCTGGCCGTCGCAGGCGACGGGCGCACCGTGCGCTGCTTCCATCCCCTGGCCGGCGAACCCTCCGCGGCCGAGGGCGCGACCCCCGAGGAGGTCCGATGACCACCCAGACCGACACCCAGCAGCCCACCGGGACCGACGGCCCCGGTGACGTGCTCGTCGACGTGCAGGACCTCAAGGTCCACTTCCCCATCACGAAGGGGGTCATCTTCGACAAGGTCGTCGGGCACGTCTACGCCGTCGACGGGGTCGACCTGCAGATCCGGCGTGGGGAGACCTACGGCCTCGTCGGTGAGTCCGGGTGCGGCAAGTCGACCCTCGGCCGGGCGATCCTGCACCTGGAGCCGGCCACGGACGGCCGGGTCACCTTCGACGGGGAGCCGATCAGCTCGCTCACCGGGGAGGCGCTGCGGCGGCGCCGGCGCGACCTGCAGATGGTCTTCCAGGACCCGATGGGCAGCCTCGACCCCCGGCAGAGCGTCGAGGCCCTGCTCGTCGAGGGGATGAAGGCCCACGGGATCGTCAAGAACGCCAAGGAGGCCGGGTCGCGGCTGCGCCAGCTGCTCGCCGACGTCGGTCTGCCCGCCGCGGCGCTGAAGAAGTACCCGCACGAGTTCTCCGGTGGCCAGCGCCAGCGGGTCGGGATCGCGCGGGCACTGAGCGTCGAGCCGGAGCTCGTCGTCGCCGACGAGCCGGTCTCCGCGCTGGACGTCTCGGTGCAGGCACAGGTGATCAACCTGCTCTCGGACCTCCAGCGCGAGTACGGCCTGACCTACCTGATCATCGCCCACGACCTGGCCGTGGTGCGCCACATCTCCGACCGCGTCGGGGTGATGTACCTCGGCGGCCTCGTGGAGGAGGCGCCGGCGGACCAGCTCTACGCGACCCCGCTGCACCCGTACACGAGGGCACTGCTCTCGGCGGTGCCGGTGCCGGACCCCGTCGTGGAGGACTCCCGCGAGCAGATCCTGCTCACCGGTGACCTGCCCTCCCCCGCGGATCCCCCGTCGGGCTGCCGCTTCCACACCCGCTGCCCGTGGCGTCAGGAGACGAGGTGCGACACCGAGCGCCCGCGGATGCGTTCGCTCGACGTCGCCGAGGTCGGCCCGGACCACAAGGTGGCCTGCCACTGGGCCGAGCAGATCCTCTCCGGTGAGCTGGCGCCCCACGCCGTCACCCCGGAGGCCGACGAGACCGGCGCCTCCCTGGCCGCCGACGCCGAGAGCGAACGCATCGTGGACGACCTCCCCTTCGCCTGAGAAGGCGGGCCGGTCACTGCGCATCCCGCCAGGGGAGGTTCCGGCCAGGCTGACCTCCTCCTGGGGGGACGCGCACGGGCTACCGGGAGCGGTCGACTGGCGCGACGTGGGGCACGGTAGCGCACCACGTGACCACCGAGGGCGAAGGGGGCTGCCCCTGGCCTGCGTCCTGCCCCGCGGGATCCACCGGCGACCCGGGACCCGCCGGTGGCCGGGATACCCGCTGCCGGCCGGGATGTCTGAGCTCGGCCGGGCTATACCACGGTCGAAGCCGGGTTTCCTGGCCCGACGCGGCGTACCCGGCCCCAGCCCCCTCGCCCGGCAGCACCGCCCCCTTCGCCCGGCGGGACCGGAACGCCCGAGGGACCCCGTCGACGACGACGGGGTCCCTCGGGCTCGCTCGGTGTCAGGCTCCGCCGGTGGAGGTGTCCACGGCGGCTCCGCCACCTACCCGGCCCTGGCCCTCGGCCGCGGCGTCGTCGGTGTCGCGGTCACCCTGGCCGGCGAAGAGACTGTCATCCTGGCCGGAGACGTCCTCGGTCTCGACGATCGTGCGCGGCTCGGCGAAGTGGCACCGGGACAGGTGCTCGCCGGCGCCGTCGGCACGCAGGATCAGCTCGGGCCCCGGCTCGTGCTTGCACACGTCCTCCGCCTTCCAGCAGCGGGTGTGGAAGCGGCACCCGGCCGGCGGGTTCGCCGGCGACGGGACGTCCCCGCTGAGCATGATCTGCTCACGCTGACCGCGCAGCCTCGGGTCCGGGACCGGCACCGCCGAGAGGAGTGCCTGGGTGTACGGGTGCGTCGGCCGCGAGTAGATGTCGTCCTCGTCGCCGACCTCGACCATCCGCCCGAGGTACATCACGGCCACTCGGTCGGAGATGTGCCGCACGACCGAGAGGTCGTGGGCGATGAAGACGTAGGCCAGACCCAGCTCGGCCTGGAGCCGCTCCATGAGGTTGATCACCTGGGCCTGGACCGAGACGTCCAGGGCCGAGACCGGCTCGTCGCAGATGAGCACCTTCGGGTTGAGCGCGATGCCGCGGGCGATACCGATGCGCTGCCGCTGCCCACCGGAGAACTGGTGCGGGTAGCGGTTGATGTGCTCCGGGTTGAGCCCGACGAGGTCGAGCAGCTCCCGGACCCGCTCCTTGCGCTTGTTCTTCGGCACGACGTCGGTGTGGATCTGCAGCGGCTCCCCGACGATCTCGCCGACGGTCCGCCGGGGGTTGAGCGAGGTGTAGGGGTCCTGGAAGACGATCTGGATGTCCCGCCGCAGGCGGCGCATGTCCGCCCCCGACTGGGCGAACATGTCCTGACCGTCGAACTCCACGGTCCCCTCGGTGGGCTCCTCCAGACGCATGAGCAGCCGACCCAGGGTCGACTTGCCGCAGCCGGACTCGCCGACGACCCCGAGGGTCTCTCCCTTGTACAGCTCGAAGTCGACGCCGTCGACCGCCCGGACGTGACCGACCGTACGGCGGAGGACCCCGCCCTTGATCGGGTAGTGCTTCTTCAGGCCGGTGGCCTTGAGGATGATGTCCTGCTCAGGCATCGAGCACCTCCTTGCTGAAGTGGCAGGCGGACTGCCGGTTCGGGCCGACGTCCAGGAGCTCGGGGACATCCGTGCGGCAGACGTCCTGAGCCAGGACGCACCGCGGGTGGAAGGCGCAGCCCGGCGGGATGCGGGTCAGGTTCGGCGGCAGGCCGCCGATGGCCGAGAGCGTCTGCCCCTTCTGGTCCAGGCGCGGGATCGACTCCAGCAGGCCCTTCGTGTAGGGGTGGGCCGGCTTGGCGTAGATGTCCTCCACGTCGGCCCGCTCGACGATGCGCCCGGCGTACATCACCGCGATCCGGTCCGCGACGTCCGCGACGACACCCAGGTCGTGGGTGATGAGGATCAGACCCATGTTGTGCTCCTCCTGCAGCTCCTGCAGGAGGGACATGATCTGGGCCTGGACCGTCACGTCCAGAGCGGTCGTCGGCTCGTCGGCGATGAGCACCTTCGGGTCGAGGGCGATCGCCATCGCGATCATGATCCGCTGGCGCATACCGCCGGAGAACTGGTGCGGGAAGGCCTTGACCCGCTCCCGTGCCGCCGGGATGTTCACCCGCTCCATGAGGCGCACTGCCTGGTCGTAGGCATCGGAGCGGTTCATCCCCCGGTGCTTGCGGAACATCTCGCCGATCTGCCACCCGACCGGGAAGACCGGGTTGAGGGAGGAGAGCGCGTCCTGGAAGATCATCGAGATCTCCGGGCCGCGGGTCCTGCGCCGCTCCTCGTCCGGCATCGTCAGCAGGTCTCGCGCCTTGAAGAGGACGCGGCCGCCCGTCACGTGCGCGGGAGGCGTGTCGAGGATGCCCATGATCGCCTGGGCGGTCACCGACTTGCCCGACCCGGACTCCCCGAGGATGGCCAGGGTCTCCCCTTCGTCGAGGGCGAAGTTGACCCCGTTGATGGCCTTGGCGACACCCTCACCTGTACGGAACTCGACGTGCAGCTCCTGGACGTCGAGCAGGTGCTCGGAGTCTGTGGTTTCTGTGCTCATGTGCTCACTCACGTGTCTCACCGGCTCTTCGGGTCGAAGGCATCACGCACGGCGTCGCCGAGCATGATGAACGAGAGCACCGTGATGCTCAGGAAGGCGGCCGGGAAGAAGAGGACGTAGGGATTGGTGCGAAGGGCGACCAGCGCGTCGTTGATCATCACGCCCCAGGACACCGTCGGCGGGACCAGCCCGATGCCGAGGAAGGACAGGGTCGCCTCGACCGCGATGTAGGCACCGAGGTTGATCGTGCTGACGACGATCGCCGGGGCGATCGCGTTGGGCAGCACGTGCCGACGGATGATCCGCATGGGCGAGGCACCCAACGCCCGCGCTGCCTGGACGTAGTCGTTCGGTTTCACCTGGATGACGGCCGAACGCATGAGTCGCATCAGGCTCGGCCACCCGAAGAGGATGAGGACGAGCACGACCTGGAAGATCACACCGAAGTAGCCCTGGAGCGGGATACCGAGGAAGCTGTCCATCTCCCTGACCGAGGAGAGGAAGATGATACCGGCCAGCAGCAGCGGGATGGCGAAGAAGATGTCACCGATGCGGCTGATGAGGGTGTCGACCCATCCGCCCATGTATCCGGCGACGAGCCCGAGGAAGCTACCGAGGACGAGCACCCCGGCGGTCGCGAAGGTGCCGACGAGGATCGACGCGCGAGCCCCGTAGATGACGCGCGAGTAGATGTCGTAGCCCTGACGGTCGGTGCCGAACCAGTGATCACCGCTCGGCTTGTGCATCGCCCGGCTCAGCTCGCCGTAGTGCGGGTCCTGGTTGGTGAAGAGGCCGGGCCAGATGGCCATGAGCAGGAAGATGACGATCAGCACGCTGGAGACCCAGAAGAGCGGGTTCCGGCGCAGCTTCGCGAAGGCGTCCGAGGTCAGCGACCGTGCCGGCGCCTCGGCGACCTCTGCAGCCACCGCACCCCCACGGGTCGTGGTGGCCTCGGTCTCATCGGTGCCGGGACCCATCTCGGGGGCAGGGGTCTTGGTGTCGTTGGGCTCAGTCATGGCTGATCCTGGGGTCGAGTACGCCGTAGAGGAGGTCGACGATGAGGTTGACGATGAGGTAGACGATGACCAGGGCGGTCACCGCCCCGACGACCGCCATGCCGTCACGGTTGTGGATGCCCTCGAAGATGTAGCCGCCGACGCCGTGGACGTTGAAGATGCCCTCGGTGACGATCGCGCCGCCGAGCAGGGCACCGAAGTCGTACCCCATGAAGGTGATGACCGGGATCATCGAGTTGCGGAGCGTGTGCACGCCGATGATGCGTCCCTGGGTCAGCCCCTTGGCCTTCGCAGTACGCACGTAGTCGGACTGGACGTTCTCGGCGATCGTCGTGCGCATGAGTCGGGCGATGTAGGCCAGCGAGATCGAGCCGAGCACGATGCCCGGCAGCAGCAGGCTCCACAGTGTCGGGTCGTTGCCGACCAGCGCGGGGAAGATCTCCCACTTCAGCCCGAGGAAGTACTGGAGGGCGAAGCCGGTGACGAAGATCGGTACCGATATGACGAAAAGGGTGCTCACGAGGACGAGATTGTCGATGAACCCGCCTTTTCGCAGACCTGCGAGGACGCCGGCCGCGATCCCGATGACGCCCTCGATGATCAGGGCGATGACCGCGAGCTGGGTGGTGACCGTGAAGCGCTCCTTGAGGTCCTCGGAGACCGGGATGCCGTACTGGTTCTCGCCGAAGTCACCCTGGACGACATTGCCCATGTACTTCCCGTACTGGACGAGCAGCGGGTCGTTGAGGTTGTACTTCTCGTTGAACGCAGCGATGTACGCCGGTGAGCACTGGCGCTCACCGCACTTGCCGGCGGTGGGGTCTCCGGGCATGGCGAAGACCATGGCGTAGATCAGGAACGTGGCGCCGATGATGACCGGGATCATCTGCAGCAGCCGGCGGATGATGTATTTGCTCACGTTCACCTCCTCGTGGATCGGGCACGGCCCCGCTCTGGGCGCCGGCCGAGGCTAGCTCATTCCGCTGTAGCGGTGGCAG
>CAYSGN010000083.1:0-11961 GCA_964430615.1 uncultured Janibacter sp. | reverse complement strand
ACCGAGGCGGGGATGCCGTCGAGCTTGGTGTCCAGCTGGATCGCGGTGACGAACTCACGCGTGCCGGCGACCTTGAAGTCCATGTCGCCGAAGGCGTCCTCGGCGCCGAGGATGTCGGTCAGGGCCGCGTAGCGGGTCTCCCCGTCGACGGTGTCCGAGACCAGGCCCATGGCGATGCCGGCCACCGCGGCGCGCAGCGGCACGCCCGCGTTGAGCAGCGACATCGTCGAGGCGCAGACCGAGCCCATCGAGGTGGACCCGTTGGAGCCGAGCGCCTCGGAGACCTGGCGGATGGCGTAGGGGAACTCCTCGCGCGTCGGGAGGACCGGCAGCAGCGCACGCTCGGCGAGCGCGCCGTGCCCGATCTCGCGGCGCTTCGGGCTGCCCACGCGGCCGGTCTCACCGGTCGAGTACGGCGGGAAGTTGTAGTTGTGCATGTAGCGCTTCTTGGTGACCGGGCTCAGCGAGTCGATCTGCTGCTCCATCTTGAGCATGTTGAGCGTGGTGACGCCCATGATCTGGGTCTCGCCGCGCTCGAAGAGCGCCGAGCCGTGCACGCGGGGAAGGATCTCGACCTCCGCGCCGAGGGCACGGATGTCGGCCAGGCCACGCCCGTCGATGCGCACCTGGTCGCGCAGGATGCGCTGGCGCACCTGGGTCTTCTGCACCGAGCGGTAGGCGGCGGAGAGCTCCTTCTCCCGGCCGAAGAACTCACCGGGAGCATCCTCGGTGCCGGCGAGGGAGACCTTCATGGCCTCCTTGATCTCGTCGAGGCGGTCCTCGCGCTCGGCCTTGCCGGCGATCTGGAGGGCGCCGGCGAGGTCTGCGGCGGTGGCCTTCTCGACGGCCGCGAGGGCGTCGTCCTCGTAGTCGAGGAAGATCGGGAACTCCTCGACCGGCTTGGCCGACTTCGCGGCGAGCTCGGCCTGGGCCTCGCAGAGGGCCTTGATGAAGGTCTTGCTGGCCTCGAGCCCCTCGGCGACGACCTCCTCGGTCGGGGCGGTCCTGCCCTGGGTCTTGACGAGGTCCCAGGTGGCCTCGGTGGACTCGGCCTCGACCATCATGATCGCGACGTCGTCACCGACGATGCGGCCCGCGACGACCATGTCGAAGGTGGACTTCTCGCTGTCCGAGAAGTTCGGGAAGGCGACCCACTGGCCGTCGATGAGGGAGACGCGGACGGCGCCGATCGGCCCGGAGAAGGGCAGACCGGAGATCTGCGTCGACGCCGACGCGGCGTTGATGGCCACGACGTCGTACTGGTGGTCCGGGTGCGAGGCCAGGACGGTGATGACGACCTGGACCTCGTTGCGCAGACCCTTCTTGAAGGTCGGGCGCAGCGGCCGGTCGATGAGGCGGCAGGTGAGGATCGCGTCGGTGCCGGGACGGCCCTCGCGACGGAAGAAGCTGCCGGGGATGCGTCCCGCGGCGTACATCCGCTCCTCGACGTCCACCGTCAGGGGGAAGAAGTCGAAGTGCTCCTTGGGGTGCTTGCCGGCCGTGGTGGTCGACAGCAGCATGGTCTCGTCGTCGAGGTAGGCGGCGACGGCTCCGCCGGCCTGCTTGGCCAGGCGCCCGGTCTCGAACCGGACGGTGCGGGTGCCGAAGCGACCGTTGTCGATGGTGGCTTCGGCGCTGTTGATCTCAGGACCCTCCATCGGGTCCTCCTTTTCTCTCTACGTCCGGGGGCATCGTCGTTGTGCCCCGGTGTGCGTTCCTGTCGGTGTTCAGTTGTGCCGGGGATGCCCCCGGATACGCGAAGGAGCGGCTCCCAGGTGGCGGGAACCGCTCATCGCGAAGTTCTTATCGGCGAAGGCCGAGTCGCTTGATCAGCGAACGGTAGCGCTCGATGTCGGTGCTCTCGAGGTAGCGCAGCAGGCGGCGACGACGACCGACGAGCAGCAGCAGGCCGCGGCGGCTGTGGTGGTCGTGCTTGTGGTCCCGCGCGTGCTCGGTGAGGTCGGTGATCCGCCGGGTGAGGAGGGCGATCTGCACCTCCGGGGAGCCGGTGTCGCCCTCGGTGGTGGCGTACTCGGCCATGATCTGCTTCTTGACGTCAGCGGTCAGCGGCATGCTGCGACACTGCTCCTTCTCGTGATTCGTTGCGCGGCGCTCCCGGGCTGGTCCACCGGGGCTCTGCGGGTCCGCGGCCGATCGAACGGCAACCCCTGGAGATTACCAGCGCGCCGCCCTGCTCCCTAATCAGAGGTTGATCATGTGCCCCGCGATGCCCTCGACGGCCTCCTTGACCGCCTCGGACAGCGTCGGGTGGGCGAAGACGTTGCGGGCCACCTCGTCGGCGGTCAGGTCCCACTTCTGCGCGAGGGTGAGCACCGGGAGGAGCTCGGTCACGTCCGGGCCGATCATGTGCGCGCCGATGATCTCGTTGTGCTCCGCGTCGGCGACGACCTTGACGAAGCCGGTCGCGTCGCCGAGGCCCATGGCCTTGCCGTTGGCGGTGAAGGGGAAGCTCGCCGTCTTGACGTCGTACCCCTTCTCCTTGGCCTGGTCCTCGCTGTAGCCGAAGGAGGCGATCTGCGGGTGGCAGTAGGTCGCCCGCGGGACGAAGTCGTACTCGACCGGCATGGTGTCGGCGCCGGCGAGGTGCTCGGCCGCGACGACGCCCTGCGCCTCGGCGGTGTGGGCGAGCATGAGCTTGGCCGTGCAGTCACCGATGGCGTAGACGTTCTCGACGTTGGTCCGGCAGTACTCGTCGATCGCGATGGCGCCGCGGTCGGTCAGCTCCACCCCGATCTCCTCGAGGCCGAAGCCCTCGACGCGCGGGGAGAACCCGATGGCGGAGAGCAGCTTGTCCGCCTCGAGGACCTGGGTCTCTCCCCCCTTCGCCGGGGTGACGGAGACCTTGACGCCGGAGCCGGTGTCCTCGACCGACTCGACCTTGGTGCTGAGCATGACCTTCACGCCGAGCTTCTTGTAGTGCTTGGCCAGCTCCTTGGAGATGGCGGGGTCCTCGGTCGGGACCATCCGGTCGAGGAACTCGACGATCGTCACGTCGACCCCGAAGTTCTTCATGATGTAGGCGAACTCGACGCCGATGGCGCCGGAGCCGGCGATGATGATCGAGCCCGGGAGGTCCTCGTCGAGGATCTGCTCCTCGTAGGTCACGACGTTCTCGCTCACCTCGACACCGGGCAGCATCTTGGTCACGGCACCGGTGCCGAGGATGAGGTGGTCGAAGGTGATGCTCCGCGACTCGCCGTCATTGAGGTCCACGTCCATCGACGTCGGGGAGGTGAGCGTGCCCCACCCGTCGATCTCGGTGATCTTGTTCTTCTTCATGAGGAAGTGCACGCCCTTGACGATCCCGGCGCTGACCTGGCGCGAGCGCGCGTGGGTCGGGCCGTAGGACATCGTGACGTCGCCCTCGATGCCGAACTTCTTCTTGTCGTGGGTCAGGGTGTGGGCCAGGTCGGCGTTCTTGATGAGGGCCTTGCTCGGGATGCACCCGACGTTGAGACACACACCGCCCCAGTACTTCTTCTCCACGACGGCCACGCTCTTGCCGAGCTGTGCCGCGCGGATCGCCGCGACGTACCCACCGGGGCCTGCACCGAGAACAACGACGTCGAAGTCAGCCATGGGAGACACCTTATCCACGAGGAAGCGCGGACCGGGATCCGACCCGGTCCGCGCTCTCGAGGTGTCGTCGTGGTCGGTTCAGAGGTCGGGGAACCAGATCGCGATCTCGCGCTCGGCCGACTCCGGCGAGTCCGAGCCGTGCACGATGTTCTCGTCCACGGTCCCGGCCCACTTGCGGCCCAGGTCGCCCCGGATCGTGCCGGGCGCCGCGTCGGTCGGCTTCGTGGCGCCGGCGAGGGAGCGGAAGCCCCGGATGCACTCGTGCCCCTCGATCACCGCGGCAGCAACCTGGCCCGAGGACATGAAGTCCAGCAGCGGCTCGTAGAAGGGCTTGCCCTCGTGCTCGGCGTAGTGCGCGGCGAGCTGCTCCCGGGTGGGGGTGAGCACGGCGAGGGCGGCGAGGGTATACCCCTTCGCCTCGATACGGCGGAGCACCTCGCCGGTGAGGCCGCGACGGAAGCCGTCGGGCTTGACGAGGACGAGGGAACGTTCGGGTGCGTTGGTATCGGTCACGCGGCCAGCGTAGTCAGGCCTGCAGCACGCCCGTACCCAGCATGGCGAAGAGGGCCAGGGCGAGGACCACCCGGTAGACGACGAAGGGGGTGAAGGTGTGCGTGGTGATGTAGCGCATGAACCAGGCGATGACCGCGTAGCCGACGACGAAGGCGACGGCCGTCGCCGCCCAGATCGGCCCCCACCCGGCCCCGCCGGACCCCTCGGCGTCACCCGTCATGACCTCGACGATCTGCAGGCCGCCGGAGGCGATGACCGCCGGGATGGCCAGGAGGAAGGAGTAGCGGGCGGCCGCCTCCCGGCGGTACCCCATGAAGAGACCACCGGCGATGGTCCCGCCGCTGCGGGAGACGCCGGGGACGAGGGCGAGGGACTGCCAGAGGCCGTAGAGGATGCCGTGCTTCCACGTCAGGTGCTCCAGGTCCCGGCGTTGGGTGCCGATCCGCTCCGCGACCGCGATGACGACGGCGAAGACGAGCAGCATGCTCGCCGTGATCCACAGGCTGCGCAGAGAGGTCTCGATCTGGTCCTTGAAGAGGATGCCGAGCAGGCCGATGGGGATGGTGCCGATGATGACGAGCCAGCCCATCCGCACGTCCGGGTCGTCCTGGGCGACCTTGCCCGCGAGGGCGAGGAACCACTTGCGGATGATCGTCGTGATGTCCCGCCAGAAGTAGAGGACGACCGCCGCCTCGGTGCCGAGCTGGGTGATCGCCGTGAAGGCCGCGCCCGGGTCCTCCTCGCCCACGAGCTGCCCGACGATCGAGATGTGCGCGCTGGAGGAGATCGGGAGGAACTCGGTGAGGCCCTGGACGAGGCCCAGGAGCAGCGCGGTCAGGTAGTCCATCAGTTCTCCTGGTCGGGGTCGGGGAGGTCGCGGGCACGCGCGGCCTGCTCACGGTCGATCCGAAGGCCGGTCCGCAGGCAGTAGAGGTAGATCGCGAGGAAGATCAGCCCGACGAGGATCATCATCGGCAGCCACACCCCGGAGAGGATGACGAGCACCTGGATGAGCAGGCCCAGGCCGGGCCCGGCCGGCCGCTTCATCAGGCCCGCGACGACGACGGCGGCGACCGCGAGGGCGGTCATGAGCACGAAGGGGGTGATCCCCGCGACCACCGGCTCCTGCTCGGGGTCGAGGCCGCGGGACGCGAGCGCCCCGAAGAAGATCACGAGGGACTCGCCCCCGAGCACGGTGGCGAGCATCCGCCAGGTGAACGTGCCCTGCGTCCGGGCACGGCGGGGCACGGGTTCACTCGCGGGAGGCATGGGGCACAGCGTAGATCGACGACGTGGCGGGCTCGCGCACCGGCACGGCGTCCGGGAGCTCAGTCCTCCTCGCCCAGGTCGACCGGCTCCTCCACCGGGCGCGCGACCGGTGCCTCGACCTCCGTGACGCCGAGCAGCAGGCGGACCTCGCCGACGGTGACGATCGACCCGGTGGCGACGACGCCGCCGGAGACGCCCCCTTCGTCGGCCAGGGCCGCGGCGCGGTCCAGGGCATCGGGGAGCTCGTCGACGACAGTGACCCGGTGCTCGCCGAAGATCTCCCCGGCGATCTCGCCGAGACGCCGTGGGGCCATCGCCCGCGGGGACGTGGACCGGCTGACGACGAGCTCGTCGAGGGCGGGCTCGAGGGCCTCGAGGATGCCCACGACGTCCTTGTCCTTGAAGATCGAGACGACGCCGACGAGTCGGGCGAAGGTGAAGGAGTCCTTGAGCGCCTCGGCGAGCACCTGCGCCCCGTGCGGGTTGTGCGCGGCGTCGACGAGCACCGTCGGGCTGCGACGGACGATCTCGAGACGCCCGGGCGAGGTGGCCCGGCCGAGCCCCGCCGCGAGCACCTCCTCGGAGAGCGGCTGCTCCCCCCCGCCCAGGAAGGCCTCGACGGCGGCGACGGCGAGGGCGGCGTTGCTCGCCTGGTGGGCTCCGTGGATGTTGAGGAGCAGATCCGGGTGGTCACCGGCGATGCCGCGCAGCGAGACCAGCTGCCCACCGACGGCGACCTCGCGGGAGAGCACGCCGAAGTCGTTGCCCTCGAACAGCAGCCGGGCACCCACCTCGTGCGCGCGTTCGAGCAGCACCGCGGCCACGTCCGGCTCCTGCGGGGCGCTGACGGCGATGGCGTCCTCGTGGATGATCCCGGCCTTCTCACCCGCGATGTCGATCGTCGTGTCACCGAGGAAGTGCTGGTGGTCGATACCGATCGGGGTGATCACGGCGACGTCCGCGTCGACGACGTTGGTCGCGTCCCACGAGCCACCCATGCCCACCTCGACGATCGCGACGTCGACGGGCGCGTCGGCGAAGGCGGTGTACGCCAGGGCGACGAGCACCTCGAAGTAGGTCATCCGCGGTCCGCCCTCCGCGACCGACCGGGTGTCGACCGCGTCGACGTAGGGCGCGATGTCCGCCCACGCGTCGAGGAAGGCCTCGCGGGTGATCAGCTCCCCGCCGATGGTGATCCGCTCGCGCACGTCCTGCAGGTGCGGCGAGGTGAAGCGGCCGGTCTTCAGGCCGGACTCGCGCAGGATCGACTCGATGATCCGTGCCGTCGAGGTCTTGCCGTTGGTCCCGGTGACCTGGATGACCGGGAAGGTCCGCTGCGGGTCGCCGAGCAGGTCCATGACGGCCGCGATGCGTTCGAGGCTCGGCTCGAGGTCGTGCTCGGGTGCCCGCGCGAGGATGTCGTCCTCCACCTGCCGCATCCGCTTGCGCAGGTCGAGCTGTTCGGCGGCGTGACGGCGATCGGCGTCGGGGGCGGGACTCATGCGGCCGATTGTCGCAGAGCGGGTGACCCCCGCTCGTGCCGCCGGGGCGGGCCTCAGCCCGTCCGGCGGGCCCGCAGCACGATGTCGTGCACGTGGTGGGTGGAGGCCGCGCCGGCCGGGCGCTCCCGGCGCTCGTGCACCTCGAGGACCCAGTCGGGCCGCGCGGCGACGGCGTCGACGAGCTCGTCGGTCCCGACGAAGGCCTCATGGTCGAACGGCCTGCTGGTCCCGGGGTCGGCCCGCGTCGCGTCGTCGCCCAGGCCCTCCAGGTCGTGGTTGACGACGAGGAGGGTCCCGCCGGGCGCCACGGCGTCGAGCAGGTTGGCAACCCCGCGCCCGTCGGGGGTGCGCGGCAGGGAGGCGTAGGCGGCCGTCACCAGGTCGTAGCGCGCCCCGGCGAAGGGGTCGGCCGCGTTGGCATCGGCGACCCGCAGGTCGACCTCGAGCCCACGCCGGCGCGCCGCGGCGCCGGCCCGCGCCAGGGCCCGTTCGGAGATGTCGCTCGCCGTGACCCGCCACCCCTGCTCGGCCAGCCAGATGGCATCGCCCCCTTCGCCCGCTCCCACGTCCAGGGCGGACCCGGGCGCCATCCCGTCGACCTCCACGACGAGCGACCCGTTCGGGTTGCCGCTCCACCGCAGGTCACCGCCGTACCGCCCGTCCCAGTCCGCGGCGTGCGGGACGGGGCGGGTCGCGGCCGCCAGGTCCTCCTGGGCCAGGTCGGCGGCGACCACGCTGCCGACCCGGCTGCCGGCGGCGGCCGCCGGCAGCACCTGCAGCATCGGCTCGGCGACGGTGCCCGCCGCGTAGACCCCCGCGAGCGAGGTGGCGCCGGTGAGCGGGTCGGCCACGACGTGCGTCGCCAGGCCGCTCGCGTGCTCCTCGGCCTGCAGGCCGATCCCGGCGAAGGGAGCGACCCGGGCGTGCAGGCGGGTGCCGACGAGGACGGTGTCGGCCGGGAGGTCGGTGCCGTCCTCGAGGCGGATCGCCCGGAGCGCACCGGTCTCGTCGGTGACGACGCCCTCGGCTCGCGCCGGGACCACCGGGACCCCGGCCCGGCGCAGCGTCTGCAGCTGCGGGTCGTCGGCGCCCACTCCCTCGTGCACGAGCACGGTGAGGTCCCGGGTCAGCTGGCGCAGGAGCGGGACGGGGTGCAGCCCCGTCGGCGAGGTCACGAGCGCGACGATGCGCTCGTCCCGTGCCTCGTACCCGTGGCAGAAGGGGCAGTGGATGACCGCTCCGCCCCAGTGCTCGCCCAGCCCGGCCACGTCGGGGAGCTCGTCGTCGAGACCCGTGGCGACCACGAGTCGTCGGGCACGGACGAGGTGCCCACCGGTGAGCTCGACGCGGAAGAGCTCGCCGTCACGGACCACCTCGGTGGCCCGCCCGGAGAGCACCTCGGCGCCGTACGAGCGCACCTCCTCGCGGGCGACCCGGAGGAAGGAGGCCGGGGAGCGCCCCTCGTGGCCGAGGTAGCCGTGCATCGCGGCGGCCGGGGCGTTGCGGGGCTCCCCCGAGTCGATGACGATGACCGACCGACGCTGGCGGGAGAGCTGGAGTGCCGCGGCCAGGCCGGCGGCCGAGCCGCCGACGACGGCCACGTCGACGCGCCTCTCGATGACCTGGTGGCGGGGGCTGTGGTCGTGCGATGCGCTCATGGTCGTCACCTTAGGCATCCTTGGCGTATAGTGCATACTTCCTTGCAGTATCCGCAACTCCTGGAGGGGCCCGTGACCGAGATCGAGCAGACCGTCCGGACCCGCCTACGCGGTCTGCGACGGGCGCAGTCGCTCTCGCTCGACGACCTGGCCGAGCGCTCCCACCTGAGCCCGTCGACGATCAGCCGCATCGAGACCGGCAAGCGGGCGATCAGCCTGGACGTGCTGCTCCCGCTCGCACGTGCGCTGGGCGCGGAGGTCGAGACCCTCCTCGCCGAGGACGTCGACGAGGACGTCGTCATCCGGCCGACGCCGAGCTCGGAGACCGGGAGGACCACGTGGATGCTCTCCCGGGCGACCGGCGCCACGACCGCCATGAAGGTGCGCCTGGAGCCCGGGACCGGCGTCCCGAAGCAGCAGGTGCACCCGGGGCGCGACTGGTTCTTCGTCCTCGAGGGCCGCGTGCAGCTCTTCCTCGGCGAGCGCGCCATCACGGTGGAGGCGGGCGAGGCGGCCGAGTTCGACACGATGACCCCCCACTCCTTCGCCGCCGCGGGGAGACCGGCAGAGGTGATCATGATCTTCGACCGGGACGGCCACCGGGTCCACCAGCACGACGGACGCGCATGACCACGCCCCCCGTCTCCCCCGGGACCCAGGTTCGACTGGTGCAGTGGTCCTCATGACAGGCCCCACGCTGGTCCTCGACCTCGTCCTGCTGCTCGTGCTCGCCGCGTACGCGGTGAGCACCTACCGCAGCGGCCTCGTGGCCGGCGCACTCGCCCTCGCCGGCCTCCTCGGGGGCGCGGTCCTCGGCCTGTGGCTCATGCCGATGGTCTTCGACCGGTGGGTACCGGACGGCGGGCTGCTCGTGCGTCTGCTCGTCCTCGTCGTCGGGACCGTCCTCCTGGCCTCGCTCGGCCAGCAGCTCGGGCGGGCGGTGGGTCGGCGGCTGCGCTCGCTGACCCCACCTGGCCCCCTTCGCGCACTGGACTCCGTGCTCGGGGCCGTGGCCGGCGTCGTCGTCGCCGCACTCATGGCGTGGTTCCTCGCCGCGGCCTCACTGCCGGGTCTCCCCGCACCGCTCGCGCAGGCGGTCAGCGGGTCGCGGGTGCTCCAGGGCATCGACGACGCGGTCCCGGCGGAGACCGACCGGGTCGTCGCCGGCGCCCGCCGAGCACTCGGTCAGGGGGACTTCCCCCGCGTCTTCTCCGGCCTGGAGCGGGAGCCGATCCGGCCCGTGGAGGCCCCGCCCGCCGGCGTGGCCGACGGTCAGGGTGTGCAGCAGGCCGCCCGGTCGATCGTCGAGGTGAGCGGCACGGCGCTCTCGTGCAGTCGTCAGCAGGAGGGCAGCGGCTGGGTGGCCGCCCCGGAGCGGGTGGTGACCAACGCGCACGTCGTCGCCGGCCTCGAGCACCCGAGCGTGCGCGTCGGGGGCAGCGGACCGGCGCTGCAGGCCACGACCGTCGCCTTCGACCCGGAGCGCGACGTCGCGGTCCTCGCCGTCCCCGGGCTCGACGCCCCGGCGCTGCCCAGGGGCGAGCGGCTCGAGCACGGGGACCCGGTCATCGCCGCCGGGTTCCCCCACGGCGGCCCCTACCACGTCGAGACCGGCGCGGTCCGCGACCAGCTCGTCGCGCGCGGCAACGACATCCAGGGCAACCCCGGCGCCCACCGCGAGGTGTACTCCACGAGCGCGAAGGTCGAACCCGGCAACTCCGGGGGCCCGCTCCTCTCTCCCAGTGGGCAGGTCGTGGGCACGGTCTTCGCCGCCTCCACCTCCGACCCGACGACGAGCTACGCCCTCACCCTCGAGGAGACCCGTCCGGTCATCGAGGAGGCCGCCCGCGCGACGACGGCGGTCTCGACGGGCCCCTGCATCACCTCGCACTGACGCCCACCTCTGCGGACGCTCCTCCACGGTCCCGTCCGGGCATCCCCCGACGCCCTCGGCGCACCACCGCACGCCCCCAGGGGTTTACACGTGACCTTTTAGTCACCTATCCTCGACGCGTGGCCGATGACGACCTCGTGTTCCGGGCGCTGGCGGACCCGACCCGCCGGCTCCTCCTGGACGCACTCTTCGAGCGGGACGGGCGCAGCCAGTCCGAGCTCGAGGAGGTCGTGCGCGAGCACACGGAGATGACGAGGTTCGGGGTGGCCAAGCACCTTCGGCTGCTCGAGGAAGCGAACCTCGTCGTCTCCCGCAAGGAGGGCCGGGTCAAGCAGCACTTCCTCAACCCCGTGCCCATCAGGGCCATCCACGACCGGTGGATCGGCAAGTACACGGCAGCGCGGGCCGCCGCGCTGCTCGATCTCAAGAGAGCACTGGAGGACGAAGGACCATGAGCGAGACAGATCGGACGGTGCAGGTGCACCGCATCTTCATCGATGCCGCCCCGGAGAAGGTCTGGGCGGCCATCACCACCCCGGAGTTCAGCCGTCTCTACGGCTACCAGGGGGATGTCTCCTACGACCTGCGCGAAGGGGGCCGCTTCGAGCACCGGGCCAGCGAGGAGATGAAGCAGCTGGGCATGCCCGACGTCGTCGTCACCGGGGAGGTCCTCGAGGCCGAACCACCCCACCGGCTCGTGCAGCTCTGGGCACCGGTGTGGATCGAGGATGAGGAGCCGGGCACGGTCACCTGGGAGATCGAACCCACCGCGGACGGCGCGACCCGGCTGACCCTCACCCACGACCTCACGGCCCGCCCGACGACGGCCGAGCAGGTCGCCGGCAACCCCGACCCCATGGGTCGTGGCGGCGGCGGCTGGCCGTGGGTCCTCTCGGGGATCAAGACCCTCCTCGAGACCGGACGCCCCATGGAGGAGCCGGCCGCCTGATGCCGGCCCCGGCTCCCGCCCCACCGAGGCGGGGTCGGGCCGGGTCACGCCGGGGGCTCACCGCGGAGGCGAGGGGAGGAGCCGCTCCTGCCTTCGCCTCCGCGGTGCCCACGGCTCAGAGCAGCGCGAGGACCACCGGGACGAGCAGGCTCGTCGCCAGGGCGGTCAGGCCCATCGAGAGCCCGGCGAAGGCGCCCTCGGTGTGGTCCTCGTGCAGCGAGCGCGCCGTGCCGATGCCGTGGGAGACCGCCCCCATCGCCAGGCCCCGTGCCCGGCGGTCGCGTACGCGCAGGCGATCGAGCACGGCGGGGCCGAGGACCGCCCCGAGCATGCCCGCGAGGATCGTGAAGACCGCGACGAGCGCGGGGATGCCCCCGACGTGCTCGGTGATCGCGATCGCGACGGGAGTCGTCGCGGACTTCGGCGCCAGGGTGCGCTCGAGGTCCTCCCCGCCCCCCAGGCCGCGTACGAGCAGCACGGCCGACCCGATCGAGACGAGTGTCCCGGCCGGCAGGGCGACGAGCACCGGGAGGAGCATCTCCTTCAGGTGGTGGGCCTGCCGGTGCAGCGGGACCG
>CAYSGN010000082.1:0-12274 GCA_964430615.1 uncultured Janibacter sp. | reverse complement strand
TCACCGGCTTCCTGCTGGCGATGTTCACCCTCTTCTTCTTCCTCTACGACGGCGCGAGGATCTGGGCGTGGGTCGTGCGCCTCTTCCCCCGCGGCGCCCGGGCCAGGTTGCTCTCCAGCGGCGCGATCGCCTGGGGCCAGCTCAAGGCCTTCACCCGCGCGACGACCCTCGTCGCGGGCGTCGACGCCATCGGTATCGGGCTCGGTGCGCTGGTGCTGAACGTCCCCTTCGCCTCCGGCGTGGCCCTCATCGTCTTCATCGGCGCCTTCGTCCCGATCGTCGGCGCCTTCGTCTCCGGCTTCGTCGCGGTCGTCCTGGCGCTCGTCGCGAACGGGCCGGTCTCGGCCCTGCTCATGCTCGCCGTGGTGGTGGCCGTGCAGCAGCTCGAGGCGCACGGCCTCCAGCCGCTCCTCCTCGGCCGCGCCGTGCGGGTGCACCCCCTCGGCGTCATCCTCGGCATCGCCACCGGCATCGTCGTCGGCGGGATCATCGGTGCGCTCGTCGCCGTGCCGCTCGTCGCGGTGCTCAACGCGGTGGGCCACAACCTGCTCGAACCCCTCCCGGAGGAGGACGGCTCTGCTCCCGTGTCCGACGAGGACCCCGAGGAGAGGTGACGGACGGGACGGGTGTCCCGGCCGCCGTGAGGGTCAGTGCCAGCCGACGATGGCCGGCAGCTCCTCGTCCTCGACGTCGATGACCTGCGGGACGTCGCTGCCGGTCGGTGACAGCGAGTGGTGGGTCGACGCGGGGGCCACCGGCGCGTGCGCCGCCTTGGCCTTCATCGTGTACGTCGGACGGGGGACCGGGGTGGGCTGCCACGTGCCGGGCTGGGCCGGGGCGGCCGCCACGGGCGCGGTCTCGGCGACCGGGGTCGCCGGCTCGTCCGCGGTGATGTCGTAGAGCTCCGAGCGGCGCTCCGGCGCACGCTCACGACGAGGAGCCGCGGCCGGGACCGGCTCGGCGGCGCGTCGCCTCGTGACGGGCGCGGTGCGCGTCCTCGGTGCGCTGCGCTCGACGCGCACCCGCGAGACCTGGACGGCACGCTCGCGCACCACGCAGCGGCGCAGCCACACGAAGGCGACGCCGACGACGACGAGCCAGGCCAGCGGCAGCCAGCCGGGCAGGGCACCGGTCACGGCGAGCACGCCGAGCACGGGCAGCAGGACGATGCTCGCCACCAGCGCCAGGCCACGCACCCGCCGCGGCGCCTGGGAGATCCCGTGCACGAACCCCGGCAGCGAACGACCGCTCGTGGGCTGCTCGCCGTGGTCCTCCTGGGCGGCCACGTCCTCCTCGCCCGGTGCAGGTCGGGCGGCGAGGGTCGGCCGCAGCCGGGCGGCCAACGAGCCACCTCGATCGGCACGCTGCTCCATGCGCTGCTCGCCGAGGATGCGCATGGCGTCCGAGAAGCGGTCGGCCGACCGCACGGTGGCCAGGTGATCTCGACGCTTGATCCAGTGTTGGAGCAGGTAAATGGCCCAGATCGCCACCACGAGGACGAAGATGAGACTGCTCGGCTGCACGGGTCCAACGCTATGCAGTGGTGTGGCGCAGGTCGCGCAGGCTAGCCGGTGTGTCGCCCATGTGACTCATGATGCGCACGTGAAACCCGCCCGACGAGACCGGTCGGACCCAGCTCCTCGGCCGTCACGGCGAAGGAGCGGTGGTCGCGCCAGTCGCCGTCGATGTGCAGCAGCCGTCGCCTGAGCCCCTCCTCGCGCAGGCCGAGCTTGGCCACGACGGCGAGGCTCGCCGCGTTCTCCGGACGCACGTCGACCTGGATCCGGTGCAGGGCGAGGCCGCTCGGGGAGAGGAGGTGGTCGCCGACGAGCGCTGCGGCGGTCGGGGTGATCCACCGTCCCGCGGCCTCCCGCCCGATCCAGTAGCCGAGACTCGCCGAGCGCATCGCCCCGCGGATGATCGTGCTCGCGCTCACCATGCCCACGAGCCGGCCACCCACGAGGACGACCCAGCTGATGTCGCCCCCCTCACGTGCCGCTCGGTCCAGCGCCCGCACGTAGCCGCGGAAGTCCGCCGCGATGTTGCGCCGCGACTCACCGCCGGGTGGGACGGTCGGGTCCCACGGCCCCAGCCAGTCCGTGTTGCGGGCACGCAGCGCGATGAACTCCTTCTCGTCGGACCTCCGCAGCGAGCGCAGCAGGACCTCCTCACCGGCCGGGGTGCTGCCGGTGAGCGTGGGGACGGGCCGCAGCCTCATCCCCCCGAGAGGTCCGTGCGCCCGTGCAGGCGTGTGCCGTCCGGGACGGTCGCGGGCTCGGCCGCGACGACCTCGACGTCGCCGACGGCGCTCACCCCTTCGCCGAAGGTCACATCGCCCTCGACGGTGAAGGCCGTGCACTCGCGCAGGGCCGGGACCCCCTTCGGGAAGCGCGCGTCGAAGTCGCGCAGGTACTTGTACCGCGCCCCCAGCGTCACCCGCGGCTCACCGCCGTCGACGACGGAGACGATCCGGGAGCTCGCGTCGAGGTCGAAGATGTCGCTGCGCAGCAGCAGCAGCTCGTTGGTCGTCTTCACCGGGCGGAAGCGACTGCGCGGCACACGCAGCGCGACGCTGCCCTCGAAGGCCTCGACCGCCGTGCCCATTGCGGACTCGATCTGGATGATCCGCGGGCTCTCCGGGTCGGTGGGGTCGACGGTCTTGCGGTTGACGAGGATCGGCAGGCCGAGGACCCCGTCGTGCGCGGTGAGCAGGTCCTCCAGCACCTCCAGGTCGACCCAGAGGTTGTTCGTGTTGAAGAACCGGTGCCGGGTGATGTCCTGGAAGTGCTCCTCGTCCTCCGGGAGCACCATCGCCGCCTCCCGCAGGATGAGCTGCCCGTCCTCCCGACGCACCGCCACGTGCCCGCCCTTGCGGTCGTTGACCGTGCGCTCGGCGACCTCCACGGCGAAGGGGATGCCCTCCTGCATCAGCCACGCGGCGATGTCCGGGTCGCAGGTGGCGCCCAGGTTGTCCGAGTTGGAGATGAAGGCGTAGCGGATGCCGGCCTCGCGCATCTGCCGCAGCAGCCCGGAGGCGGCCAGCGAGACGTAGACGTCACCGTGGCCGGGCGGGCACCACTCGAGCTCCGGGTCGGCCGGCCAGTCGATCGGGGCGAGGCTCTCCTCCTCGAGCTTCGGCTCCATGCTCTGCACGAAGTCCAGCGGCAGGTCCTGACGGGCCAGCTGCGGGTAGCGCTCGAGGATCTCGAGGGAGGCCTCACGGGTCCGGAAGGAATTCATCAGGACCAGGGGAGGTCGCACCCCGAAGCGCTCCTCGAGGCCGATCACCTGGCGGGCGATGATGTCGAGGAAGCTCAGCCCGTCGCGGGCGACCACCGCGGACTTCGGGCCGGACATCCCCATGCTCGTCCCGAGACCACCGTTGAGCTTGATGATCGCCAGCTGCCCCAGCGCCCGGGCCCGCGCCTCGTCGTCGGTCGTGATCGCGGCCAGCTCGGGGAGGGTCTCCAGCGGCTCGATGCTCGCCTCGGGCATCTTGCCCCGGGCCCCCTCGGCCAGCTGCTGCCAGTAGTGCTCGAAGACCGTGATCGCCCGTGGGTCCACCCCGCGCTCGCGCATCCGGCGCGACGCCTCCCTACGAGCCTCGTGGTCCATGACGTCACCTTACGATGAGCCCGTGGGGGCGAAGGGCGATGTCCGTCGCCGGCTGCGTGAGGAGCGCCGCCGGCTCGTCTCCGCACGCGACCTGGACTCCGACGCCGCCGCACTGGCGGCCGGCCTGGCCCCCTTCGTCTCCGGCCTCGAGGACGCGGCCACGGTCCTCTCCTACGAGTCACGGCCCCACGAGCCCCCGACGGGGGAGATCAACGCGGCCCTGCGCGCGGCCGGCCACCACGTCCTCGTCCCGATCACGCTGCCGGACATGCGCCTGGACTGGCGGGACCTCGACGACCCCGAGGCACGACCGCAGGGTCTGCAGGCGCCTCGCCGGGCGGACCTCGCGATCGTGCCCGCCCTGACCGTCGACGAGACCGGCACGCGGATGGGTCAGGGCGGTGGCTGCTACGACCGCGTGCTGCCGATGCTCCCCCGCCACGTGCCGGTCGTCGCCCTGCTCCACCCCGGCGAGCACACCACCGGGCGGCTCCCGCGCGAGGACCACGACGTCCCGATCCCGGTCGTCCTCACCGCCGAGGGCCTCCACCGAACCGACCCGCAGGGCCCGGTGCGCCCGTGATCGCGGCGGGCGCCGCGCCGGGCTTCGGGCTGGAGGAGCTCTCCCCCGTCCTGCTCGTCTCCTCGCTCGTGCTCATCGTCTGCGTCGCGGCGGTGCGCCTCGCCACCACCTCGGGCCTTCCGACCCTGCTGCTCTACCTGGCCATCGGACTGGCGATCGGCAACGAGGGGCTGGGTATCAACTTCACCTCCGAGGAGATCGCCCAGGTCCTCGGCTACTCGGCGCTGATCCTCATCCTCGTCGAGGGCGGGCTGACGACCCGGTGGGACTCGATCCGCGCCTCCGTGGCCCCGGCGCTCTCCCTCGCGACGGTCGGGGTCGTCGTGTCGGTCCTCGTCGTCGCGGTCGCCCTGCACCAGGTGCTCGGCACCGACTGGCGCGAGAGCCTGCTCATCGGCGCGATCCTCGCCTCGACGGACGCCGCTGCCGTCTTCTCCGTGCTGCGCGTCGTGCCGCTGCCGCGCCGGCTCTCCGGGCTGCTCGAGGCCGAGTCCGGCTTCAACGACGCCCCGGTCGTGCTGCTCGTCACCGCCCTCTCGCTCCAGATCGCCCACCCCGAGGAGGCCGACCCTTGGTGGGAGCTCGTGCTCAAGGCGGTCGGCGAGCTCGGCGGGGGCGCCCTCATCGGTCTCGCGGTCGGGTGGGTCGGCGGTCGCCTCATGCACCTGCTCGCCCAGGGCACCTCCGGCCTCTTCAGCATCGGGATCGTCTCCCTCGGCGTGCTCGCCTACGCCTCCGCCGCGGTCGTGCACACCTCGGGGTTCATCGCCTGCTACCTGGCCGCCCTCGTGCTCGGCAACATGGACCTGCCCCACCGGCAGTCGGTGGGCGGCTTCGCCGAGGCGCTCGGCTGGCTGGCCCAGATCGGCCTCTTCGTCATGCTCGGCATGCTCGCCACCCCGAGCGCCTTCCTCGACCAGGTGCCGAGGGCGATCATCGCCGGCCTCGTGCTGCTCCTCCTCGGCCGCCCGCTCTCGGTGCTCGTCGCGGTCGGCCCCTTCGGCTTCCGCTGGCGGGAGCTGACCTTCCTCTCCTGGGCCGGGCTGCGTGGCGCCGTGCCCGTCGTGCTCGCGACGGTGCCGATGACCAGGCACGCCCCGCACACGGGGTGGATCTTCAACCTCGTCTTCATGCTCGTCGTCATCTTCACGCTCGTGCAGGCCCCGCTCCTGCCCTGGATGGCCAGACTGCTCAAGGTCACCGAGCCGAGCCGGGCCACGGGGGTGCTCGTCGAGTCGGTCCCGCTCGAGCAGATGGGCGCCGAGATGCTCGAGGTGCTCGTCACGCCCGGCTCGAAGCTGGCCGGCGTCGAGGTCTACGAGCTGCGCCTCCCGCGCCGGGCCAACGTCTCGCTCATCGTGCGCGGCGAGGACACCTTCGTCCCGGACGCGCACACCCGTCTGTGGACCGGGGACCAGCTGCTCGTGGTCACCCCGGGGGTGGCCCGGGCGCGGACCGTGGCCCGGCTCGAGGCGGTCAGCCGCCACGGACGCCTGGCCGGGTGGCACCGCACCGTATGATGTCCTCCGAGATGCCTACCTACGCCTATGCCTGCGCCGACTGCGGTCATGCCTTCGATGCGGTGCAGTCCTTCACCGATGAGTCCCTGACCGTCTGCCCCGAGTGCGGTGGCCGCCTGCGCAAGCAGTTCGGTGCCGTGGGCGTCGTCTTCAAGGGCGGTGGGTTCTACAAGACGGATTCGCGCGCCTCCGGCGCGAACGGCTCGTCGGGCTCCACCAGCTCGGGCTCGAGCAGCACGAAGGACTCCGGGTCCTCGACCGGCAGCGAGTCGTCCACAGGCTCCAGCGCCCCCAGCGCCTCGTCCACCGCCGGCTGACGCCGGTCCCACCGCGGACGACGCGTCCCTAGCGTCGTCGCATGGCCTCACGACTCGCGCAGCACCTCCCTTCCCTCTTCGGCCCGTCCCGACGGGCCGCGTGGCGGCTGAGCGTGGTGCGCCGGGCCCTGGCCGGGGCCGCGGTCCTGCTGGCCGTCCAGCTCGCGGTGGGCGCCGTGCGCCCCGCCCCGTCCGCGTCCTCCTCGCACCGTCCGATGCCGAAGGGGGCCGTCCTGGCCCTCCCGCTCACCGCCCCCGCCGACCATCTCCGTGACGGGGCCCGGGTCGAGATCTACGCCTCCGGGCAGGCCGTCCCGGTGGCCCGAGGGGCAACCGTCGTCGGGTCCTCCGGTGGCGACGGTGGTCAGGCGCGAGCGACCGTCGCGGTGGCGGAGGACGACGTGGGCCGGGTGGTGCAGGAGCTGGGCGCGGCGCCGCCTGCGACCTTCGTGCTCGTGGCCGTCCCCTAGCAGATGGCGAGGACGCCTGTCGTGGGGGTCACACCGACACACGCTCTCCCGGGTTTGCAGCAGTCCGCAAGGTCTTGCACACTGATCTGCTGGATGGCGCAGAGGCCGTCCCACGTCCTTTTCGTCATCCACAGGGAGTACACCAGCCATGAAGGGCTTCAAGGAGTTCCTGCTCCGCGGCAACCTCGTCGAGATCGCCGTCGGTCTGATCATCGCCACCTCGTTCGCGACGGTCGTCGCGACCTTCACCGACCTGCTGCTCAGCGCGATCGCGAAGGTCATCGGGTCCAACCCCGACTTCAGCAGCTTCAAGCCAGGTGGCCTGCCCGTCGGCGCCTTCATCACCGCCGTCATCGCCTTCGTCATCCTCGCGGCGGTCGTCTACTTCGGTGTGGTCAAGCCCTACACCCACCTGCGTGAGCGTTATATGCCCGAGGAGGAGGAGATCGCCGACGACATCGCGCTCCTCACCGAGATCCGCGACGCCCTCGTGAAGAACTGACCCAGCCCCACGGCGAAGGGGGCCGGCCACCGTGACGGTGGCCGGCCCCCTTCGTCGTGTGCCGGGAGTTCCGGTCGGGCTCATCCCCAGTGCGGGGGCCGCTGCTCCAGCAGCCACCGCTCGTGGGCGTCCTCGTCCGCTCGCTCCCCCCAGCCCGCGTCGGTGTCGTCCCGGGTCTGCTCGGGGCGGCGCCGCCGCACCTTGCGCTGCCGCCGGAGGATCTCCTCGTCCCGGTCCTGGTCCTGTCGCTCCTCGCTCACGAGTCCTCCTCACCGTCGACGGCGCGCCGCACCGCCCGGTGCACCTCGGCCTCCTGCCGCGCCGGGTCGGCGAAGATGTCCGTCGTCCAGAGCCGCAGGTGCCCCCACCCCAGGTCGAGGAGCCGCTCGACGAGGATGCGGTCGCGCTGCCGGGTCGAGGCCAGCCCGGCGTACCCCGGCCCGTCGACGTCGACCGCCACCAGCCAGCGATCCGGGTCGCGAGGGTCGGCGACGGCCATGTCGATGCGGTACTCGCCCTCGCCGACGTTGGTGCGCACGACGAGGCCGGCCGCGCGCAGCCGCTCGACGAAGCCCGCGAGCAGCGGGCTGAGCGCCTCGTCGTCGCTGGTCGGCTCGGGCGGGGCCTCCTCGAGGGCGGTGAGCAGGGTGCGCAGGGCCTCGTGACCGGGCAGGTGGCCCCACTCGCCGTCGAGGTCCTCGGGCCCGAGGGTGGTGACCCAGGTCGCGGCGTGCCGGGCCCGGGTGGCGGCCAGCAGGACCAACTGCTCGCCGGCCGGGCTGCTCAGCGACCCGAACTTGTGGACCATGCGCCCGTCCGGGGTGTGGCCGTGCCCGACCGAGATGATCATCCGGTCCCGCTGCTCGCGCTGCCAGCGCTCGGCCGGCTTGATGGCCAACGGCTCGGCCAGCTCGGCGACCGCCCGCGCGAGTGCCGGCTCCTCGTGGACGACCTCGGCGAGCGCCTCGCTGATCCGCTCGGCGTGCTTCCCGCTGAAGGTGAGCACGCCCAGGGAGTGCATCGGGTAGGTCGTCAGGTGCGCACGGATCTGCGCGACGACCGCCTGGACCTCCGCCGGTGTGCTCTCGACGAGCTCGCTCTCGGAGTCGAGCGGGGCGCCGTGGCCCTCGACCCGCAGGAGGCGCACGTCGTCGCGCACGGCCGGCGCCGGCGGGTGGGTCACCTCGGCCGCGCTGGCCCCCTCCGCGAGCAGATCGGCCACCCGCGGTCGCGGGAAGGCGCTGTCCCGCAGGGCCGCCATGGGCAGCACCCGTCCGGCCACGTCCGCCAGCGACTCCGCCGGCACCGCGGGGGGCGGGACCCCGGCGTCCGCCGTCCACGTACGCGGCGGCAGCTGGCCGCGGTCCCCGACGACGACGAGCTGTCGCCCGCGGACGATCGCCGAGAAGGTGCGCGCGAGGGTGGTCCGGGAGGCGTCGTCGACGATGACGAGGTCGAACTCCGCGTCCTTGGGCAGGACGTGCCCCACGGCGAAGGGAGCCATCGCCCACGCGGGCGCGGCGGCCGCGAAGAGGGGGTCCCAGCTCGAGAGGGCCCGGCTCCACGGCAGGGCGCGAAGGTGGCCCTCCTCGGTGGCGGCCACGTCGCGGGCCAGGACCCGGAGGCGCCGGCCGACCCTCCGGAAGTGGTCGCGCTGCTCGGTCGCGATGCGGGCGGCGTTGGCCTGGAGGCTCTCCCGGTCTGCCTCGACGAAGGAGCGCAGCGCCTCGTCCAGCTGCTTGCCCGTCACGCGGTGGTAGCGCTCGTCGCGCCCGGCCTCGGCCAGCACGGAGGTCCACCAGACGAAGCGGACCTCGTCGGCGACCGCCTCGGGCGGGACCTGTCGCTGGATGAGGTCGTCGAGCAGCTCGCCCAGGCCGCGCCCCCGCAGGTCGTCGAGGTCGCCGATGACGTCGGGGATGACCCGGGCGCCGACGGAGTCCTTCGCCAGCTCGTCGAGCCGGGCCTCCAGCTCCTCCCACGGGGTGTCGAGGAGCCCGTCGCCGACACCGATGACCGAGCCGACGTGGGTGAGATCGGCATAGACCTTCTCGTAGGCCGAGTGCGCCGCGTCGATGTCGGTGGGGATGCGGGGGCGTCCGCTGCCGCCGGTCAGGTCGGACCAGGTGCGCTGCTGCTCGGCTGCCCGGGCCAGGGCCGCGTGCACGTCCTCCGGCGGCTTGCCCGGGCGCAGGAGGCGTCGGGCCTGGCCGCGCAGCCGGCGCCGCTCGAGCACCCCGAAACGGGCGCTCTCCGCCCCGGGATCGGTGGCGTCCCGCAGGTCCTCCAGCCGGCTGTCGAAGACCTCCGGCCGGAAGATCTCGAGGGTGTCGCGGATCTGCTCGATCCCGGCGAGGAAGCGCCCGTGCTCGGACGGGGTCGTCGCCCGCGGCTCGGCGATGTCGACGAAGACCTCGCGCATCGTCGTGCGCAGGCCGGTGACGCTCCCGTCGGGGCCGCGCAGCCGCTCCAGCGCCGCCAGCACCTCGTCGACGTCGTCCTGGCTCGTCAGACGGGCCCCGGTCCACGGGGCGGTGGTCCGCCCCGGCCGCCAGGCCCGGCGCCGGGCCACGGTGGTGAGCTGCTCCGCGAGGGCCTCCCGGCCCCCTTCGTCCAGGCGGTCCAGGACCGACCCGCCCAGGCGGACCCGCGAGCGGGGAGCCGGACGGCGGCCTCCGAGGGAGACGACCGCGTCCTGGGCCTGGGCGATGCTCACCCCCCACGGGGAGCGCGTCTCGTGCAGCGCCTCGGTGTGCCCCTCGAGGAGCCGGGCTGCGGAGGCCGCGCGGTCGCCGGCGTCCGTCCCCTCCCCCGGAGCCGGCGGGTGCTGCCAGCGCCCCATGATCTCCTGGGGGTCGGCGTCCGCGGTCGGCTCCGGCACAGTGAGGACGAGGTCGCCGAGGCCAGCCCGGGCCAGCTCGTGCTTCACGGTCGCGAGCGCCGTGTGCTTCTCGGCGACGAGGAGCACCCGCCGTCCCCGACCGGCCTGCTGGGCGATGGTGGCCGCGATGAGACGGGCCGCTCCCGTGCCCGGGGGCGCGTCGACGTACAGGTCCTCCTTGGCGGCGATCCGGTCCAGGACGTCCTGCTGGTCGGCGGTGACGTCGAGCACGCCCTCGTCGGCGGTGCTCGGCGGGGTCTGCTCGCCCGGCGGGATCTGCTCGCCAGTGAGCAGGGCGGTGGCGACCGGACGGGTCTCGGCCCGTCGCTCCGAGATGATCGTCGCGAGGTCGGCCAGCTCCTCGGCCTTGCCGTAGGGGAAGGCGCCGATGGCGATGCGGTCGGTGATGGTCAGGCCGGGCAGGTCCGCGCACTCCTCACGCAGGGCGGCGTAGACCGGCTGGGGGTTGAAGCCGCGTCCCTCGCGCTCGCCCAGGGCGAGCAGCCGGTCGGCGTCGATCTCCCGCCGCAGTGCCCGCTCGAGGTAGGTCCGCAGGGCCGGGTTGAGCTCGACGCGGTCGGCGAAGTCGAGCGCGAAGTCCGTTCCGGGGCGCACCCGACGCAGACGGGTACGCCGCAGCAGGACGGGAGCCATCGGCCGCTCCGCCTCACCGGAGACGTCCCACGACGCGGCTCCCATGGCGAGGAAGCAGGTGTGCACCCCGTGCTCCTCGGCGATGAGGGCGCAGTGCTCGGTCAGCCGCTGGGCGCGCTCCTGGACCCGCCGCAGCGAGCTGGGCTCGCGCACGAGGTCGGAGAGGCGCGAGGCATGCCCGGCGAGCAGCATCGCCACGCCACCGGGATGGGCGGTCGTCAGCTCGACGACGAGGGGGTCGTGGGAGGGCCAGATGAGTGTGTTCGGTCCGCCGAGCTCCATGAGCTCGGCGCGCAGGTGCTCGAGCCCAGCCCGGACCGAGGCTGGGGTCGACGGCGGCATGGTCACGGGCCCCACGCTAACAACGCCGACCCCCGGCCAGGACCACGAGGACGCCGAGGAGGACCGCCACGACACCGGCCGCCACCGCGAGCGCCGGGTAGCCCCACTGGCCCACGATGACGCCGGCCAGGGCGCCTCCTCCGCCACCGGCCAGACCCATGGCGACATCGGCCACTCCCTGCGCGGCCGGACGCTGCCGCAGCGGCAGCACCTCGGTCAGCAGGGTCGACCCGGAGATCAGCGTGCAGCTCCAGCCCAGGCCCAGCACGAAGAGGGCCGACGCCAGCAGCACGGAGAAGCCCGCCTCGCTCGCGGCGGCCAACGCGCAGGAGGTCAGCAGGACGAGCGCGCCCACGCCGGCGACGGGCCTGCCACCGACGCGGTCGACCGCCCAGCCGGTCACCGGGGAGAACGCGTACATCCCCACGATGTGCCCGGAGATGACGATGCCGATGACCTCCAGCCCGGCGTCGCCGTGGCGCATGTGCAGGGGCGTCATCACCATGACCGAGGCCATCACCGCGTGCCCCAGGGCCATGACGACCACCCCGAGGCGCGCCCGTGGATGGGCGCGGATCGCCTGCAGCCCGCTGCCGGGGCCGCCCTGGGTCCGGCCGGGCTCGTCGACGTCGGTGTGCCCGGCCCGGGCGACGAGCAGCGGGTCGGGGCGAAGGGCGACGTGGAGGACGAGGACCGCGAGGACGAAGCCGACGAGGGAGAAGGCGAAAGGCCCGGCGAGGGCGGGGATCCCGAGCCGGCGGGCCAGCTCGCCGCCCGGCCCGGTGAGGTTGGGGCCGGCCACCGCCCCGATGGTCGTGGCCCAGACGACGATGGACAGGTGCCGCGCCCGACGCCGGTCGTCGGAGAGGTCGGTCGCCGCGAAGCGGGCCTGGGAGTTGGCGGCCACCGCGCCCCCGAAGAGCAGCGACCCGAGGAGGAAGAGCGCGAAGCTGCCGGTCACGGCGCCGCCCACGACGAGGAGCGCACCCCCGATGGCCAGGAGGTACCCGACGACCAGGCCGAGGCGCCTCCCCTTCGCCGCCATGACCCGCGCGACGACGATGGCGCACAGGGCGCCGCCCAGGACCTGCGCGGTGCCGCCGAGGCCGGCCCAGGTCTCGCTGCCGGAGAGGTCGGCCGCGAGCAGCGAGCCGACGGCGACACCGGCGCTGACCCCCACCCCGCCGAGCACCTGCGACCCGGCGAGGGTCGTCACCGAACGGCGCTGCAGCGCCGAGACCTCGGCGCTCGTCACGGGGATGGTCACGCACGCGAGTATGACCGTTACCCTTGTGCGGTGCGCCGCCGGCGCGCTTGCCTCCGTAGCTCAGGGGAAGAGCACTTCTCTCCTAAAGAAGGTGTCGCTGGTTCGAATCCAGCCGGGGGCGCC
>CAYSGN010000081.1:0-12336 GCA_964430615.1 uncultured Janibacter sp. | reverse complement strand
CAGGTCGTCCAGAGGTGGCTCGAGGACACGTTGCGGATCCGCCGGCGAGGAGACTATTCAGCCGAAAGTTGTTAGGCTGTAATTGCCGCACAGGTATATTTCCTGGGCAGCGCGGGTTCGTTAATTCTCGAATTCTTTTCAGGGGTGCTCCATGGGCATTGACGTCTCCTTTGATTCTGAAGAGCGCGACCTCCAGGTCCTCGTCGGTTTCGACGGGTCCGACCAGAGTCGACTGGCTCTCCACTTCGCTGCCGTAGAGGCGCAGGCGCGAGGTGCGACCCTCACGGTGGTGACCGCCTTCACCGTGCCGACCGAGATCTACACCAACATTTCCTCCATCCCCAGCGTCCCCGAGAGCCAGGCGCGGCGCGAGGCGGCCGAAAAGGTCCTCACGGAGGCCGCAGAATACCTCACGGACTATCCCGGAAAGGTCGAGTACAAGACCGCCGAAGGTAATGCGGCCGGCATGCTCGTCAAGCTTTCCGAGAGGGCGCAGCTGGCGGTGGTGGGCGCCCGTGGTCGAGGCGGCTTCGTCGGCCGGATCCTCGGCTCGGTGGCGACGGCCCTGCCCGCGCACGCGCACTGCCCGACCGTCGTCGTGCCCGACGACTACGACCCGGGCACCGGGAGCGGGGCCGAGCTCTTCACCCGCGAGGGCACGACCGCTCCGGTGGTGACCGGCTTCGACGGGTCCGACCAGAGCCAGCGGGCGCTGCTCGTGGCGGCGCAGTACGCCGAGCGCCGCCAGGCCCCGCTGAAGGTGCTCGTGGTCATCCCGATCCTGGGCGAGATGCTCAACTACTGGTACCCGGACCTGACCGTCCCGCAGACCTCCATCGAGGAGCGACGGATCCAGCTGAAGGCCTCGGTCGAGAAGGAGACCGCCTGGCTGGCGGACCGGTTCCCGTCGGTTGAGGCCACGGTCTCGGTCGTGGTCGGTGACACCACCGAGCTCTTCGAGAAGGAGACCCAGGAGGCCCAGCTGGCCGTGCTCGGCAGCCGAGGGCGCGGCACGGTGCGCAGCGCCCTCCTCGGGTCCGTCTCGCGGGGGGTCCTCCTCGCGGCCAACGGGCCGGTGATGGTGGTCCCGGGCAAGGGCTAGAGCCGGGCCGCGACCCGCTCCGCGGTCGCCGTGGCGGACCCCGGGTTCTGCCCCGTCACGAGGGTGCCGTCGACGACGGTGTACGAGACGAAGGGGAGCTTGGCCTTCTCGTAGAGGGCGCCGCGATCCTTCGCGGCCCTCTCCGCGTTGTAGGGCACCAGCTTGTCGACCCGGGCGAGGACCTCCTCCTGCCAGGCGAAGCCGGTCATCCGGCGGCCGGCGATGAGGTGGCTGCCGTCGGAGAGGGTCGTGTTGAGCAGGCCGCAGTAGCCGTGGCACACCGACGAGACGATGCCACCGTCCTCGAAGATCTGCCGGGTGAGCCGCTGCAGCCCCTCGGAGTCGGGGAAGTCGTACATCACCGCGTGCCCGCCGGTGAAGTAGATCGCGTCGAAGTCCGCGGCATCGACCTCGTCCGGGCTCGAGGTCCGCTCCAGCAGTGCCATCTTCTCGGGGTCGGCCCGCCAGGCCTTGGCGCTCTTGTCGTACGTGGGGAACTTCAGGGACCGCGGTTCCAGGGGGACCAGTCCCCCCTTCGGGCTCACGAGAGTCTGCTCGAAGCCGTGCTGGTCGAAGACCTCCCAGGCGTGGGTGAGCTCGGAGAGCCACAGGCCGGTGGGGTGGGTCGGCTCGTCGTAGCGGCTGACGTTCGTGACGACCGTGAGGATCCGCGTGGTCATGTCACCCACCCTGCCAGTGCGCAGCCTCGCCCGGGCCGGTACCGGGCACCAGGCCGGTCGTCGTCACCGGCACGCGAGGAGATGGCAGGGGAGCCACACCGACCGCCTCAGCCGTCGGTCGGGTCGACTCGACCCGACCCGCCGCTGGGCCGGGCCACGAAGGAGACCGGGGCATCGAACCCCGCATCGGCGTACGCCCGGGCCACCGCCTCGTGCGTGCTCGTCGCGGCCTCCTCCTCGACGAGCGCGAGGACGCACCCGCCGAAGCCACCGCCGGTCATCCGGGCGCCGTGGGCCCCCGCGGTGAGCGCCGCCTCCACGGCGAGGTCCACCTGCGGCACCGTGATCTCGAAGTCGTCCCGCATCGACGCGTGCGAGGCCGTCATCAGCTCGCCGATCCGCCGCGGGTCCGCACCCGAGCGCAGCAGCCCGGCGACGCGCACGACACGGGCGTTCTCGGTCACCACGTGGCGCACCCGCCGCCGCAGGAGCTCCTCGTCGAGCCGGTCGAGGGACTCCTCGAGCCCCTCGACCGTGACGTCCCGCAGCGCGGGCACCCCGAGCAGCTCCGCGCCACGCGCACACGATGCATGCCGCTCGGCGTACTCCCCGTCGACGAGGGCGTGCGGTGCGCGGCTGTCGACGACGACGAGGGCGAGCCCGTGGTCGGCGAGGTCGAGCGGTACCTGCTCGATCTCCATGGACCGCGTGTCGAGGAACATCAGCGACCCGGCCCGCCCGTGCAGCGAGGCCATCTGGTCCATCACGCCCGTCGGCGTGCCGACGACCGCGTTCTCGGCGCGGCGGGCCGCGGCCGCGAGCTCGTCTCGGTCGAGCCCGAGCTCGCCGAGGTCGTCCCAGGCGAGCGCGATCGCGCACTCCAGCGCGGCCGAGGAGGAGAGCCCGGCGCCGATGGGGACGTCGGAGTCGAGGACGAGGTCGAGCCCGGGCACGGCGTGGCCACCCTCGGCGAGGGCCCACCCGACGCCGGCGAGGTACCCGAGCCAGCCGGGCGGGTGCCCCGGCTCCACCTCCTCCAGCCGCACGGAGGCGGTCTCCCCTTCGTGCAGGGAGTGCACCCGCAGCAGGTCGTCCGCACGCACGCGCGCGGCGACCACGGCGGCCTGCGGCAGGGCGAGGGGGAGGACGAAGCCGTCCTGGTAGTCGGTGTGCTCGCCGATGAGGTTGACCCGGCCGGGCGCCCGCCAGCACCCGTCGGGCCGGGCGCCGTCGAAGGCCCGCGGGAAGGCGGCCACGGCCCGCTCGGCCGGGCTCACGTCAGCCTCTCGCCGTCGGCGATCGTCCGCGGCCCCCTCAGGTGCACGTCCCCCTCGACGACGACGCCCGCGCCGAAGGTCACCGGCCCGGAGACGGTCAGGCTCGTGCACCGGCGCAGGCTCGGCGCGCCGTGCGGGAAGTACCGCTCGAGGTCCGGCAGGTGGCGGTAGTGCTCCCGGTCCAGCGTCACGACGGGGCCGGGACCGGCGAAGGTCGGCTCGAGGAGCCCGTCGGTGGTCAGCGCGTAGGCGTCGGAGCGGACGACGAGGAGGTCGTCGGTCGTCTTGACCGGCGCGAAGCGGGTCCGCGGGACCTGCACCGCACGGGCGCCGGGGAGCTCTCCGATGGCCGCGCCCATCGCCGTCTCGAGCTGGAGCACGGCGGTCGAGGTCGGGTCGGTCGGGTCGACGGTCTTGTGGTTGACGATGAGCGGCAGGTCCGGACCACCCGGCTGCTGCGCCTGGAGGTCGCGCAGGGCGCGCAGGTCGATCCACAGGTTGTTCGTGTTGTAGTAGCGCCACCGCTCGACGTCGGTGAAGGAGGTGTCCCCCTCGGGCACCTGGGCGGTCTCGCGGAGCACGGTGCGCCCGTCGCGCAGGGCGAGGTGCCCCCCCTTCCGGTCGGCGGCGGTGCCGCGCACCGCCTCCATGACGAAGGGGAGGTCCTCGGCGGCCATCCACGTCGCGATCCTCGGGTCGACGACGGCACCGAGGTTGTCCGCGTTGGACGCGAAGCACCAGCGCACGCCGGCCTCGAGCAGCGCGTCGAGCGTCCCGGTCGCGGCGAGCGCCGTGTAGATGTCGCCGTGCCCCGGTGGGCACCACTCCAGCCGCGGGTCCGCCGGCCACCGCACCGGCAGCCAGTCGTCGGCGCGCAGCTTGGGCTCGCGACCCTGGAGGAAGTCCAGGGGCAGCCACGCGGTCTGCTCGGCGAGCTCTGGCTCCTCACGAAGGGCGGCCAGCGATGCCTCACGGGTGCTCGGCGAGTTCATCAGCAGCAGGGGCAGTCGCGTCGCGTGGCGCTCGCGGGCGGAGAGCACCTGGCGGCCGAGGATGTCGAGGAAGCTGTGCCCGGGCTTGACCTCGAGGAGGGACTTGGGCCCGGTGAGCCCCATACTCGTCCCGAGGCCGCCGTTGACCTTGACGACGGCGACCTGGTCGAGGACGTCACGGGCGCGCTCGGGGTCCGGCTCCGGCAGCTCCTCGAGCAACGGCAGATCGGGCAGCGGCTCGAGGGCGGTGCCCGGGAGCCGGCCCGCCTCGGGGTCGCCGAGCTGCTCCAGCCGGCGCCGCAGCCCGCTCAGCTCCGGCTCGCCGGCCCCGCCGTCCCGGGCGGCCTCCAGGACCGCCCCGATGTAGCCCGTCACGGGGTCAGGGCGAGGTGGGTCCGGAGTCGGGCGTGCCCAGCTGGCGCTTCTCTTCCTTGAGGCGCTCCTGCTCCTCCTCGTCGACGACGGTCGGGTTCATCTTCGCCCAGGCGAAGAAGACGATGCCGACGAGGAGCAGGACCAGGCCGGTCCACAGGTTCGCCTGGTCGTGCGTGCGGCCACTGGTGGCGGCGTCGCTGCCGCTGATGAAGTGGACGAGCAGGAGGATGACGCCGTAGATCGCCAGCAGGGCACCGATGATGTTGCGGATGTCGAAGGCACCCGCCGTGTGCCGCCGCGGGGCGTCCTGCTCGGCCTGGGTCTGGTCGTTGCTCATGGTGTGGGTGCCTTCCTCATCTGAAGATCACGTTGAGGACGATGACGCACACGAGGGAGAGCCCGGCGAGCTTCACGGGGGACTCCCACGCGTGGGCGACCTGCGCTCCGGCGAGGTCCTCCTTGGGCGTCAGCGAGTAGACGAGGCCGCGCAGCGCGGACTCCTCCTTCGAGCGGCTGAACTGGGTGACGACGACGCTCACGAGGATGTCGACGACGAAGGCGGCGCCGGCCGCGACGAAGGCCGCGCCCTGACCGCTCACGGGGATCACGCCGATGCTGGCCGGCCCGAGCGCGTCCTGGGAGAGGATCGCCACGAAGAGCGCGGCGAGCGTGCCCGACACCAGGCCGGTCCAGCCCGCGGCCGCGGTCATCCGCTTCCAGAACATACCGAGGATGAAGGTCGCGAAGAGCGGCGCGTTGAAGAACCCGAAGAGCGTCTGCAGGTAGTCCATGATGTTGCTGTAGTTACCCGCGAAGAGCGACGTGCCGATCGCGATGACCGTCGCCGCGACGGTCGCCCAGCGCCCGAAGGCCGTGTAGTACTCGTCCGGCTTGTCCTTCTGCACGTAGGTCTGCCAGATGTCGTAGCTCATCACGGTGTTGAAGGCCGAGATGTTCGCCGCCATGCCGGCCATGAACGCGGCCATCAGGCCCGCGATCGCGACGCCGAGCAGACCGTTGGGCAGCAGGTCACGCATGAGCAGCAGCAGCGCGTCGTTGTAGGTGACGTTGCCCCCCGTACCGCCGTTGGCCTTGTACCGGGAGAGCTCGGGCACGATCACCGCGGCGATCATGCCCGGCAGGATGATGATGAAGGGGATGAACATCTTCGGGAAGGAGCCGATCACCGGCGCCCGGCGGGCGGCGTTCATGTCCTTGCTGGCCATGGCCCGCTGGACCTCGACGAAGTTCGTCGTCCAGTACCCGAAGGAGAGCACGAAGCCGAGCCCGAAGATGATGCCGACGACGGACCAGACGGGGGAGTCGAACTGGGTCAGCGAGGTGCCCGGCCACGAGCTGAGCTGGCCCTCGTTGCCGGCCGAGGTCATCTTCTCGGTGAGGCCCTCCCAGCCGCCGACCTTGTGCAGCGCGAGGACGGTCAGCGGCGTCAGCGCGGCGACGATGACGAAGAACTGGAGCACCTCGTTGTAGATCGCCGCCGACAGCCCGCCGAGGGTGATGTAGGAGAGGACGACCACCGCGGCGACGACCGTGGAGACGAAGATCGGCCACCCGAGCACGGTGTTGATGATCGTCGCCAGGAGGTAGAGGTTGACCCCCGCGATGAGCACCTGAGCGAGCGCGAAGCTGATCGAGTTCACCAGGTGCGCACCCGGACCGAAACGACGGAGCATGAACTCCGGCACGGAGCGGACCTTGGAGCCGTAGTAGAAGGGCATCATCACCACGGCGAGGAAGAGCATCGCCGGGATCGCGCCGATCCAGTAGTAGTGGAAGGTCGGCATGCCGAGGTCCGCGCCGGAGGCCGACATCCCCATGATCTCGACCGCGCCGAGATTCGCGGAGATGAAGGCCAGACCAGTCACCCAGGACGGCAGCGAGCGTCCCGAGAGGAAGAAGTCCAGGCTCGTCGAGACCGATCGCCGTGCGACCAGCCCGATCGAGAGGACGAACGCGAAGTAGATCGCGATCAGCAGGTAGTCCACCCAGCTGGCATCGAGCCGGAGGGTGCTCGCGTCCATGACCATTGCCCATTGCCTCCCGGGAGCTGATCGGTCCGTGACAGAGGAACGCTACTCCTCCGCGCCGGGCGGCGTGGGGATGCGCTCGACCCGGCGTGCTGTGGTCCTCACGGCAGCCCCAGGCCGCGACGGCCGACACCGTTGAGCCGGTCCTCGGTGAACCGTCCCTCCCAGCTGCGCTCGTAGTGCTCCTCCGGGAAGTCCGCCGGGCTGGACCCGGACAGGAAGCTCTCGCGGACGTTCTCGGCATACGCCTCGTTGCGGTCGCACCACGGGGCTGCCGGGATGTACATGACATTGCCCCAGCCCTGCTGGTCCTGCACCGGGGCGACGCTGTGGATCATGTCGCAGTGCCACCACACGGAGTCCCCGGCGCGCACGTCCGGGATGCCGGTGAGCGCCGTGAGCACGTCGCCGTGCCACCGCTCGCTCGCCGGGAAGACCTGGCCCGTCGTCACGCCGCACATGTCGTCCTCCGGCACGTCCTGCAGCAGCGGCCGGAGCATGAGGTAGGCCATCACCTCGGGCACCGGCACCGTGTGGAGCACGCCCTGGTCGTGGCCCATGTCGGAGAGCGCGGTCCACCCCTGGAAGGTCCGGAAGGCCGAGCACATCGTGCTCCCCGGGTACTGCGGCCCGGTGGTGCGGTGCGCCGCGTCCCACGGGTCGTAGGCCTCGACGTCGCCGTCGAAGAGGTGCCGGAAGGCCTGCTGGTACTCCCTGGTCATCCACAGGTCGAGCGTGCCCGGGTCGGAGTGGGTCCCCAGCCCGCCGGAGTCCGTGCCCGGCGGGCGGCGGCGGATGCGGTCCGGGTAGAGGGCGTCGCGCTTGGGGTCGAACCACTGGACGCCCTCGGACTCGTGCCGCCAGAAGGAGTTGAGGAAGGACTGCACCTGCGCCATGCGCTCGCTCTGGCGAGCCTCCATCTGCGCCGTGGACCAGTAGATGGGGTAGATCTCCGGCTTGGACCCGACACTGCCGAAGAAGTCGTCCCCGGGGCCGCGGTAGTTCTCGAAGAAGGCGTTGCGCTCGACGTAGTCGACGATGTCCTCGTCCCAGCCGAGGGCCTGCTCCCGCTCGAAGTGTCCTCGGACGACGAGGCAGCCGCGGCGCGCGACGAGGTCACGCTGCTCCGGGGTCACCGTGCCCCGTGCGATGTCGGCGTAGTCGATGACCGGCCAGACCGGCTCGCCGGCCTCCGTGGCCGCCGTGACCTCCCTGACCCGCTCGAGGACGCGGGCCTCGACGACGGCGAAGACCTCCTCGACGGTGCGGCCGGAGGCCTCGATGCGGGTGCGCAGGGCGGCCTTGACCTCCCGGATCGCCGCAGCCAGGTCCTCCGGGGGCGACTGCCAGTGCGGCAGCGAGGGGAGGGTCTGCAGAGGGGCAGTCGTGGTCACGCCGAACTCCTTTGGTCAAGGCTCCTTACTGGTGGCAGGCTAGCCAGCCGTTGACATTTGGGCAAGAGCCCTGACTAAATGCTTCTCGTGTCCGCCAAACCCTCGCCCGAGCTGCTCCGCTCGCTCACCGACGAGCGCGTCCTGCGCGTGGTCATGGAGGAGGGCCGGCACACCCGTGCCGGGCTGGCGGCCAGGACGGGGCTGTCGAAGCCGACCACCTCCGAGAGCGTCCGTCGGTTGGTCGAGGCCGGGGTGCTCCGCGACACGGGGGAGCGCACGACCGGTCGCGGACGGGCGGGCTCCTACTACTCCCTGTCCGAGGACTGCGGGCACGCTCTGGTCGCGGCCATCACGCCGGTCGGGGTGCTCGTGGAGGCCGTCGACGCCTTCGGTGGTGTGGTGCGCCGTGGGGAGGAGTCCTTCGCCCGCGGCGCCGACCAGGAGTCGGTCTCCGCCGCCCTGCTGTCCGCGGCGAAGGGGATCGCCGCAGGTCTGCCCGGTGGGCTGCGCTGCGCCGCCGTCAGCGCCGCCGACCCGGTCGACCGGGCCAGCGGGCGCCTCGTGCACCTGCCGGACCTCCCCTTCCTCGTCGGCGACCTGGACCCGGTCGCCGTCCTCACGCCGGTCGTCGACGGCCCGGTCCTCGTCGACAACGACGTCAACTGGGCCGTGCAGGCCGAGCTGGCCCGCCTGTCGCCGGCCGGCACCGGGGATCTCCTCCTCGTCCATCTCGGGGAGGGGCTCGGCTGCGCGGTGGTCAGCGACGGCGAGGTCCGTCGCGGTGGCCACGGGCTCGCGGGCGAGATCGCGCACGTGCTCACCCGTGGTCCGGACGGGAGTGCCATGCCGCTGATCCAGGTCTTCGCCGCGCTGGAGCTCGTCCGGGAGGGCTCGACCGCGATCGACGTCGACCTGCTCCTGCGGCGGGCCGAGGCGGACGAAGGACTGCTCTCGGCGCTCGGCGAGGCGGTCGCCGGGGTGCTGGCGGCAGCGGTCGGGCTCGTCGATCCGCGGCCGGTGCTCCTCGGCGGCTCCTGGGGCAGCGACCCTCGGGTCCTGGCAGCGGTGCTCGATGCGTGCGCGCGCTCGCCGCGCGAGGTCACCGTGCGCGCCGCGACGGCCGTCGACCCGGAGATGTCGGGTGCCCGCAGGCACGCCGTCGAGGAGCTGCGCCGTCTCGTGTCCGTGACGGGTGGGGGAGCACCCCCCGAGCGGACGCCGCAGGCCCACCGCCACCCCACGGCGTGACCTCCCCACCTGCGATGGTGGCCGTGCCGGTCGCCGCGAGGACCTGAGGTTCCAGGGTCCTGACAGGATGGCCCCATGGCGGACTTCCGCGCGGCCCTCGAGGAGGAGCGAAGGGCGACGTCCCATCGCCTCGAGACGCTCACCGGTGACTTCGAGGCGTTGGTGGCGGCGAGCGAAGGGAGCAACGCCGACGACGAGCACGACCCGGAGGGGGCGACGATCGCCTTCGAGCGCTCCCAGCTCGATGCACTCGTCCAGCAGGGCAGGGCCCGCCTCCGCGAGATCGATGCCGCGCTGCAGCGTCTGGACACGGGCACCTTCGGGCTCTGCGAGCAGTGCGGCGGTCCGGTCGGTGACGGGAGGCTGGAGGCCCGGCCCACCGCCCGCACCTGCATCGGCTGCGCCTGAGTCCGCATCTCCTGAGGGGAGATTCCTCCCCGGGCCGGCATCTCCTCGGGGGAGGCCCCTCCCGAAAATCGCTCGTGCCCCAGGAGAGGAGCTCCTCGTAGGTCAGTCGGCATAACCGGGAGCGTCCACGTCCACGCGCGCCCGGACGTCTTCCCGCAGTGCCGCACGGTCGCCGTGCTCATCGCTGGTCGCCGGCCGCTCGAGGGGACCGACGCGCAGCTCCCTGGCCACGAGATCCAGGACGTGGACCGCCGTCCGCAGGCGTTGGAGCTGGTGCGGGGGTGCGTCTCCCGCCAGGTCACGCAGGTCGCGCGAGGTCGCCTCCACCAGGTCGACCGCTGAGGGCTCTTCGACCACGATCACTCGTCTCCGATCAGCTCGAGCAGGTCCCACTCCACCTGCGAGATACGGCGGCCCAGGGCCAGGCGCTCCAGGCTCGTGTGCTCGCCGCGTGCGCACCGGCTGGACTGGTCCAGGCAGTACAGTCCCCAGCGCAGCTGGCCCACGACGCCGAAGTAGCGCAGGCGAGCGTGGTCCACGCCCGCTCGTGCCACCCGGTCGTACTCGTCCAGGAAGACGTCGATGGGCGCGATGCCACCGGCCCCCTTCGCGTCCTGCCCGAAGCGCCACGGGCGAAGGCAGAAGAACGCCAGGTCCTCCGCGCGATCCGCGGGACGTGCGAGCTCCCAGTCCATCAGTGCCGCCAGCCGTCCGTCGTCGGTGACGTGGATGTTCCCGATGCGTGCGTCGCCGTGCGTCAGCACGGGCGGCATCTCCGGAGGCCGGTGGTCGACGAGCCAGGCCAGGGCCAGGCGGAGGACGGGGCGGCAGCCGAGCTCGCGCACGCCCCTCTCGAGTGTGGGCAGCAGCCCGTCGAGGCTCGAGTCCGCACCGGGAGCGGACCTCGCCTGCCACCCGGAGGGGGCCTCCTGGTCCGAGAAGGCGGCCGGGACGTGGGCATGGTCGTGGAGGCGTCCGTAGGCCCGGGCGAGCTCCCGGGCGAGGGCATGGCCTCGCTCCTCCGCCAGGCCGATGATGCGGCGCGGGCTCGACGTGCCCGGGACGAAGCGGGTGATGAAGCCGGCACTCCCGAAACGGCCACCCGCCGGCTCGTAGGCGACCGGTGCGGCGACCGGCACGTCCGCGGCCGCTGCCGCCTCCAGGACCTCGTACTCGACACGTCTGGAGGTCTGCAGGACCGACTCGTCCACGGGGTCGCGCTTGAGGACGTAGAGGTCACCGTCCGCGTCGATCGTCCAGCACTCCCGGGAGGCACCCAGCGCCATCCGCGTGATGAGCGGCGGAGCCGACGTCGGCGCACCGGCGTCCGCGAGCGACTCCGCGACCAGCTGCGGATCGGGCGAGGTCACTGCGCCTCCTGCGAGCGAGAGCGCAGCTCACGCTTGGCGATCGTCGCCAGGTGCACCTCGTCGACGCCGTCACCGATGCGCAGTGCCCGGGCGATCGCATGCATCCGCGGGAGAGGTGTGTCGTCCGATACCCCCAGGGCGCCGTGCACCTGGATGGCCCGGTCGATCACCCGGACCACGGCATCGGGGACGAAGACCTTCGCGATCGAGATGTCCCCGTAGGCCGCGCGCTTACCCCGGGTGTCGATCGCATGAGCCGCCTGCAGCACCGTGAGCCGAGCTGCGTCGATGTCCACGCGGGATCGCGCGATCGCCTCGCGGACGACGGGTTCGTCCGCGAGCACGCCGTCACGATGGCGCCGGGACATGGCCCGGTCGGTCGTCATCGTGAGCGCGTGCTCCGCGGCGCCGATGGCGCGCATGCAGTGGTGGATCCTGCCCGGACCCAGCCGGTCCTGTGCGAGCTGGAAGCCTCCGCCCACCTCTCCCAGCAACGCCTCCGGTCCGACTCGGCAGTCGCGGAAACGGACCTCGCAGTGACCGGGGCCGGCCGCGTGCCCGAAGAAGCCGACGCGACGGACCACCTCGACGCCCGGGGTGTCCATCGGGACGAGGAGGACGCTGAGCCGGCGATGGCGGTCGCCGTCGTCCGAGGTCTTCACCATCACGAGGCAGAGGTCGGCGCCGACCGCGCCGCTGACGAACCACTTGTGACCGTTGACGACCCAGTCCTCCCCGTCCCTGACGGCGCTCGTCTGCAGACCGGTCGGGTCGGAGCTGGACACGTCGGGCTCGGTCATGGCGAAGCAGGATCGGATGTCACCGTCGAGCAGGGGCTGCAGCCATCTCTCGCGCTGGGTGGCGTCGGCGTGCTCCGCGAGGATCTCGGTGTTGCCCGTGTCCGGGAAGTTGCAGTTCACGGTCGAGGGCCACCATTCCGACCAGCCCAGCATCTCGCACAGGTAGGCGTACTCGACGTTGTTCAGCACACCACCGTGACGCTCGGGCAGGTAGAGATTCCACAGATCTCGCTCTCTGGCCTGCTCTCGGACCTGCTGCATGAGGCGCGGGTACGGCTCGGGCCCGTCGAGCGAGTCCATCGCCGCGGTCAGCTCCGCGTCCACCGGCCGGACGGTGTCCCGGATGAAGGAGGCGAGCTCGTCCCTCAGCTCGGCCGCGTGCGGTCTGATCGTCAGGTCGATGTCGTTCACGGTCCTCATGGACCACACGCTAGGGCTGCCGGGGCGGGGCCTCTGGACCAGTTGTGAGTCCCTGTCAGGGACCAGCACGTCCGCCGGCCTGGCGGACGGCGTCGACCAGCGCGTCGGTGAAGGCTCCCATCGAGCCGATCGGGAGCGTGGCGTAGCCGAAGACGATCCCGGCCCGGGGCGACTCTCCGTGCAGCACGTGCGTACCCATCCCGAACACCCGGATGCCGCGCT
>CAYSGN010000080.1:0-12399 GCA_964430615.1 uncultured Janibacter sp. | reverse complement strand
GACAACCGCGGCAACGACAACCGGGGCAGGGACAACAACCGCGGCAACGACAACCGCGGCAACGACGACGACCGCGGCGGGCGCCGCCGTGGTCGCAACCGCAACCGCAACCGTCGCGGCCGCGGCGGGAGCAACCAGCAGTTCGACGACGTCGAGCCGCAGATCAACGACGAGGACGTGCTCGTCCCCGTCGCCGGCATCCTCGAGGTCCTCGACAACTACGCCTTCATCCGCACCTCCGGGTACCTCGCCGGCTCCAACGACGTCTACGTCCCGCTCGGCATGGTCAAGCGTCACGGCCTGCGCAAGGGCGACGCCGTCACCGGCCAGGTCAAGGCGGCCCGCGAGGGGGAGGAGCCCCAGCAGCAGACCGTCAAGGGCAAGCACAAGGGCAAGTACAACGCCCTGGCGAAGCTCGAGACCGTCAACGGCCTGAGCCCCGAGGACGCCAGGCGTCGCGCGGAGTTCGGCAAGCTGACCCCGCTCTACCCGCAGGAGCGCCTGCGCCTCGAGACCGAGACCAACGTCCTGACGACCCGGATCATCGACCTGGTCGCCCCCATCGGCAAGGGCCAGCGTGGCCTCATCGTCGCGCCGGCCAAGGCCGGCAAGACGATGGTCATGCAGTCGGTCGCCAACGCGATCACGACGAACAACCCCGAGTGCCACCTCATGGTCGTCCTCGTCGACGAGCGCCCGGAGGAGGTCACCGACATGCAGCGCGCGGTCAAGGGCGAGGTCATCTCCTCGACCTTCGACCGCCCGGCCGACGACCACACCACGGTCGCCGAGCTGGCCATCGAGCGCGCCAAGCGCCTCGTCGAGATGGGCCACGACGTCGTCGTCCTCCTCGACTCGATCACCAAGCTGGGTCGCGCCTACAACCTCGCCGCCCCGGCGAGCGGGCGCATCCTCTCCGGCGGTGTCGACTCGGCCGCGCTCTACCCGCCGAAGAAGTTCTTCGGCGCCGCCCGCAACATCGAGAACGGCGGCTCCCTGACGATCCTCGCCACCGCGCTCGTCGAGACCGGCTCGCGCATGGACGAGGTGATCTTCGAGGAGTTCAAGGGCACCGGCAACATGGAGCTCAAGCTCGACCGGGGCCTGGCCAACCGCCGCATCTTCCCGGCCGTCGATGTCAACGCCTCCGGCACGCGTCGCGAGGAGATCCTCCTCGCCCCGGAGGAGCTGCGGATCATGTGGAAGCTGCGTCGGGTCCTCGCCGCCCTCGACACCCAGCAGGGCGTCGAGCTGCTCCTGGACCGGCTGCGCAAGACCAAGACGAACTACGAGTTCCTCATGCAGGTCCAGCAGACCTCGTCGATCAAGCTCGAGGACGACGAGACCGCGTAGGACGCCTTTCGGCAGTGCGCGAAGGGAGGCACGGCCCTTGGCCCTCGTTCCTCGGGCCTTGAGTCGGGCCGCGCCTCCCTTCGCGCACCTCGCCTTCTTCGGCTGGGCCCGCAGGGGACACGGCCCTCGGCCCTCGTTCCTCGGGCCCTGAGCCGGGCCGCACCTCCCTTCGCGCACCCCCCTGTGGTGCTGCGGCATCATGGGCGCATGTCACCGCGCCCGCCCCGGCTCCCACGCCGGGCTCCCAAGGAGACCCCCGAGCACCCGGCCGGACCGGTCGAGGGATCCATCATCCGACCGGCGACGGCGGAGGACATCGGGACGATCGTCACCCTGCGCGCGCTGATGTTCGAGGCCATGGGGACCGCGCCGGAGGCGATCTCGGACGTGGCCTGGCAGCAGGACGCCGCCCGCTGGCTCCAGCTGCGGCTCGCCTCGGGGGATGCCCACCTCATCGTCGGTGAGGCGCACGGAACCGTGGTCTCCTGCGCGATGGGCCAGGTCGTCGACCTCATGCCGGCGCCCGGACGCGGCGGCCCCGGTGGTCTCGTGAGCAATGTCGCGACCTTCCCGCGGCACCGGCGGCTCGGCTTCACCAATGCCATCGTCGACGCGCTGCTGACGTGGTTCCGCGAGGAGACCGACGTCGAGGTCGTCTCGGTCAACGCGACCGACGAGGGCCGCTCGATCTACGAGCGCTTCGGCTTCACCGACGCGACCTTCCCCGAGATGCGGCTGCGGATCGACCGTTCCCAGCTCGAGGAGGAGACGCCGGAGGAGGAGGCCTAGACCCCGTCCGCCGGCCGGCAGCAGGGAACAAACCCCGCCCTGCCGCTGTTTTGTGGGGCGTGCCAGGCATCTGGCACACTTGATGGTTGGTCCGGTTCACGGCCGGCGGGACAGAAGACCGCAGCTGTGGGCCCGAGCAGGGCGCAGCGTCGACCCGGGCCAGACGAAGACCCAAGGAGCACCACGTGCAGAAGGACATCCACCCCGCGTACGAGACCACCACGGTCACGTGCACCTGCGGCAACACCTTCACCACCCGCAGCACCGCCCAGGGCGGCGAGATCCGCGCCGAGATCTGCAGCAACTGCCACCCCTTCTACACGGGCAAGCAGAAGATCATGGACACCGGTGGTCGCGTGGCCCGCTTCCAGAAGCGCTACGGCCAGAAGGCTGCCGCCAAGTAGCCCACTCGATGCGCCGGTCGGCCCTGCACGGGTTGGCCGGCGCATTCGTGTTCCTCGACGCGCCCGGTCCGCGACGCGTCCCGCGCGAGCCCCCGGAGGCACCCGTGATCGAGTCGGTGGAGGCGCTGCTCACCGAGCACGCCGAGCTGGAGGCCGCCCTGGCCGACCCCGAGGTCATCGGTGACCACGACCGGCTGCGCGAGGTCAACCGCCGCTACGCCCGGCTGACCCCCGTCGTCACCGCCCACCAGGCGCACGAGGCCGCCCTCGGCGATCTCGAGGCCGCACGCGAGCTCGCCGAGGAGGACCCCGCCTTCGCCGACGAGGTGCCCCCGCTCGAGGAGGCCGCCGCCGCGGCCGAGGCGCGGCTGCGGCGCCTGCTCATCCCGCGCGACCCCGACGACGACCGCGACGTCCTCCTCGAGATCAAGGCGGGCGAAGGGGGAGAGGAGTCCGCCCTCTTCGCCGGGGACCTGCTGCGCATGTACCTGCGCTACGCCGAGAAGCACGGCTGGAAGGTCGACCTGCTCGAGACGACCGAGTCCGACCTCGGCGGGTACAAGGACGTGCGGGTCGCCGTCGCCGCCCCCGGCGCACCGGAGCCGGGGGAGGCGCCCTGGGCCCGCCTCAAGTACGAAGGGGGCGTCCACCGCGTCCAGCGCGTCCCCGTCACCGAGAGCCAGGGCCGGATCCACACCTCCGCCGCCGGCGTGTGGGTCATGCCCGACGTCGGCGAGGTCGCCGAGGTGGAGATCGACAACAGCGACCTGAAGATCGACGTCTACCGCTCCTCCGGCCCCGGCGGGCAGAGCGTCAACACGACCGACTCCGCCGTGCGCATCACCCACGTGCCCAGCGGCACGGTCGTCAGCTGCCAGAACGAGAAGTCCCAGCTGCAGAACAAGGAGCAGGCGATGCGCGTGCTGCGCGCCCGGCTGCACCAGATGGCGATGGACGAGGCGGCCGCGGAGGCCAAGGAGGCGCGTGCCTCCCAGGTGCGCACGGTGGACCGCTCCGAGCGGATCCGCACCTACAACTTCCCCGAGAACCGGATCAGCGACCACCGCACCGGGTACAAGGCCCACCAGCTCGACGCCGTGCTCGACGGCGCGCTGGACCCGGTCATCGACTCCGCGGTGGAGGCCGACGAGGCCGCCCGCCTCGCGGCGCTCGCCGGGGACGGCGAGTGACCTCCCTTCGCTCGCTGGTGGCGGAGGCCGTCACCGCCCTGGGTGACGGGGGCGTGCCCACTCCTCGCACCGATGCCGTGCTCCTCGCCGCCCATGCGCTCGGATGCGGACGTGGGGAGGTGGAGCGCCGGATGCTCCTCGGTCCCCACCCCGACGAGGACTTCCGGACCCGCTACGTCGGGCTCGTCGAGGAGCGCGCCGCCCGGGTGCCGCTGCAGCACCTCACCGGCACCGCCCCCTTCCGCCGGCTGGAGCTGCACGTCGGGCCGGGGGTCTTCGTGCCCCGCCCGGAGACCGAGCAGGCCGTCGACCACGTGCTCGCGGCGCTCGCCGACACCGAGGCGCCGGTCGTCGTCGACCTGTGCACCGGCTCGGGGGCCCTCGCGCTCGCGGTCGCCGACGAGGCACCCGGTGCCGAGGTGGTCGCGGTCGAGCTGAGCGAGCCCGCCTTCGCCTGGGCCGCGCGCAACGTCGAGGCGACCGGTCTGCCCGTGCGGCTCGTGGCCGCCGACGGTGCCGCCGACCCGGCGGCGGTGCCGGAGCTGGCGGGACTCGTCGGCGGTGTCGACGTCGTCGTGAGCAACCCGCCGTACATCCCGCTCGGCATGGTGCCCCTGGAGCCGGAGGTCGCCGAGCACGACCCCGAGGTCGCGCTGTACGGCGGCAGCGAGGACGGCCTGGCCATCCCGCTCGCCGTCGCCGCGAGCGCCGCCCGGCTGCTGCGTCCCGGCGGCCTGCTCGTCATGGAGCACGCGGACAGCCAGGGGGAGAGCCTGCCCCGGGCGCTCGTCGGGACCGGCGCGTGGACGGAGGTCGTCGACCACGACGACCTCACCGGTCGCCCGCGGACGACGACAGCCCGCCGCGCGGACCGCTATTAGGGTGGGAGCCATGAGTCCCGTCGTCGACGCCACCGGAGACGACCGCGGCCCGAGCATCGACCGGTGCGTCGAGGCCGTGCGTCGCGGCGAGGTGGTCGTCATCCCCACCGACACCGTCTACGGCATCGGGGCCGACGCCTTCGACGCCGCCGCCGTGGCCGCCGTCCTCGAGGCGAAGGGGAGGGGCCGGGACATGCCCCCGCCCGTCCTCGTGCCGGACGTGAGCACCGTCGACGGTCTGAGCCGCGCGGTCCCCGACTGGGCGCGCACGCTCGTCGACACCTTCTGGCCCGGGCCGCTGACCCTCGTCCTCAAGGCCCAGCCGACCCTGCACTGGGACCTCGGCGAGACCGCCGGCACGGTCGCCCTGCGGATGCCCGACGACGAGGTGGCCCTGGCCGTCCTGCGCGAGACCGGCCCGCTTGCCGTCACCAGCGCCAACCGCACCGGGCAGCCGGCCGCGACGAACGTCACCGAGGCTGCCGTCCAGCTCGGCCCGGCCGTCTCGGTCTACGTCGACGGGGGACCGCGGGACACCCAGCAGCCCTCGACGATCATCGACTGCACGGGTGAGCGGCCCGAGGTGCTGCGCCAGGGCGCGGTCACCCGCGAGCAGCTGGTCTCCGTGCTCGGCGCCGGATTCGACCGTCCGGCGGATGCCGGCGAGGACGCCGCCGACGTCGCCGACCAGGTCCCGGAGGACGCCGCCACCGGCGCCCCGCCCCCTTCGCCCGCCGACGCGGCGTCCACCCCGGAGGACGTGAGCGAGGCGGCCGCTGCTTGGCCGGAGCGGCCGGAATGGCAGGATCCTGCACCAGAGAAGACCACCACCGACACGGAGGCACCGCGATGACCGACGACACCTTCTACGGCTCCGACTTCGGCGCCCTGCGCGCGTTCGACCCGGAGGTCGCGGGGGTGCTGACCAGCGAGCTGGGGCGCATCCGCAGCGGCCTCCAGCTCATCGCGAGCGAGAACATCTCCTCCCCGGAGGTGCTCACGGCCCTCGGGTCGACCCTGAGCAACAAGTACGCCGAGGGCTACCCGGGCCGGCGGTACTACGGCGGGTGCGCCGAGGTCGACAAGGCCGAGGAGCTGGCGATCGAGCGCTGCAAGAACCTCCTCGGAGCCGAGCACGCCAACGTCCAGGCGCACTCCGGCGCCAGCGCCAACCAGGCGGTCTACGGGGCCTTCCTCCAGCCGGGCGAGAAGATCCTCGCGATGTCCCTGCCGCACGGCGGGCACCTGACCCACGGCACGAAGGTCTCCTTCTCGGGCAAGTGGTTCGACGCGGTCCACTACGGCGTGCACCCCGAGACCGAGGACGTCGACTACGACGAGATGGAGCGCCTGGCCAAGGAGCACCGCCCGAAGGTCATCTGCTCCGGCGGCTCGGCCATCCCGCGGCTGCTCGACTTCGACCGCATCCGGGCGATCTGCGACGAGGTCGGCGCGATCATGTGGGTCGACGCGGCCCACTTCATCGGGCTCGTGGCCGGCGGTGCGATCCCGAGCCCCGTGCCGCAGGCGGACGTGGTCACCTTCACCACGCACAAGGTGCTGCGGGGCCCGCGCTCCGGTGCGCTCGTCTGCAAGGAGGAGCACGCCAAGGCGCTGGACAAGGCGATCTTCCCGATGATGCAGGGCGGCCCGCAGATGCACACGATCGCGGCCAAGGCGGTCAACTTCAAGGAGGCCGCCACCCCCGAGTACGCGACCTACGCCAAGGACGTCATCGCCAACGCGAAGGTCCTCGCCGGCGAGCTCTCCGAGCGTGGCATCCGTCCGACGACCGGCGGCACCGACACCCACCTGGCGCTGCTGGACCTCCAGGGCGTCGGGGTCACGGGCAAGGACGCGGAGGCCCGCTGCGACGCGGCCGGGATCGTGCTCAACAAGAACGCCATCCCGAACGACCCGGAGAAGCCCTCGATCGCCTCGGGTGTGCGTGTGGGCACCCCGTGCGTGACGACCCAGGGCATGGGGACCGACGAGATGGTCACGATCGCCGAGCTCATCCACACCGCCGTGACGAAGGGGGACGCCGACCCCGAGCACGAGGTCTCCCGGGAGGTCCGTGGGCAGGTCACCGAGCTCGTGACCAGCTACCCGGCCTACCCGCGCTGATCCCGCCCGTCGAGGCCGGGGAGAGCACGTGAGGGAGTACGCGTTCGTCTTCCTCGTGGCGCTGGCCACCACCTATCTCTGCGTCCCGCTCATGCGGGTCGTCGCGGTGCGGGTGGGGGCCTTCACCCAGGTGCGAGAGCGGGACGTCAACGTCATCCCGATGCCGCGTCTGGGCGGGGTGGCGATGCTTCTCGGGTACGCCGCCGCGACCCTCACCGCGTCGCGGATGCCCTTCCTGCGGCAGGTCTTCGACTCCTACGAGCTCGTCGGCACGCTCGCGGGGGCCGCGGGGATCTGCCTGCTCGGGGCGCTCGACGACGTCTACGAGCTGGATGCGCTGACCAAGCTCGGCGGGCAGATGGTCGCGGCGGCGGCCATCGCCTTCGCCGGTGTGCAGTTCTACTCGCTGCCGATCGGCGTCGTGACGGTCCTGCCCGCGCCGCTGCTCGTCCTCCTCACCGTCTTCGTCGTCGTGCTGTGCATCAACGCGGTGAACTTCATCGACGGCCTGGACGGGCTCGCCGCGGGTCTCGTGGCGATTGCGGCGACCGCCTTCTTCGCCTACAGCTACCTGCTCTCCTCCGCCTACTCCTCGCCGAACGTCTTCGCCTCGGCGACCTTCGTCTCCGCGGCGCTCGCGGGCTGCTGCCTGGGCTTCCTGCCGCACAACTTCTACCCGGCCCGGCTCTTCATGGGCGACTCCGGGGCGCTGCTGCTCGGTCTGCTGCTCGCGGCGGCGACGATCCTCACGACCGGGTCGGTCAACCCGGCCGACGTCGGCGGCGCCGACCCCGTCGCGGCCACGGTGCTGCCGCTGCTCATCCCGGTCTCGATCATGCTCCTACCGCTCCTGGACGTCTTCTGGGCGGTGGTGCGCCGGACGGCGCGGGGCCAGCAGCCGTGGCAGGCCGACAGCGGGCACCTGCACCACCGGATGCTGCGCATCGGGCACGGCCACCGGCGTGCGGTGCTGCTGCTGTGGCTCTGGGCCCTCGTCGTCGCCATGGGCGTGGTGAGCTTCATCTTCTTCCCGCCGGTCCTCACCGCGATCGGGGGAGTGCTCATGCTCGCCGTCGCGCTCTGGCTGACGATGTGGCTGCCGCGCTTCTCCGCCCCCGGCCACCGGCCGAAGAAGTTCGACACGCAGGGGCGTCGCACGGATGTCTGAGCGGCCGGGCGCCGCTCGGTTTGAGGCAGCGCCCGGCGCTTGTGTAAACTTTCACAAGCGCCCCGGCGCAATCCTCAACACGACCCGAGAGCACACCCCTGCTCCCGATCCCGAAGTGAGCCGATGACACCTCCGCGCCGCAGTCCCGTGCAGGGCATGCGCCGTGGTGTCCTCGTCAGCGGCGCGGTCGGTGCGGCCGTGGTCACCGCCGGCGGCGCGATCGCCGGCGGCACATCCGGGGCGTTGAGCGCGCTCACCGGCGCGGCGCTCGCCTTCGTCGTCATCCTCGTCGGCCTGCTGGCCATCACGCTCGTCATCGCCGGGGAGCCGAACCTGTCCATGGCCGGGGCCGGACTGGTCTACCTGGGGCAGCTCATCCTCCTCGTCGGGGCCATCGCCGTGCTCCACGACGCCTCCTGGCTCCACGGGCAGATCACCGCTGCGGCCGCCATCGTCGAGACGCTGATGCTGCAGGTCGGGCAGATGAGCGGCTACGTCCGCTCCCGTCACGTCATCTACCCCCAGGGCGGCCGGGCATGAGCGCCCCGGCTCGCGGGGCCGGCGGAGGGGCTCGCCGGCTGGTCACCCGTGCCGAGCCGACGCCACAGCAGGCCGCGCGCACCCGGGCGCGCTACGCGATCGACCCGTCCGCGCCCAACCCCGTGGTCCAGGCGGATGCCATGGGCTCGACGGTCCTGGCGCACCTCATCACCGGTCCGGTCCTCTTCGGGGCCCTCGGATGGCTGGTCGACCGGTGGCTCGGTGTCACCGGCTTCGTCGCCGCCGGACTCATCATCGGGATGACCCTGTCGCTCTACACCATCTGGCTCCGATACGGTACGTCCGAGGCGCCCGCGAAGAACCCCCAGGCCGGGTCCGCGCAGGTCGCCGCGCCACACAACGAGGAGAATCCGTGACCCTGTCCGCTGCGCCCATGCTGCCTGCCGCCGGTGGTGGGGAGAGCTACCAGTCCCCGACCCCGGAGATCTTCTGGCAGCCGCTCTTCGACATCGGCCCGCTGACGGTGACCAACCAGATGGCCTGGGCGGCGATCATCACGGCCGTCGTCTCCGTCGTCATGATCGCGCTGAGCAAGAAGGCCGCGGTGCTCCCGAGCAAGGGGCAGTGGATCCTCGAGGGCTTCTACAACTTCCCGCGCAACTCCATCGCCCGGGACATGATCGGCACCAAGGAGTTCCGCCGGTTCGTGCCGCTCATCGTCACCCTCTTCACGATGGTGCTCTTCTTCAACCTCTCCGGGTCCTTCTTCCTGTCGATGAACCCGGTCAACAGCAAGATCGGGTTCCCGATCGCCCTGACCATCGTGGTGTACGTCGTCTACCACTGGGTGAGCATCCAGAAGATGGGCTTCGTCGGCTACCTCAAGCACATGGTCCCCCCGGGCCTGCCCGCGTGGATCGCCCCCGTGATCTTCCTGCTGGAGATCGTCACCTACCTCATCACGCGGCCGCTGACGCTGGCGCTGCGACTCTTCGGCAACATGTTCGCCGGGCACATGGTCATCGCGCTCTTCGTCACCGGAGCCTTCTTCTTCCTGCTCCACGGGGACGGCATCCTCCTGCGGGTGCTGTCGCTGCCGACCTTCCTCATGGCCGGGGTCATGCTCATCTTCGAGATCCTGGTCCAGTTCCTGCAGGCTTTCGTCTTCGCACTCCTGGCCGCCAGCTACATCGCCGGCGCCGTCGCCGAGGACCACTGAGCCTCGTCCCGCTGACCGCAAGACCCACAACTTCATAGCCCAAGTACTTCCCCGCGGGACCACCCCGCGGTGGATCATCAGAAACACGAAAGAGGACACATCGTGGACATCACCGGTTCCGTCTCCCTGGTCGGTTACGGCCTCGCCGCCATCGGCCCGGCCATCGCCGTCGGTCTGATCTTCGCCGCCTACATCAACGGTGTCGCCCGTCAGCCCGAGTCGCGCAACCTGCTGCAGCCGATCGCCATCCTCGGCTTCGCCCTCGCCGAGGCGCTCGCCATCTTCGGTCTGGTGCTCTTCTTCATCAACAACTGAGCCTGGCCGGTCAGGCACCCCATTTCGAACCGGTTCCAGCCACTAGGAGTACCCCGTGCACATCACCGCAACCGCCTCGTCGGTCGTGGGGCTCGCCGCGGCGGGTGACGGCGGCTCATCGCCTCTCATCCCGCACTGGGAGGAGCTCGTCTTCGGGCTCATCATGTTCGCGATCCTCTACTGGGTCGTCGCGAAGAAGGTCGCCCCGAACCTCGAGAAGGCCTACGCCGAGCGTCATGACGCGATCGAGGGTGGCATCGCCCAGGCCGAGAACGCCCAGGCAGAGGCCGAGGCCGCCAAGGCCCAGTACGAGTCGCAGCTGGCCGAGGCCCGTGCCGAGGCCGCCAAGATCCGCGAGGACGCCCGCGCCGAGGGTGCGGCCATCGTCGCGGAGATGCGCGGTCAGGCCCAGGAGGAGGCCAACCGCATCACCGAGTCGGCGCACAAGCAGATCGAGGCGGAGCGCCAGCAGGCCGCCGTCTCCCTGCGCGGTGAGGTCGGTCGTCTCTCGACGGACCTGGCCGGTCGGATCGTCGGCCACGAGCTCCAGGACTCGAGCAGCCGCCAGGGCCTGATCGACCGTTTCCTCACGGATCTCGAGTCGGGTCAGGTCCAGCCGGAGAAGGTCGGCTCGGCCTCCTCCGCGCCGACCCCGACGGGTGAGGCCTGATGCAGGGCTCCTCCCGTCACGCCGTCCTCGAGGGCCGTCCCGCTCTCGAGTCGGCCCTGGCCGGCGGTCGGGCCGCCACGGTCGCCGACGAGCTCTTCGCCGTGACCGGCCTCATCGACCGGGAGCCGACCCTGCGTCGCTCCCTCGTCGACCCGACCCGGCCGGCCGGCGACAAGGCACAGCTGGTCACCGGCTTGCTCAGCGGCAAGGTGTCGGACGGTGTCGTGCAGGTGCTGGCGACCCTCGCCGGGCAGCGCTGGACGAAGGAGCGTGACCTCACCGACGCGCTCGAGATCTTCGCGGTCGAGGCCACGCTCAAGGCCGCCGAGGACGAGGGCGCGATCGACCAGGTCGAGGACGAGCTCTTCCGCTTCGAGCGGGTCGTCGCGGGCAACCCGGAGCTGCGGGACGCGCTGGGCAACCGGCACGGTGACCCCGAGGGCAAGGCGGCCCTGGTGGCTCGGCTGCTCGAGGGCAAGGCCCGTCCCGAGACCGTCACGCTGACCCGTCAGGCCGTGCTCGCGCCGCGGGGTCGCCGCTTCGACCGGACGATCGAGGAGTACCTCGACATCGCCGCGGAGCGTCGCCAGCAGCTGACGGCCGTCGTCACCACCGCCGTCGACCTCACCGACGAGCAGCGCAGCCGCCTCGCGGGTGCCCTGCAGCGCACCTACGGCAAGCCGGTGCTCCTGCAGGTCGTCCACGACGAGGAGGTCATCGGTGGCATCCGCGTCCAGGTCGGCGACGAGGTCGTCGACGGGACCGTCCTGCGACGCCTCGACGAGGCCAAGCGTCACCTGGCCGGCTGACGGCCCACGATCACCATGCAGACCATTCATTCGGCCCGATCGGCCGGCAACGAGGAGAAGACATCATGACGGAGCTTTCGATCCGTCCGGAGGAGATCCGGGACGCACTGGACGGCTACGTCCAGTCCTACAAGCCGGGCGCGGCCTCCCGCGAAGAGGTCGGCCGGGTCACCGACACCGGTGACGGCATCGCCCACGTCGAGGGTCTGCCCTCGGCCATGACCAACGAGCTGCTCGAGTTCGAGGACGGCACGCTCGGCATCGCGCTCAACCTCGACGTCCACGAGATCGGTGTCGTCATCCTCGGTGACTTCTCCAACATCGAGGAGGGCCAGGAGGTCAAGCGCACCGGCGAGGTCCTCTCGGTGCCGATCGGTGACAACTTCCTCGGCCGCGTCGTCAACCCGCTCGGCCAGCCGATCGACGGCCTGGGCGAGATCGAGTCCGAGGGCCGCCGCGCCCTCGAGCTGCAGGCGCCGAGCGTCGTGCAGCGCAAGTCGGTCCACGAGCCGCTGCAGACCGGCCTCAAGGCCGTCGACGCCATGACCCCCATCGGTCGTGGTCAGCGACAGCTGATCATCGGTGACCGCCAGACCGGCAAGACGACGGTCGCGGTCGACACGATCATCAACCAGAAGGAGTTCTGGGAGACCGGCGACCCCGAGAAGCAGGTGCGCTGCATCTACGTCGCCATCGGTCAGAAGGGCTCGACGATCGCCTCGGTCAAGGGCACCCTCGAGGAGGCCGGCGCGATGGAGTACACGACCATCGTCGCGGCCCCCGCCTCCGACGCCGCGGGCTTCAAGTACCTCGCCCCCTTCACCGGCTCGGCCATCGGCCAGCACTGGATGTACCAGGGCAAGCACGTCCTCATCGTCTTCGACGACCTGTCCAAGCAGGCCGAGGCCTACCGCGCGGTGTCGCTGCTGCTGCGCCGCCCGCCGGGCCGCGAGGCCTACCCGGGCGACGTCTT